>JAZNLK010000119.1:0-4736 GCA_045579055.1 Clostridia bacterium
GTGCTTTTTTTACGATAAATCAGATTTTGTAATACAAAACGTATTTATAAAATGCTATTTAAAAACTGCTTTGTACGTGCATCCTCAGGTTGAGAGAATATTTTCTGCGGTGTTCCCTCTTCAACAATTCTTCCGTCACTCATAAATATTACACGGTCAGCAACTTCTCTTGCAAAACCCATTTCGTGAGTTACAACGACCATTGTCATACCTTCTTTTGCAAGCTCTTTCATAACATCAAGAACTTCTCCGACCATTTCGGGGTCAAGAGCAGAGGTGGGTTCGTCAAATAACATAACCTCCGGGCTCATCATAAGTGCACGGACGATGGCAACTCTCTGTTTTTGTCCACCCGACAGCTGTGATGGATATGCATTTGCACGGTCTGCAAGACCGACACGTGCAAGAAGTGCCATTGCTTTTTGGTCGGCTTCTTCTTTGCTCATTTTCAACAGCTTCATTGGAGCAATTGTCAGATTCTTCTTCACGGTCATATGGGGGAAAAGATTGAACTGTTGAAAAACCATTCCCATTCTTTGTCTGTGAAGGTTGATATTGGTCTTTGGATCCATTATATCAACGCCGTCAAAGTAAATGTGACCGCCTGTTGGTTCTTCAAGTCGGTTGAGAGAGCGGAGGAAGGTTGATTTTCCGCTTCCCGAAGGTCCGATAATTACAACAACTTCGCCTTTTGAAATATTTGCATCAACATCTTGAAGGGCGTGGATTGTTTTTTTGAAACATTTTGAAAGTTTTTCTGTTCTGATTATATAATCCTGATTAGCGTTCATTGTTTCTCAATCTCCTTTCAAGCAAGCTGACAAGTTTCGAAAGAATAAGTACCAAAATAAGATAAATTAATGCTGCTGCGATAAGCGGCATAAAAGGTGTGTATGTTGCGGCTCTGATTGCATTTACAGAATACATAATGTCACCAAGACCGATGTAGAATGCAATTGAAGTTTCTTTCAGAAGAACAACAAATTCGTTGGCGAGAGATGGAAGAACCGCCTTGAAGGCTTGCGGGAACACAATATGATACATTGTGCGCATATATCCGAAGCCAAGACTTCTGCCGGCCTCGGTTTGACCTTCATCGATACTCATAATTCCACCACGTACAATTTCTGCAACATATGCACCGGAGTTCACACCAAAGCATATTACTGCGGATAAGAATTTACTTACTCCCATAGGCATAAAGATAACAAAGTATATAATCATTATCTGAACAACTGCAGGTGTACCTCTGATTATGGTCAGATAAAACTGACAGATGCCGTTGAGAATTCTGATAATCGGACCTTTTTTTGTGGATTTAAGATATGTGCAACGAACAAAGGCAACCAAAAAACCAAGAACGATACCAATCAGCAGTGCACAGAACGTTAGCTGAAGTGTAACCCACAAACCCTGAAGGATTGTTTTCCAACGTCCGTGTTCAATGAAGTTGCGGTGGAAATCTTTTTTGAAAGAGTTCCATGCACGACCTATTGAATTTGAAGTGTCGGGCTTTTCAGAATTATATCTCATCTCAAAGCACTGAACAAAACCTTTGTTCACGTTTTTGGAGCCGATTTCCTGTTCATTTCCGTCCGCATCAATGTATGTTGAAATCTGATTGATTTCAGATTCAACTGCTTTGAGATTGCCGAAAATGCAATTGATTACATCATCTGTTACGTACGCCTGAAGACCATTGTCGGTATCATAGATGATAATTTCGCAATCACTTGATACAGTTGGAGCTTCCTGCAAAAGAGCAACAATCTTTTCCTGAAATTCAAGCTTGAAGTCCAATGCTGATTTATACATCGTACTGTTCGGCTTGGTAACCTCGCTGCTCAAAAACTCGTTGTAATGAGCTGAAAGGACGGAGTGTACATCAATTGTCGTTACCGTACACTTTGTAATAATATCCTTTTCGTTCCCGTAGGAGATATCGGTTACTTTGATATGATTTTTTGAGGCGATGCCTTTTGTCGCATCTGTTGTTGGTATAGAATCAAAGTAGGAGTTAAGGAAACTTTCAGCTTCGTCAACGGAAATTTCTTTGGCATTTGTGCCGTCGTTAATCTGGAACACAAAAAAACCGATCAAGCCTGCAATAATAACCAAAGAAATGACTATTGCCCATATTTTTTTTGCGGACATTATTTCTCCACCCTTCCGTATATGTAATTTCGGTTAAAAACTCTCTAAACGCACGGCAAAGACAGAAGATGCTCTTCTGTCTCTGCTGTGGAATTATGTTAAATTTTAAGTCAGATATTATTCAGCTGTGATGTACTTGCCAATGATTGTATCGATTGTACCGTCTGCTGTGAGCTTTTCAAGAGCTGTATTGATTTTGTCGAGAAGTTCTGTGTTACCCTTCTTGATAGCAATAGCATAGTCTTCAACAGCGTAGTCAGTATCAAGAATCTTGAGACCTTCGTTTGCTTCAACAAATGCTTTTGCGGGTTCGTTGTCGATGATAACCGCATCAACATCGCCACCCTTAAGAGCGATTACGGCGTCAGCACCTTTTCCGTACTGTGTAACATTTTCAGCGCCAAAATCATCACAAGCATAAATATCACCTGTTGTTCCCAACTGAACACCGATTTTCTTGCCTGCAAGGTCATCGGGAGATGCAATCTCTGAACCTTCAACAACAATGATTGACTGAACACCTGTTGCATAGCTGAGTGAAAAGTCAACCTGTTCTTTTCTTTCATCTGTAACAGTCATACCTGCGATACCAACATCTGCAGCTCCGTTGTCAACGGCTGTGATAATGCTGTCGAATTCCATATCGGCAATTTCGAGCTCCATACCAAGCTCTGCAGCAAGTGCCTGTGCAATTTCGACGTCGATGCCCTTGAATTCAGTTCCTTCTTTGTATTCATAGGGAGGGAACGCTGCGTTGGTTGCCATAACAAGTTTGTCTTTTGCTGCGGGTGTAACGTCAGCATCTGTCGCTACTTCGTCATTTGCCTTCTTGGGTTCTTCTGAACCGCAAGCTGCAAAAACGCAACAAATCATTGTTAATGCAAGGATTAATGTGAGTATTCTTTTCATTTTAAATTTACCTCCTGAATGGATAATTTTTATATATTGTCTATTTTAATGTATAAATAGAAATTTGTCAAGTTTTTTGCTGAATTACTTGAAAAACAGTCGCAGAAAACTCTGCGACTGTTTGAGTTGTGCGTGAAAGGATATTAATACATTCCACCCATACCTGCGCCTGCACCTGCCATAGCTGCAGCTTCAGCTGCTGCTGCCTGAGGATCGGGCTTGTTTGCAACAAGGCTTTCTGTTGTGAGAACCATTGATGCAACAGATGCAGCATTCTGGAGTGCTGAACGGGTAACCTTTGTGGGGTCAACAATACCGTTCTTGAGCATATCCATATATTCTTCGGTAAGTGCGTTGTAACCTATGCCAACTTCACTTGCCTTAATTTGGTTAACGATTACGCTGCCTTCAACACCTGCATTGAATGCGATCTGACGAACAGGTTCTTCAAGAGCACGGAGAACTGTCTTTGCACCAACTTTTTCATCGCCTTCAAGCTTTTCGATGAGAGCTTCAACTGCGGGCATAGCATTGATGAACGCTGTACCGCCGCCGGCAACAATACCTTCTTCAACAGCTGCACGGGTAGCAGCCAGAGCATCTTCGATTCTGAGCTTCTTTTCTCTCATTTCTACTTCTGTTGCGGCACCAACCTTGATAACAGCAACACCGCCTGAAAGCTTTGCAAGTCTTTCCTGAAGCTTTTCTTTGTCGAAATCTGATGTTGTTCCTTCAATCTGGTTCTTTATAGCGGTTACACGAGCCTTGATTGCAGCGGGATCGCCTGCACCGTCAACGATAATGGTATTTTCTTTCTGAACTTTAACCTGACGTGCACGACCAAGCTGAAGGATTGATGTTTCCTTAATGTCAAGAGCAAGTTCTTCTGAAATTACAGTACCGCCTGTAAGAATTGCAATGTCTTCGAGCATAGCTTTTCTTCTTTCGCCAAAGCCGGGAGCCTTAACACCAACGCAGGTGAATGTTCCGCGGAGCTTGTTAACAATAAGAGTTGAAAGAGCTTCGCCTTCGATATCTTCAGCAACAATAATGAGCTTCTTGCCCTGCTGAACAATCTGTTCAAGGAGTGGGAGGATATCCTGGATTGTTGTGATTTTCTTGTCTGTGATGAGAATGTATGCATCATCAATAACAGCTTCCATCTTTTCTGTATCTGTTACCATATAAGGTGTGATGTAGCCACGGTCGAACTGCATACCTTCAACAACTTCTGAATATGTTTCAGCAGTCTTGGATTCTTCAACAGTAATAACACCGTCGCTTGTAACCTTTTCCATTGCCTCAGCGATAAGTTCGCCGATAGCATCGTCAGCAGCGGAAACTGCAGCAACTCTTGCGATATCGTCACGACCGCTTACTTTTTTGCTGTTCTTAACAACTTCAGCAACAGCAGTATCAACAGCAGCAGCGATACCCTTTCTGACAATCATGGGGTTTGCACCTGCTGTAACGTTCTTGAGACCTTCACGAACCAGAGCCTGAGCCAGAAGTGTAGCGGTTGTTGTACCGTCACCTGCGATATCGTTTGTCTTTGATGCAACTTCCTTAACAAGCTGAGCACCCATATTTTCAAAGGGGCATACAAGTTCGATTTCCTTTGCGATTGTAACGCCGTCATTTGTAATGAGGGGTGCGCCGAACTTCTTTTCAAG
>JAZNLK010000120.1:0-7587 GCA_045579055.1 Clostridia bacterium
AGTTACAGTGTAACCGAGGGGATTTCGAGTCAGCCCCGTTATGACCACTTCGATACCTGTCCGTATATACTAAACTCTAAAAAAGAGTATTAGCTGATATTTAGTTGTAATATATAACGGGGAGCCCCCGTTATGTCCTGTTGCAGTGCCCGAAATTTTTAATCACTGCCGTGAAAAATTTCGACCGCTGCCACTCCTTATTGCTCGCTGTATCGTCCACCGGACGCGCTCGCAAACGTACCCACTTCGATACCTGTCCTTGTATATCTAAATTCAAAAATAAGGTTAAAGCAAAATCTAAATCCCCAAATGCCACGATGTTAAATACTTAGGAGATATGATTAAAACAACATATTACCTTTGCGCATAAGCAATTTATACGCAAAGGTAATTAAAAAGAGCGATTTAGCCTTTACGTCTTGTTGGGTTATAACTCTGCAAAACAGATATGTTGTCAAGAGCTTTTCCTGTACCCAAAGCGACGCATGATACTGCATCTTCAGCAACTATGGTTCGAATTCCCGTTTCGCTTTCGATGAGTTTGTCCATGCCGTAAATTAATGAACCACCGCCTGTTAAAACAATTCCTCTTGAACTGATATCTCCGATTAATTCAGGAGGAGTTTTTTCAAGAACGGCTTTTACTGCTTCTACGATGCTTGCTGAAGTTTCGGAAAGAGCCTCGAGAATTTCATCTGAAGAAAGTGTTATGGTTTTTGGCAAACCTGAAACCAAGCTACGTCCTCTGATGTCCATAGTTAAATTGTCATCACGTCTATATACGCAACCTATTTTTATTTTCAAATCTTCCGCGGTTCGTTCGCCAATTAAAATGTTGTATTTTTTTCTGACAAAACGAACGATGGCCTCGTTGAACTTATCGCCGGCAACCTTGATAGATTCGCTGGTAACAATTCCACCAAGAGATATTACCGCAACGTCGCTTGTTCCACCGCCCATGTCGACAATCATCGAACCATATGGCTGAGAAATGTCTATTCCAACACCGATAGCAGCAGCCAAAGGCTCTTCAATTAAATGAACTTTGCTTGCTCCTGCCTGAATTCCTGCATCAATTACTGCACGCTCTTCAACCTCTGTAACACCACTTGGAACACAAATAATAACCCTGGGTTTAAAGATGCTGCGCTTTGTTACCTTGTTGAGGAAATACTTAATCATTCGTTCGGTAGTGTTATAATCAGAAATAACACCATCTCGCAAGGGACGAATAGCAACGATGTTTCCCGGTGTTCGTCCGAGCATTCTTTGAGCATCTTCGCCGACAGCATAAAGCTTGTTTGTATTCTTGTCAACGGCAACAACAGATGGCTCCTTAGCAACAATGCCTTTGCCTTTAATATATACCAAAACAGAAGCTGTTCCCAAATCTATGCCTATATCTTGTCCAAACATAACCTAACCACCTTAATATTGTTATATTTATTATGTTGCTCTTTGAAAAAGAATTCATTCGTAAAAATGGAGTTCAAATTCAATAAATACATTAACTGTCAACCTATATCTTATACTATTTATTCCCAAATGTCAATATGAAAAAGCCATGTTTTAATTTTTTTGAGAAAAATTTCGTAATTTCTATTGACAAAAGGTACTATTTGTGATATCATATCATATGTCTTTCGGACAAAATATGGCGGTATAGCTCAGTTGGCTAGAGCATACGGTTCATACCCGTAGTGTCACTAGTTCGAATCTAGTTACCGCTACCACAAACCCATGCATTATGCATGGGTTTCTATGGCTCCTTGGTCAAGTGGTTAAGACTCCGCCCTCTCACGGCGGCTACAGGGGTTCGAATCCCCTAGGAGTCACCAGAAAAAAGCGTACTGAAAGTTTCAGTACGCTTTTTTCATCGATATAAATTCCTGACGGAATTTATGATATACCTTCGGTGCGATATATTACTGCGTAATGCGATATGTTGCCTGCGGCAACGAGATTTATATCATATCGAGTTTTGAGTGAAACGAAAAACATATCGAATTTACGAAGTAAATATATCGAGCAAACGAAGTTTGCATATCACTTAAAATGTACTGCTTCTATTATGAACGTGAAAGCCAGAAAAAAACGACTTGCTTCGACAAGTCGTTTTTCAGTTATCTTGTTTCTTACAAAACAAGTGATATTTACTTCATCATTCTTTCAAAATGCCAGTTAAGCTCCAGCTTGGGAACAACAATTGTAACTTCAATTTCCGTCTCACCGAGGCAGGGGTCAAAGGTACATCTCAATGCCGGCTCAACCTTTGGGCTGTTGTTGTATTTGCATACCACAGCCGCCACATCGGTCATATCCTCGGCAGTATAGCTTTCGGGCATATTAATATGCAAAAAATAGTCCTTCCAGCCGTCAATTTTCAGAGCGGACAAATGATTCAGAAGCCCCTCACGACCGCCACGGTACACAATTTTATACCACTGACGTGCCTTGTCACGGAATCTGTCCATTACTTCCTGATAGGTGCAGAAAACCGCCGCACGTTTTCCCACCTTTCCCGAATTTGACGCAAAATATCTGTCAAGTGCCTGATAGCTTTCAAAGATTTCCAGAGTTAACAAAAAAATCCCTCCCAAACGGTTATAAGTCAAAGGACTGTTGCGGTATGCAACAGTCCCTTGTTGTTATCTGTTATTGATAAGCTTTGTCAGTTCAACGGGTTCAACAATCTTGCCGTCCTTATAAACACGCATATTGCCCGAAGCAATTTCATCAATAAGAATAACTTCGTTGTTGTTGTATCCGAATTCAAACTTGATATCCCAAAGGTCAAGACCGATTTCCTTCAAGTCATCAGCAATAATCTTTGTGATTTTGAGAGTTTGTTCCTTCATACTGTTGAACATCTCAGGGGACATAACACCAAGAGCCGCAAGACCTTCTGCTGTTACCAGCGGATCGCCCTTTTCATCGTTCTTGAATGTACATTCAACATAACCGCCCTCAAGAACTGTTCCGTCTTCAATATATTCACCGTATCTGCGGATAAAGCTGCCTGTTGCAACAAGACGGCAAATAACTTCAAGACCGTGACCAAAAACCTTGCCGGGAAGAACTTCCATTGTGGCATCCTCAAGATTTGCACTCACATAATGGGTCTTGATGCCGGCTTTCTTGAGCATTTCAAAATAATAAATTGATGTCTCAAGGTTAGCTTTGCCGATACCTTCGATTGTGAGACCAACGGAGTTTTCGCCCGGGTCAAATACGCCGTCCTTGCCGGTGCAATCGTCCTTGAACTTCAGCAAAACGTTTCCGTTTTCCAGCTTGTAAACATCCTTTGTTTTTCCAGTATAGATTAATTCCATTTTCAAAACCCTTTCTTTTATTATAAATTAACATTATAATTTATTTTACCACAATGTTTTGTATATTTACAATACTTTTGCGAAAAAAAACAAAAATATTTTTTATTTTTTCAACACTTGTCAAATGACAGTTTTTATGCTACAATTCTTTTGGTAAAATTTACGAACGGAGCATATCAAATGTTTGTACTTAGCATCCTTCTTGTTTGCATTGCATCAGGATTCACCATCATAACCTCATTTATGAAGGATATGAAAAAAATCCTGCTTTGCGTAGTTATTGCAAGCATAACCACAGCAATAAACTATTTTGTGTCCGACAGCTCCGGAGGCTTCGCCACATATATCATTGCAACAGCCGTAGCGCTGACCGGAGGCATCTTTGCAATAAAAGAGAAACCTGTTCCGATTTTTGTGATTGTTGCCTACTGTCTGGCATATATCGCCATAAACATCGCCGCATACGAGGCATGGTTCACGGTTTTCGCCATAACGGGAGCAATCACCGGAGTCATCTGCAACACCCGTGAAAACGGAATGTCCTATCACATATGGGTTCTTGCCAACAGCATCCTTTGGTGTCTGTATGACATTTTCGCAGGTGCAGCAGGGCCATTGATTCAGCACCTTCTCTTCACGGCAGTATTTGCTGTGGGTCTGGGTGCTGATATCCGAAAAAAAACAAAGAATAAAGGAGAATAAATCATATGGACTACATTCTGAGCATATTGGCAAAAGGCTTCAACGATATGATTCCCCACGATGCCATGAGCCTGATGGCACTTATCGTATCAATTTTTTCCACCGCTTGCATCGTCAGCACCTCATACATAAAGGACGTAAAAAAAATTCTGGTTCTTCTGGCAACAGCCAACCTGGCAATTGCCGTTTCATACACTCTGCAGGGAAGCTATAACGGTGCAATATCCTGCGCAATCGGTGCCGCAACAGCCATTGTCAGCGGAATTTATGACATAAAGGGGAAGGATATCCCTGTTTTCGTTGCCGTAATTTACGGAGTGGTCTTTACCATCGCAAACCTCTTCGCCTGGGAAAAATGGTCAACCTCAGGACTTGTTATCATTGCATCACTGATGTTTGCAATCAGCACCATTCAGAAAACCGGAACAATGTACCGAATCTGGACTTGGGGAAACATTGCTCTCTGGATTACTTATGACATAATCACTCCCTCCGGTGCATCTCTTGTTTCGCATCTGACCACCTTCACCTTTATGACATCGGGAATGATAATCGACCTTGTGAGAGCAAAAAAAGCAAAAAAAAGCAACTAAACAGTCAAAAAGGCTAAAAAGTCACCCGACTTTTTAGCCTTTCATTTTTCTCAAATTCTTCAACCTCAGATTTTAACAGGAATTTTTCCGGTAGGCACAAATTCCCCCTTCAATGCCCTTAACGTATATTTCAAGCTATCGCCACCAAGGTGACCCAGGAAAACCCTGGGAACCGTTGTGAGCTTTGAAACCTCATAAGGATTTCCGATATGAAGAACCGCCGCTGTCTTTTTGGGGTTGCTCTTTATGAGATATTCCACGCGATTGGTAATTCCGTCACTTCCCAGGTAGCTGTGGGGACGGCAGAAGGTGCAGAACACAACCTCATCCGCCCTTGATGCCGCAAGGGCAACCTTCTCGTTCTGAACGTGATTGGGATACTCACTGATGATAATTGTTTCAGCCTCAGGAAAGTATTCCTTCACCATTTCCGCCTGTTTCAGAACATTCTTGTATGCAAAGGTATCCTTTTCCTCAAGTTCGGGATTTTCCGCACTGTCATAGGGATATTCATTTTCACTGCAAAGAACAAAAACCTTCTTTCCGTCCTTTGAAAGCTCAGGAGCTACGCCATCCTTACCCAAATAGCAGAGACCCTTTTTGTTCAGTTCTTCAATGGTGTCATAATCCTCGTCAGTAAGCTCTGTTTTCGATGCCTCCTTCAAAGTCTTGTTCTGTGCTTCAATAACTCTGCGCACAGCCTCATCAAGACGCTGTGGCGTGATAATACCCTTGTTATATGCCTCCATAAGTGCATCATAGACATCCTTAAAGGGCAGACGGTAATTGGGAAGCACCTGGTCACAGCCTGCGGCAATGGCAAGTGCAAGACATTCCTTTTCACCAAAAGCCTGACAAACCCCCATCATAGCAAGGGAATCTGACTGAATAAGCCCGTCAAAGCCCTTTTCACGTGCAATTCCCATCATTTTCTTTGAAAGTGTTGCCGGGAAGTCAGGGTCGATGTTTTTGAATATCTTGTGCGTTGTCATAAGCGCCGGCAACTCTGAATTATTAAACAGTTCAAGATAAGGAACCAAATCGTGAGCACACAATTCATCAAGGGAAAATTCTGAAGAGGTCAAGCCAAGGTGATTGTCGCCCGTGCCGTCACTGCCGCCGGGGAAGTGTTTCGCTGTTGCAAGAATCCCTTCGTCGGCATAGCCTTTCACAATCGCCTTTGCAAAACGTGTTACAGTTTCAGGGTCATCTCCCATTGTTCTTGTGTTCTTGCAGATTTTTCCCGCGCCGCTGTAATCCACAACAGGCCCCCAAATCATATTAAAACCGAAAGCCTTTGTTTCAATTGCAGCAACTCTTGCCGCTTTGTATGCAAGCTCCGGGTCATTGGTTGCAGAAAGCCCCAGAAGTGCCGGAAACTTCGTCTTTGTTCCAGCAAAGCCGTATTCCATATTGGCACAAATGAGTATGGGATAACCTGCCCTCTCGTTGATTTCTGCAATCAGCTCCTTGCAGGTTGGGCTATATCCAATCTGAAATCCTCCAACAGCCTTATTTTCTGTCATCTCCATAATGTATTTTCGGTCAGCCTCGTCAATGAACCCACGGACAATAATAAGCTGTCCTATTTTTTGTTCAAGCGTCAGCTCCTCAAGTTTCAAAGGTTTCATAATTTTCCTCCTGTACGCAAATTCTCATTAATATAATTCTTTGGCGATTGTCCGAATTTTTTCCGGAATGCGGTTGAAAAATACTGAACCGAGTTGTATCCGCATTCATAACATATGTCCGAAACCGACAAATCGGTAAATCGCATAAGGTTCCTTGCATAATCCATTCTCAGGTTGTACAGGAACTTTTGAAATGATGTTCCTGTGTTCTTCTGAAAACTATGATAAAAATAGTTTGCCGAATAATGAACGTGTGCCGAAACCTCCTCAATACTCAAAGATTCTTTGAAATGCATATAAATATATAAAATCGCCTGTTCAGTTTTTCTGTCAAAAACAGTTTTTTGTCCGTCTGTGTTGCAGAATTTTACGGTATAAATCAAAACCGCTTTTGAAAGGTTACGCAAGAAAATGTCAGTCTTCTCCAACTTATTATCTATGCCCATTTCCATCAGTTCAAGAATATCCTCAAGTTTTTTGGACTCTGTGCCGGCGTTTGTAATCACAGGGAGCTTCCTTATGCTGAAAAATTCCGGAATCCGTCCCGAAAAAGCCTCCTCCGAGAATTCGAGAGTCCATAATTCCACCGGATTCTCGCTATCCTTCAATTTGAGATAATCAAGGCAGGACATAACCGAAACCGTTCCGGATTTAAACTCTTCCAGTCGGTCATTGATACAGAATGTCCCTGCTCCGGCTTTGACATAAACCATCAGAAACCCGGAAAAGCTGTTGAAAACTTTTTCCTCACCGGGAACAAAACTATATCTTCTGATGCGTGGATATTTTTTTGCAGACACAGGAACACCCCCTCTTCTAAATCAAAGTATAACACAGTTTTTTAGATTTTGGTAGTGAAATTTTGCTTTTTTGTTATATTTTCAAAAGGAATTTTTAAGATTTGTGGAAATTCATTAAAAAACGTGTTAACATATTTTCAAAGGGGTGACCAAAATGACAGATACTTTCCGTTGTATTCAGGATTATGACCGTCTTTACGAGGTCAAGCATATCCGTGAAGGAATGATGATCAAAGAACCAAAGGTCCATTGGCATACCAAGTATGAGATGGTTTTTGTAATCAAAGGCATTGGTGTGCATCACGCAAACGGGAAAAAATACGATATTTCAGACGGAGACATCTTCATTGTTTCGCCTGCGGATTTTCACAGTTATTTTGACACGGGCAACGATAGCTTCAACGCCATCAGAATCAATTTTTCCAACGCCTTCTATTTTTATTATCTGAACCCTATCTGCCGTTTTGATGAATTTCCCGTTACCGCAAAGCTATGGGGTGATGACTTCGAAATGGCAAAAAAAATCTCA
>JAZNLK010000121.1:0-4160 GCA_045579055.1 Clostridia bacterium
CCCCAGACGATTATGTATGACCAAGACCGTGTGTTTGTGGTGAGTGAAAATTTGGGAAACATCATCTTTGTACCGGAGTTTGAAGAATATGTAAACACAGTTGGTTACAGCATCGTTTTATGCAGACCGCGTGACCCGCAGACCAAAGGCAAGGTTGAAAACTTCGTGAAATACGTGAAGGAAAACTTTCTCGAAGGTCGCATATTCGCAGGCATTGATTCACTAAACAGTGCAGCGCTTCATTGGCTGGATGTGGAAGCCAACGGCACCTACAATTATTCCACCAAGCGCATACCTCGTGAAGAATTTATGACGGAGGCACCGACTCTGGTAAAGGTACCGTTTCGCGGCAATCTGGCAAGCAACATTAGAAATGTTTCGCCAAACTACTGCGTAACCTATCAAGGAAGCCGATATATGCTTCCAAAAGAAAAGGTGCTGGTGAAAGAAGTGGTGCGCATCGAGGAAGACGAAGGGCAGCTCTCTTTTTACAGAGCAGCGGATAACGTGCTAATCCTTGAAGTGAAGAAAGCTGAGGCGCCAGGTCTTGACATTCCATTCAAAGAGGAGACAAGAGACGAAGCAGTGTCCCTTGAAATTCTTCGGAAGATGTATAAGGATGATGAAACTGCGCTGGAATTCATCGAAAAGGTTGGAATAACGGTCAAACGTTATCGGAATACTCACTACCGCTGGGTCATAAAACTATCCCGCGTTTACACTGATGACCAGATGGAAGAAGCTATTGAACACTGTGTAAAAGTGGACAAATGTACAGCCTATGAATTGGCGGCATACCTCATTTACAAAACAGGCGAAGGCACAGCCAGAGTCAAAATGAAGGATTCGCTTTTTTATCAATGCAGGCACAGAGCGAAAGAGATAGAGGGGGAACAGGTATGACAAGTATTACAGAAATACAAGAGCTTGCCAGGACGCTTAACCTTCAAAATATCGCAAAAGGTGTAATCGACCTGTCGCACGACAAGGAAAGCAATCTTGCATACCTCAAAGACGTATTACAAAAAGAGGTTGAGAAACGCGAGGAGTTCGCAGTGTTAAGACGTGAAAAAGCAGGCAGACTTCCTAAAAAGGAGTTCATGACCACAAATATCAATAGCGGTATCGCCTGGCAGATAGAACGCTTAGAAGAACTTGAGTGGATAGAAAAAGACCAGAACATAATCCTCATCGGAAAATGCGGATGTGGCAAGACATCACTTGCAGCACATTTGGGAAGAAAGGCACTGGAAGCAGGCGTCAAGGTAAGCTACAACACCTTTGACGACTTCCTTTACACAATCAATAACAAGGATGCGTCAGACAAACAGCTGCGCCGATTCAGATACTTCACACAGAGCTCCCTCATCATCATAGATGATATGATGTATACAGGCGTAAGAGAAGAAGACCTGGTGAAGTTATACCACAGCATAATGCTTTTAAACGAAACAAGAAGCATCATATTTATAACGAACAGAGAACTGTCCTCATGGGTAGATGCGGCGGAGGACAAGCATTTGATGCAGACGTTAATTGACCGCATCACAATAAACAGTCAGATTATAAGATTAAATTAAAAAAACGGTTGAGCCGCCGTGGCCATTTGCCAAAGAGCTCGAAAACTGAAAACGAAAATAACATCGACTTGAAGGTCGATTTATCATAAAATATATCCGAAAGATGATTTCCGAAAATCGCTTGTCTCTATTAAAAGTGTGTAATATTAAGTATTACACAGGAGGGGGAGTCAAATCTCTACAGCTTTGAAGGCATCAACGGGCGTGGGGTATCGCTTAAATTATCGGGAAATCAAGAAGGTGAGACAAAAACAGTATTCTCAGCCGACAGAGTAACTCCTGTATGTGCAGGAGAAGTACCAAAGGAAATTTACTCGCTGATTTCAAGAGTTGTTGGAGTTCAGGAGCTGACAGCAGAAGGCATAAAGGAAAGAAACATAGAAAAAATCTTCCTTGCCTTTGCCAACGACCCGCTTGTTACCTGTGGTCTCACAGATGCAAGAAAGCTCTTTGACGAAATGGTTAAAAATACCAAGGAATATTTGGGAATGTTTGCTATATAGAATGAGACTTCGTTTGTTCTGTGTAACTAAACCAAGTTTATTAAAAAAAGCTTAGTCAATAAACGGGATAGTTTACCCTCAAATGCGAAGTTTAACGATACATAATATTAAGAAGCATAGTAATTTGTGTTTTTATGACACGAATTGCTATGCTTTTTTCGATATCAGAGATTATTATGATTTGGATGGCGGTTATCATGATGGATAGTGATGGAGAACCATAAACGAATTTTTGTAAAAATCGTCAAGAATTTCGTACAAATAAAAGAGACTGGAAATGAGAACAGTGTTGTTCCGCAAAATTGTTTTTTGTTTATAATAATCAAAAATGCAAGACAAGGAAGCTTTGACTAGGACTGTTTGTAATTAAACGTGTGGGGGTCGAATTGAGACATCTTTTAATTATCAAAGTATAATATTTGGGGTTAAAGTATAAATCTTATACTTTAACCACGGATGAATGTGTGATAAGGTTTATATATACACTGTTTTAGAAAGGTTGTCTTGTTTGTGATGAAAAGAATTTTTGCTTTCGTGTTATTTGCAAGTATGTTGTTTTGTGTAATTCCAGATGTGAGAGCTGCATCTAATGCGATGAAAGAGTTTTATGTTAATCCTGTTACCGGAAGTGATTCAGGAAAAGGAACTGTGTCTGCACCTTTTTTGACTATCGAACGGGCTAGAGATGCGGTTCGTGAGTATATTGCAAAAAACGGCGGAAGAATGACAGGCGATATTGTGGTTAATCTTGCGGAAGGAAGATATGAACTTGATGATTATCTTCAGTTCACCGAAGCTGATTCAGCGTGCAATGGCTTTAAGGTGATTTATCAGGGTGCCGGAGCAAAAAAGTCGGTTATCTCGGGTGGAAGAGAAATTTTGGGGTGGACAGAGTTACCAAACGGTCTTTGGACGGCTGATGCACCCGAACTTGAGTATGCAAGGGATTTGTATGTGAATGAAAGACCTGCACGCCGTGCGGCATCCCAAAAAATGATTAAGGGTGTTGCAAACTACCACGCATCAGATTCGTATTATGGGTCTACGGACGGTTTCTATGTGGACAAGTCTCAAATGCCCAAATTCAATAATCCCGAAGACGTGGTTTTTCACTGGACAATTGCGTGGAGGGACTTCCAGATTGCAGTGAAGGATATTGTTGATGATCCAAGCAACAATGAAAGACTTATTGTGAAGCTTGAGAATCCTATATGGAATGCGATGTATGAGATGAAGGACGATTCTTCAACCAGAGAGCGTCTCTGGCCTACATATAACAAGGAGTTTATTGTTGAGAACGCTCTGGAGCTTCTTGATGAGCCGGGAGAATTCTATTTTGATAAAAAGATAAAGAAGCTTTATTATTTTCCACGTGAAAATGAGAATATGACATCTGCAAAGGTGATTGTTCCCGTTCTTGAACGGATTATGCGCATTGATGGCCACGATAATTACCATCAGATTTCCGGAATGACATTCAAGGACATCGGGTTTGCACATTCAACAAACCCAATTGCCGAAAATTCAAGTTATGTCAATCAGCAAGGTGAGTTCCCGATATGCCCTCAGGCGGCAGGAAATCTGACGCCCGGCACGGTTGAGGTTAACTATGCTAACAATATTGAGTTTGCTGATTGTGCAGTTTGGGGTACCGAAGTTGCAGGAATTGCCTTTTATGAAGGTGTTGACAACAGTACTGTAAGAGGCTGTAGCATAACCGATACGGGTTCGGCAGCGGCTGTTCTGGGAACATGCAGAAATAGCTGGGCTGCAGAACCTGCTGACAGGACTGCGGCGGCGAACGTGGTTTATCTGAAACGCTGGAGAGCTTCATATAACTATGTTGCACCAGGCGGCGGAACAATGGCATTTTTCAACGGTGGCTCCACGGGGAATGAGTTTGAGTACAGAAGTGGTGCGGCATCGGCTCCCATAAACGCACGTATGTGGAAGAATGAACCGTGGGCAGCACGTGACGGAATCAAGTCGTGGGTTATGTTTGATCTTGAACGTGAATACAAGCTTGAAAGCATCAGACTGTCCTTTGAGGAAGACAGAGGTCGGATCGTAGCCATGT
>JAZNLK010000122.1:0-12794 GCA_045579055.1 Clostridia bacterium
GCTGGTTGTGGTCGGTTGCGATGTTCGTTGTTGTGAATATTGGTGCAAGCTCGTGCTGTGCAGGAGCCGCTTCGTTGTGCTTTGTTTTTGCCAGGATTCCCAGTTTCCAGAGCTCCTCGTCAAGCTCCTTCATATATGCCGAAACTCTGGGCTTCAGGTGTCCAAAGTAGTGGTCTTCCATTTCCTGACCCTTTGGTGCAGGTGCTCCGAAAAGGGTTCTGCGGCAGTATACCAAATCTTTTCTCTTCTTATATATATCTCTGTCAATAAGGAAGTATTCCTGCTCGGGACCTACGGTGGACACAACACGTGTCACGTCTTCCTTGCCGAAAAGCTTCAATATTCTGAGTGCCTGTTTGTTGATTGCTTCCATTGAACGGAGGAGTGGTGTCTTTTTGTCCAAGGATTCGCCGCCGTAGGAACAGAAGGCTGTGGGAATACAGAGGGTTCCGTCCTTGATGAATGCGTATGAGGTGGGGTCCCATGCGGTGTAGCCTCTGGCTTCAAATGTTGCACGGATTCCGCCGGAAGGAAAGGAGGAGGCATCGGGTTCGCCCTTTATAAGCTCCTTGCCCGAAAATTCCATAATAATGGTGCCGTTTTTGCCGGGAGTGATGAAACTGTCGTGCTTTTCTGCGGTAATACCGGTCATGGGCTGGAACCAATGAGTGAAGTGGGTTGCGCCCTTTTCAATTGCCCAATCCTTCATTGCGGCAGCAATAATATCCGCAACATCTCGGTCAAGACTGACGCCATTATTGATAGTTTGCTTCAACGCACGGTAAATTTCCTGAGGAAGACGTTCTTTCATAACGGTTTCGTTAAAGACCATACTTCCAAAAAGTTCGGGGATGTTTTTCAAAGAGATTCCTCCTCATTTATGTAAAGTAAAAATATGTAAAAATCAGATGGGGCGCTGTGGGAATACCCACTGCACCCCTCGCAAATACATACAAAGTATACAATAATATGCGTGTTTTGTCAATGAAATTAAAAAAAATATAACAAATTTAAAAAAATGCTTGATTTTTTGAAAAAGATGTGGTATTATACTTAGAGTTGACTTGAAAAACAGTTTATAAGTGGAGGTGAAATCATGCCTAACATTAAATCAGCTAAAAAAAGAGTTAAGGTTATTGCTACAAAGACATTGCAGAACCAGATGGTTAAGTCACAGCTCAAGACTGCTATAAAGAAGTTTGAAGCAGCTCTCTCAGAAGGCAAAGATGCAGCCTCTGTTGCATATGCTGCTGTTGTTAAGAAGACAGACCAGGCTGTTGCTAAGGGTATTCTTCATAAGAATACTGCTGCTCGCAGAAAGAGCCAGTATGCAGCTGCAATGAACAAGATTGCGTAAGTTTTTGCATAAAAGGAGTGCGCTGAAGAAATAGCGCTTTGGCGCACTCTTAATTTTAACTCAAATATAGGGGTATAGCTCAGTTGGTAGAGCAGCGGTCTCCAAAACCGCGTGCCGTGAGTTCAAGTCTTACTACCCCTGCCAAACAAAAAGACATCCATCGGGTGTCTTTTTTGTTTAGTATGAAGTAACGGGACTTGAACCCACGAAAGCACGCGGTTTTCCGCGTGTCCGTGCCGGAGCGTTAAGAAAACAGTTCGGTGAACTGTTTTTAGCGAAGGATTGCAAAATGCGTGAGCATTTTGGTGATTGTGTGAAACGCCGTGCGTTTCAACAATGATGCGAGACTTGCATCGCAAGTCTGCAGAAGTCTTACTACCCCTGCCACAAAAGAACAAGTCCCAAACGGGGCTTGTTCTTTTATTGTGTGGCAATAAAAATAAACCACCTGCTGTGTCTACTTTTACTTGACAAGTGCAATTGGACGGGTGGATGTTTATTATGGTGAAATTTATAACCCCCAATAAAATGGTTCTGCATCCGATTTTTTGACTTCCAATTCGGGGAAGTGTGCTCCGAAGAATTCCTCAAGGAACTCGCAAATGATGTTCTCGGTCTCGAAATGTCCTGCATCAATCATATTAAGCCCCAGTTCATAGGCGGTCTGGGCGATATCGTGCTTCAGGTCGGCAGTGAGATACACATCTGCTCCCGAATGATATGCCGCATACATACCTTCTCTGCCGCCGCTTCCCGAACAGAGTGCGACGGTTTCCACGTCTTCGGACAAATCGCCGGAATATTTCAGTGCCGCACAACCAAGAACGGCTTTTACCTGTCGTGCAAAATCTTCAAGAGTCATGGGGAACTCCAGTGTTCCCACTCTTCCTATTGGCGAAAAGCTGTTCCCCTGACCGTCAACACATTCTTCGTTTGTGAAGGGTCTGATGTTTTCAAGCCCTATTTTCTGTGCCAGAAGGTCGTTCATTCCGCCATCGGTTTTGTCGAAATTTGTGTGCATACTGTAAATCGAAATATTGTTTCTGATTGCCGTGCGGATTATGCTTGAAACAGGGTCGTTTTCGGTAACTGAGCGAAGAGGTGTGAAAATCAGCGGATGATGCGACACAATAAGGTCGGCATCGAAGTCCAGTGCACGGCGGAGGTTTTCGGTGGTCAGGTCAAGACATACAAAAACCCTTTCAATTATCTGTGTTTCGTCTCCCACCATAAGACCCACGTTGTCCCAGGGTTCTTTCAGTTCAGGTGGTGCGAAACGTTCCAGTTCAGTGATGATTTCGGATAATCTAATCATATTTGACACTTCCTTTTATAATCATTTAAGAATTTCAAGCAGGTTTGTCAGTTCCTGCAGTTCGTCTTTACTTTCGGTGCTATGTGCTTTTTTTAGGCCTTGGATGCGTTTGTTCAGCTTGTTCAGAACAGCTGTTTTGTATCTTTCGTAAAGCTGCGGTGAGGTTTCCCGGAGACCTCTGCCCAGATAAATTTCCTTTTTGGTGTATGAGGTCTTACCCTGGGGTCTTGCAACAATTATATTATAAAGCTTTTCGTCTTCGGCTTCAAGGTATTCGGCGGTTATTTCGTAGCCACCGCAAGACAGATATTCACGTAGCTCCGGAACAGCTGTCATTGGCTGAAGTATCAGAACTTTTGCCGAGTCGGTGACCTCCCGTGAGTCTTCAAGGATATCACTGATAAGAATTCCGCCCATTCCTGCAATTATAATAACCTCCGCATCTCCCGGCGAAAGGGTGGTGAGCCCCGACCCCAGACGCACTTGGATTTTATCCGCAAGCCCGTTTTTTCGGATATTCGCGTCTGCACGCATAAGAGGACCTTTTTTTATGTCCGAGGCAATGGCACGGCCTGCAATGCCGCCCGCCGTCAGGACAATGGGGATGTATGCGTGGTCGGTTCCGATATCTGCCGTGCAGTTGTTGACCGGCACGAGACTTGCAATTTTTCTTAATCTTGGGTTGAGGGAATTCTCGTTCATTTTTCGCTCCTGATAAAAATTGTTGATTCAAAATTATTATTTCATTTAATTATATATATATATGGAATGTTTTGTCAACTAAAAAAAGGATTTTTCGCATAAATGCAGAAAAATATTCAAAGAAGCGATTTTGCGTAAGGTAAGGTGGAAAAATGACAATAAGGGAAAGAATTGAAGAAAAAGAGAAATTTTATCTCAGCCCCTATGCTGTGTTCAGCTCGGAGACCGCAGGCAGAGCCAAAAAGGAGGAACCAAGCGAGATTCGCACGGAGTTCCAGCGTGATCGTGACAGGATAATCCATTCAAAGGCATTCCGACGTCTGAAACACAAAACTCAGGTGTTTCTTGCACCAATGGGTGACCATTACCGAACACGCCTCACCCATACTCTCGAGGTATCCCAGATTGCAAGAACAATTTCCCGTGCTCTTGGGCTCAACGAGGATTTGACAGAGGCCATTTCCCTTGGTCACGACTTGGGTCACACACCCTTCGGGCACGCAGGGGAGAGAACCATTGACCATCTTTGCCCCGAAGGCTTCCGCCATAATGAGCAGAGCCTCAGGGTTGTGAATGTTCTTGAACGCAAGGGGGGGCTTAACCTGACGGCAGAGGTTCGTGACGGAATATTATGTCACACGGGGGACAAGCTGCCCCAGACCCTTGAGGGGAAGGTTATCCGTTTTGCCGACAAAATTGCATACATAAACCACGATATTGATGATGCGGTGAGGGGCGGTGTAATCACCGAGGAGGATATTCCCAGGGAGTTTTCAAAGGTACTGGGCAAATCCCATTCCGCAAGAATTGATTCCATGATAAAAAGCATAATAAGAGCCAGCGACAATAAGCCCGACATAACAATGGAGCCTGAGGTTTTTGAAGCAATGATGGGGCTTCGGAAGTTTATGTTTGAGAATGTTTATCTCAATGATTACGCAAAAAACGAAGAAAAGAAGTCTTTCAACGTAATAAAGTCGCTTTTTGAGCTGTTTCTTGAAAAACCGGAGCTGATTTCCGACAAGGTTCGTGCAATCAGCTGCAGCGAGGATAATATGATTGTTGTCCGTGACCACGTTGCCGGTATGACCGACCGTTATGCCCTGAGCCTTTATGACAAGTATTTTGTGCCAAAGTCCTGGCGTGGTTAAGAAAATAATCAAGAAGAAAAAAGGAAACTTAAAAATTGTGTCGAATAATTAAATCGTAAGGTGGTGAGAGTTTGAAACAGTCGGTTGATTTTCAGGATTTTGTTGACGAAGTTCTTGAAAAAAATGATATTGTGGATTTGATTTCACGGTATGTGTCCCTGAAACGTGTGGGCAACCGTTTTCAGGCTCTTTGTCCTTTGCATAACGACAAAAAGACACCGTCCTTCTCGGTTTCGCCGGACAAGCAGCTGTTCCATTGCTTTGGTTGTGGTGCAGGGGGGACGGCAATACACTTTGTGATGCAGAAGGAAAATCTGGATTTTATGGAAGCGGTGAAGTTCCTTGCGGAACGTGCAGGTGTTCCCGTTCCCGATTACAGAAGTGCCGCAGAGCGTAACCGTGCGGCACAATTGCACGAAAAAAAGAAGCGGATGTATGCCATGAATGCGGAAGCAGGCAGATTCTTCCACGCACAACTCAATGAACCCAAGAACAGGCAGGCACTTGACTATCTTTTGGGAAGAAAGCTCACCGAAAGCACAATCCGTCGTTTTGGTCTGGGCTATGCCCCCGATTCCTGGTCGGCTCTGATTGATTTTATGAAGACCAAGGGCTACACCGAGGAGGAGCTTTGTGAAGCGGGACTTGCGGTGAAACGTGATAATGGCACGGTGTTTGATAAATTCCGTGACAGGGTTATGTTCCCCATACTTGACCTGAGAGGAAACGTCATTGCCTTTGGCGGACGAATTCTCGTGGACAAGGAAAACGCACCCAAATACCTCAATTCCCCTGAAACTCTGGTGTTCAAGAAAAAGGATAACCTTTTTGCAATGAATATTTCAAAGAATTCCAAAGAGGGGCAGTTCCTTTTGATGGAAGGGTATATGGACGTTATTTCTCTTCACCAAAGCGGTTTTGACAATGCGGTGGCATCTTTGGGAACAGCCTTTACCCCACAGCAGGCGGAGCTTTTGAAACGATATGCCGACAAAGCGGTTCTTTGCTATGACTCGGACGAAGCCGGGCGGAAGGCAACCGACAAGGCGGGGGAAATCCTCAGAGAAGCAGGCATAAAAACAAAGGTGTTGACCATAACAGACGGCAAGGACCCTGATGAATACATAAAAACCAAGGGTGCTGAGATGTTCGGGTTGCTTGTGGACAATGCGGAAAGCTTCATTGAGTATAAAATTCACAGCATTGAGAAAAAATATAATCTTGAGGATACTGTTGAAAAACTGGAATTTATTGAGCAAATTGCAAAAATCCTTGCCAATATAACCAACAATGTCGAAAGAGAAATTTATATAAAGAAGGTGGCACGGCAGACCGAGATTTCAGCCGACAGCATAAATGCTCAGGTGGTGGCGGTTGCCAGAAAAAAAGCTTCCTCGGACAAAACCCGTGAACAGCGGCGTGAGCGACGTGAGTTTGAGGAACGCACCGGCGGCAGGTCGGATCTTGACAAGATGCGGCTTTATAATGCGGAAAAGCTGATGTTGAATCTTATGTGCGAAAAGGAAGTGTTCCGTGGCGTCAATGAGCGGCTGAAGCCCGAGGATTTCACCGAGGGTCTTCATCGAAGGCTGGCGGAAATTATCTTTGAAATAATGGGCAAGGGCGAAAAAGTAAACCCCATGGCGGTGATTTCGCAATTTGACGAAAAAGATATCGGAGCGGTTTCGGAAATACTTTCGGATGACAAGAATGTTGACAACAAGCTGGAAGCGGCACGGATGCCCTTTAAGATAATCTTGGGCTACAAGCAGAAGCAGGAGGACAAATCCTCTGCCGAGGCAGGAGACACCGCAAAGCTTCAGGAGATTATGGACAGATTGAAAAAGGATAAAAAGTAGGAAAGGCGAAAAAGAATGAGTAACAAGAAAAAAAGTGCTGAAAAGGCGACAGAAGCAAAAAAGACAGTTTCCAAGGAAATGCAGAAGCAGGTTGTTCAGGAACTGGTGGAACAGGGCAAAAAAGCGGGAGAGCTTACCCTTGGTGAGATTTCATCAAAGCTTGAAGCTGTTGAGATGGATCCGGATCAGATTGAACGATTCTATGACTTCATTGAAAAACAGGGTATTGAAATCATAGGCAATTTTGGAGAAGAGCTTCCTGAGCTTGAAGGTGACGTAGACTTTGAAATCACAGAAGATGAGCTTGCGGATTTGTCGGTTCCCGACAGTGTCAGCATTGACGACCCTGTTCGTATGTACCTGAAGGAAATCGGAAAAGTGCCCCTTCTTTCAAGCCAGGAGGAAGCTGACCTTGCTCAGAAGATGTCGGATGGCGACCTTGATGCAAAGCACCGCCTTGCGGAAGCCAATCTCCGTCTGGTTGTCAGCATTGCAAAGAGATATGTGGGACGTGGAATGTTGTTCCTTGACCTGATTCAGGAAGGTAATTTGGGTCTTATCAAGGCTGTTGAAAAGTTTGACTACACAAAGGGCTACAAGTTCAGTACCTATGCCACTTGGTGGATCAGGCAGGCAATCACACGTGCCATTGCCGATCAGGCAAGAACAATCAGAATCCCCGTGCATATGGTTGAAACCATCAACAAGTTCATCAGGGTAACACGTCAGCTTGTTCAGGAGCTGGGACGTGACCCCCTCCCCGAAGAGGTTGCAAAGGAACTGAATATGCCAATCGACAAGGTTGGAGAGATTATGAAAATTGCTCAGGAGCCTGTTTCGCTGGAAACTCCAATCGGCGAAGAGGAAGACAGCTCCCTTCAGGATTTTATTCAGGACAACGAGACTCCTGCACCTCAGGACGCTGCCACATTCAGATTGCTCAAGGAACAGCTTGTTGACGTTCTCAGCACTCTGACCCCTCGTGAAGAAAAGGTTCTGAGACTTCGTTTCGGTCTTGACAACGGCAGAGCAAGAACTCTTGAGGAAGTGGGCAAGGAATTCAACGTTACCCGTGAAAGAATCCGCCAGATTGAGGCAAAAGCCTTGAGGAAGCTTCGCCATCCCAGCAGAAGCAAAAAACTGAAGGATTACTTAGAATAAATTTCAAGGGGCTGTTCTGAAAACATTCTAAGATATAAATTAAAAAAGGCAACTCAAACAGAGCAAGTCTGCTGAAAAGCGGGCTTGCTTTTTAATATCATAGGAAATTATAACATTCCTATGATATTAAAAACAAGATTTAATTGTCCGTGCGAATTTTTCGGCAATGCCGAAACGCACATGGACAAACAAAGCGTCCATGCTACGACCGCCGCCTGCGGCGAGCGGTGCAGCCGCTTTGTTCTTTTACGGAAAAACCTCCCGAATCTTTGCATAATATTGCTGTCTTTTTTACTCCTGTTGCTGTTTTGCTCCGGGGTAGATTGACAAAGTATTTTTATTAATGTAAAGTGAAATTATAATACTTTTTAGGAGGTTTTCGACAATGAAAAGAGTTTTTTGTTGCATTCTTATTTTTGCAATGCTGATGAGTCTGGCAGTGTCTTTTTCCGGCTGCGGAGGTGCTGAAAAAAGCAAGGCGGACGGGAAGTTTACGGTTTTTGGGTTTACCGAAACAAATGACCTGAAACCCGGAGTTATGGAATATTATACCGATAAATGGGAAGCAAACTGTCCCGATTATGAGATTGAATGGGTTTCCGGTGATATCAGTATGATTATGGCATCGGGTGATTATCCTGAGATTTTTCTTCGCGGACCCTTCCAGAATATAGATGTTGCAAAATATGCGTCACAGAAGGTATTCCTTCCTCTTGACGAATATATTTCGGAAGATGTAACACCGAACATTTGTAAGATGTTTGAAGAACAGCCCCAAACAAGGGCTATTGCCACATCTCCTGACGGTCATATCTATGCTCTTCCAAACTATGGTGGAAACAAGGGTTCATATATTGAAACCTTTTGGTGGATAAACAGAGCCTGGCTTGACAAGCTTGGTCTTGACACACCCACAACTCTTCCGGAACTGAAGGAAGTTCTCAGAGCCTTCAAGACAGGTGACCCCAACGGCAACGGCAAGGCTGACGAAATTCCCATGACTTTCTTTAATGAAGGTGCATATAACTATCCCGAAACACTTCTTTCCTGCTGGGGCGTTTCAACCAAGTTCGGTATGTATGACAGCTATCTCAACGTTCAAAAGGGTGAGGTTGGCTTCACACCTATGATGGATGAATGGAAGGAAATGATTAAGTTCTATGCAGACCTTTACAAGGAAGGACTTCTTGATATTGAGTGCTTTACATATGAAAATAATACCTTTAATTCAAAGCTGAAGTCTGAAACACCTGTTATCGGGGTTACCTTTGCAAAGGAAAATCCTTTTGGAGTCAATGCCGACCAGTACGAGGTTATTTCTCCAATCAGTGCAGACGGTGTGATAACACCGGTGGTTCACGTTCATCCCGGCTCAAGCGGTTTGAGAAATATTGTTCACATCACATCAGCCTGTGAGGATCCTGTTGCCGCAATGAAATGGATTGACACCTTCTATTCAAAGGAAGCCACCATAACCAACTGGTATGGCGAAGATGAGGCTGTTGCAAACGGCAAGGTGACAGCATCCTTTTATAAGGAAGGGGATATGTACAAGTGGCTGGACTATGAAGCTCAGGGTCATGCATCAATCAGCGAAATGTATAACTACAATTCCCCTCTGGCAGCTCAGATGGCAGGGTATATGAGCCTTGAGGATGACAGGGGTGTTTATATCGAAGACTGTGATGCTTTCAACAGCTATGATGAGCTTTATGAAATGTATGCACCGTATCTCGACCCCGAAACCTGGCCTCGTCCTTATTACGCTCCGGAGGATTCAACCGAGCTCTCGGCGCTTCAGACCGATATTTTCAACTATGTTGAAAAGAACAAGGCCGACTGGATTATGGGCAGAGCCGATGTTGAAAAGGATTGGGATGGTTATATTGCACAGCTGAAAAAGCTGGGTGCAGACAGACTTGTTGAAATAAACAGCAATGCTTACAAGATTTATAAGGAAGCGGAAGAAAATATCAAATAGCTTTGGCAATGAATGAAAATTAGGCTAATTCGCTCAGAATGACAAACAGGGTTTATACGCAATATGAACGGTGTTCCGAAAGGGACACCGTTCATTTACGTTATTGAAATAATCATACTGCAAGTCTGCTTTATGTTGAGCTCTTGGAAATATTTTTGTTCAAGGGGAATCCATTTGTTGAAAAAGAGTTCTGCCGCCTGGGGAGAATTGCGTTTGAGTATGCGCTCCCTTTGAAGCGGACGGTCAATATCCAGAAATACCGAAAAGTCATAGAATTTTGCAAGTTCAGGGTGCATACTGTATGCGCCTTCGGTTACGGTGAGCTTCTTTGGGGTCATGGGAGACGGCAGGGAAAGCTTTTGGCTGTGACAGTCAAAGGTGCGGTAGTTCACAGTCTTGTCTTGGCTCACCGGAAGCAAAACTTCTTCCAGAAACCGTTCTCTGTCTACGTTTCCACCCGGCTCGGCGAGACGTTCGGGGGTTCGTTGACCGGGACGCAGAAAAAAGTCGTCCATATGAAAAAGAGTGCAGTTATATACCTGCTCAAGAAGTGACCCAAGGGTAGTTTTTCCGCTTGCACTGCCCCCTTCAATTGCCAGGCGGAGGTTTCCCTCCGAAAGAAGGCTGTCCAGCTTCGCAAATAGTGGCAGGAAAGGAATATATCTGTTTGAAATAACCCTGTATGCCGGTCGGTAAAGCTTGCCGAATTTGTGGGAATGATGGAGGGCAGGAAATCCTTGGGATTCCCAGCCTGTAGCCATTTGGCTGAACTCGTTGATGTCAAAGTCAAGCAAGCCTTGTTCTATGAGTGAGCGGGCTGTTTTCAGCTTATTCTTCAGGTGAGCCGTGGCGTTTTCTTGGGGTGTTGCGGACATCACAAAAAGCTTTCCCAATGTTTCGGGGGTGAGACCTTGGAATGTGTTTGAAAGAGGAACACGGCTGAATTCTCCGTCAAGTGCTTCAACGTACTCTCCGGGGAGGTTCTGAATGGTCTCCCATTCTTTTTTTATGTATTCAATTGCTTTTTGTGCCGAGGGGACGGCGTGTTCGCAGCCAAAGGCACTCTGATGAAGAAATTTGAAAATATCGCAGATTTCCGCTTGGGGATATTTTCGATAGTGTTTCAGAAGCAATGCCTTTGTTTTTTCTGTTTGGTTCATATTCTTTTTGCACCCGCTTCCGTCTTTTGTTTTAGTCCGATTTTTTCCAGAACAATAACGAGTATGGGTACGCAAACAATCTGGACAATTATCCCAGGAATTGCGTTTGTCAGGGCGGCTGCCACAAACGCCTGCAAGCCAAAACTTCCACCGCTTATGCCCAGACATATGAACATAGAAATTCCCCATACAATTCTGCCTGCAACCATTGCAAGAATGAGTGAGCAAAGGATATAGGGCTTTTTGTGGGGGAAAAGGCGGTGTGTGAGCCCTGCAATACTGCCATAGGCGGCAAGCTCAAATGCCATACATAATGCTGTTGGGAAAAGGGGCGGCATCCCAAGGACTATCGAGCGGAGAAGCGGGGCGATAAAACCTACGGCAAGCCCCATAGGCCAACCGCAGATAAAGCCGCAGAGAAGCACCGGTATGTGCATTGGGCAGAGCTTCGCTCCAAACTCCGGGATTTGCCCGGTGAGGAAGGGCATCAGGTATGTCAGGGCAAGAAAAAATGCACCTGTGATAAGTTTTACGTTTCTTTTGTGGTTCATATGAGATTCCTTTCGAAGAGGAATTGAAGTGGTTTTAGTGTAAAACCATATGTGAGAAAAAGCTGTTGTTTGTTAGTTGATTATTCGGGAAGAATCACAGATTTTCAGCAAAAAATTTGGAAAGAACCGGTTCAAAAACAGCTCCGTGTTCAATTCGGATTTCGGGGTGCTTCAATGTTTCGGAAATTGCCGCCTTGATGAAATCAACAGCCAGCTTTGAAGCCTCAAGCATTGACTTGCCCCGCATCAGTCCCCCTGTCAGGACTGCGGCAAAGATGTCGCCTGTGCCGTGGAAGGGACGGGAAACATATCCGCAATCATAAAAGGCGGTTTCCTTTGCGTCATTATCCAGAACGCCTACGCACATCTTCTTTTCGCCGCACATAACCGATGTGATGGCGATTTTTTGAGGGCCGAGCTTTGAAAGTTCAAAAAGCATATCCTTTATTTCCTCTTGTGAAATAGGACCGTCAGGATACTTTCTGTCCAGAAGAAGACAGGCTTCGGTGAGGTTGGGAGTGATTACGTCTGCAAGACCCACAAATTCCTTCATTGAGCGGAGCAGGTCGTTCATACGGTCGTAATACACAGTCTCTGCGTCGGAAAGGTCATTGTCGCCCAGAACCGGGTCGATGACCGTCAGAAAGTCAGGATTCTTCTCTGCTTTTATGAAATCGGTCAGAATTTCTATCTGACGTGAGCTACCCATATATCCTGTGCAGATTCCGTTGAACTTAATGCCCAGCTTTCGCCAGTGGTCGAGGATTTTGGGCATTTCCTCGGTCAGGTCGCAAAAGGTGTAGTCCTCAAAATGGTATGTATGTGTTGAAAGCACGGCTGTGGGCAGAGGGCAGACCTCAACACCCATTGCTGAAAGTATTGAGATTGCTTCGGTAAGGGAAACACGGCAAAACCCTGAAAGGTCATTGACCGCTATAACTCTGGGGCTGTAATTGGGTATCATAGGGATTCTCCTTGTTTTTTGCTGTCTTCGGGCAACAGCAGCTTCATCTCTTCCTCTGTGATTTCACGGATTTCGCCCGGGGCGAGATTTTCGTCCAGAGGGAGGTTGTTCATTTTTATTCGCTTCAGAAACAGTACCTTGTTCCCGATGGATTCAAACATTCGCTTTACCTGATGGAATTTGCCTTCGTGAATGACGATTTCGGCACTGTACGGCTCTTCCTCCGAAAGGCTTTTCAGTTCCGCAGGAAGGGTTTTGTAGCCGTCGTCCAGGGTGACGCCATTGTTGAATGCGAGAGTATCATCCGGGGTTACAGGTCTTTGAATTTCTGCAATGTATGTTTTGGGAATATGTTTTTTGGGGGACAAAAGCCGATGAGCCAGGTCTCCGTCATTGGTCATCAGCAAAAAGCCTTCGGTATCAATGTCAAGCCGCCCCACAGGGAAGACCTCAAAATGACGGTATTCATCAGGAACAAGCTCCATAACCGTGGGAGTTCTGCCGTCACGGGTTGCTGACAGATATCCTTGGGGTTTGTTGAGCATAAGATAGACAAATTCACGGTATTCAATTTGCTGACCAAAGGCAAAAAC
>JAZNLK010000123.1:0-52604 GCA_045579055.1 Clostridia bacterium
CATAACAACTCATCTCCTTTTTCATATAATCAAAGCGGCTGAGAACATCTTCTCAGCCGTTTATACTTCGTATTTGAGAAGACCTTGATTTATTCTTCCTCAAATGCATCCTTGCCCAAACCGCAAACCGGGCAAACCCAATCTTCCGCAACATCTTCCCAAGCTGTGCCGGGAGCAATTCCGTTGTCGGGATCGCCAACTTCAGGGTCATAAACATATCCGCAGGGTCATACATACTTATTCATTTTATTCGCCTCCTTAATCTTCTTTTATTAAAGTACCAATGATGGTACACTATAAATTCTTGCCGCATATTCAGCATCCAAAGAGTAAAGCCCCTTTGAATCATTGCCGAAAAGCTCCATCTTCTTTATCATATCATCAGCATTCTTTTCTTCTTCCAGCTGCTCTTTCACAAACCAGTCAAGGAACTGCATTGTTCTGAAGTCCTTCACGTCATATGCCGCTGCATAAATGTCGTTGATAAGACTTGTTACATACTGTTCGTGTTCAAGACCTGCCTTCAGCGGAGCCATAAGTGAATCCAATTCCTTATCAGGCTTGCCAATTGCCTCCAGAGTGGCTTTTTCGCCGTTGAGCTGAAGGTATTTCAGGAAAAGCAACGCATGGTCACGTTCCTCCTGAGCCTGAATCATATACCAGTTTGCAAAGCCGTCAAGACCTTCCTGCTCATAGTATATGGAAAAATCAAGGTATAAATACGCAGAATAAAATTCTTTTGCAATCTGTTCATTAATCAATTTTGTAACTTTTGCATCCAGCACTTTCATTTCCCCCTTTTATCTCAATGTATATACAAAGCGGCTGTATTAAAACAGCCGCTCCGAAAAACCTTAACCGAAATATCTCTTGAGAAGACCTTCAAGTCCTCTGCCGTGTCGAGCTTCGTCGCGAGCCATTTCGTGAACTGTGTCATGAATAGCATCCAAACCATTCTTCTTTGCACAAGAAGCCAAGTCAAATTTACCCTGTGTTGCACCGTATTCACAGTCAACTCTCCATTTGAGATTATCCTTTGTTGTCGCCTTCATATTGGGCTCAAGGTCTTCACCAAGAAGTTCTGCAAACTTTGCAGCGTGTTCTGCTTCTTCAAAAGCTGCCTTTTCCCAGTAGAGTCCAACTTCAGGATATCCTTCACGGTGTGCAATTCTTGCCATACAGAGATACATACCAACTTCTGCACATTCGCCATTGAAGTTTGCCATAAGCTGTTCAAAGATATACTTCTTATCTTCCTCAGAAATATCAGGATTGTTCTTTACGGTCTTGCCGTATACACCATATTCGTGTTCTGCAGCAAGAGCCGCACCTTCCTGCATTTCCTTGAACTTGTCAGCCGGAACCTTACATACCGGACAAGCTGTGGGAGGAGCATCTCCCTCGTGAACATAACCGCATACTGAACATACATACTTTTTCATAATAAATTTCCCCCTAAAAAATAATTTTAATTAATAACATTTTTGCAATCAGAACACTTTCCAACAAACATTGTGTAGTGCTCATAAATTTCTCCGTCAAACCTTTCGGACGCCCATCGGTTTATATCACTCAAAGGCTCCGCCTCTATATCATCAATCCTGCCACATTCTGAACAGCATACATGATAATGAATTTCCGGATTACCGTCAAAGTGTTCCACCGATGTTCCGATGTTCAACTTCTGAATTGTTCCGTTCTCCGCCAACATCGAAAGATTTCTGTATACCGTCCCAAGACTGATATTCGGAATCATCTTTCGAACCTCGGCGTAGACCCAATCGGCTGTGGGATGACACTTTGTGGACTGAACCACCTCAAGAATCGCTTCCCTTTGTCGACTCCTTTTCGTTGTATTCATAACAGCACCTCATTTCAATATTGATAACTGTTACTGTTATTATATCAAAAAAATTTCATTTGTCAATACTTTTTTTCAAAAAAAAATAAAAATTTTAAAAAAAATTGTCAACACTCAAAAACTGCACCACGCATATCTTTTCTTTTATACTCTATTATTTTCTATCATAGTATAAATCATCGAAACGGTTTCTTTTGCATCAGTCAAAATCATAACAATCTTTTGTGTCTCTGTGTGTATAATAACACGTTCGCCACGGTTTGTAACTTTTTTTATGTCCGAAAATGCAACGGAAAAATCGCCGTTTTTATATCCGTTAATTGCTCTGATACCGCAAATTCCCTTTTCGCAAATATTTATGAAAGTTTCTGCAAGTCTGTTCCGGGAACCTTTCATGATGTAATACACCGCAGTATAAACCGCCACAAGAAATACCAGTTCAAAGGCAACAGTGGCAGCAAAGCCCACTCCGCCCTTGATCAGCATATTACCCGAAACAACAGAAATAATCGCCATAACGATATCCACTATAACGCAATCCTTCATTATTCCACCTTTTTCACAGTTCTTTTCAGGGCACCTATCCGTTTTCAGTATTTCGCCCAATTCACCGTTCATTCAAACCACTCCAATCACTTTCTTTAAATCCAACCAAAACAAAGTCTTTGCCAATTACAAGTGGACGCTTAACGAGCATTCCGTCTGTTGCAAGAAGCTTTAGTTGTTCTTCTTCAGACATAGCAGGAAGCTTGTCGCGAAGCGACATTGACTTATACAAAAGTCCGGAAGTGTTAAAGAATTTCTTGAGCGGAAGTCCGCTCATCTTATACCAAGCAGATAACTCCTCAAAACTCGGATTATCTTCCTTTATATCACGAAGTTCGTATTCCACTTTGTTGTCATCAAGCCATTTCTTTGCCTTTTGACAAGTAGTACATTTTGGATAACAAATAAATTTAAGCATAGTTTTTTCCCTCGCATTCTCATTTCAGTTCCAGTATTTGATCATATTCGCCGTGAAAATCTTCTATCGAATCAATAATCGGAGTAAAATCAGCAGAATATGTTGCTGCCCTATAAACATTAAACAAGTTATTAGAAACTTTCGTGTTTCCATCTTCATAAACAATTACAAAGTTATCTCGGCAAACATTAAAATAATATGGAGCAGAATCAAAAAGATTGGATAGAAGTTCAAATTCAACTATGTAATCTATTTCTTTAAACAAATCATCTTTTCCAAAGATTTTTTCAGAATTGATATTATCTTTTATTTCTATTATTCTTGTGTTTGTTATTTCAAGGTACTTATCTTCAATTTCACTTTTTTCATATTCATTATTCCAATGTTCGGCAACAATTCCTATAGCGTCCGTCACCCTTTTATCCGAGCCGATATTTCTGCTTTTCTCGGTCTCGGAACTACTACAACCGACAAGCAAGAAAATCAAAATAAGCGTAATTAATATTATGTGTTTTTTCATATTCAAGCTCTCCTCTTTCTTATAATCAGTTATATCATACTTCATATAAAAAAACAATACCTGCTGTCAAAAAAACAACAGATATTGAAGAAACATCTTTTTAAAATAACTCTTTGGCGAGCTTCGGCATATGCCAGTTCGTGCACAGCACCGTGAATCACATAAACCCGATCAGGCTTGCCGCCATAACCATCATTCCCACCACAAGTCCCAAGACGGACAGATTATGTTCTCCATATTCCTGTGCCGCAGGCAAAAGTTCGTCAACTGCTATGAACACCATTATCCCTGCCACAACAGAAAATATAACACAGTTTACCGTCTCGTTCATAAAGGGCATCAAAATCAGATAGCCTATTACAGCACCCAGAGGTTCGGTCAGTCCCGAAAGAAGCGAATACAAAAATGCCTTGTTTCGGTTTTTTGTTCCATAGAAAATAGGAACAGCCACCGCAATACCTTCCGGGATATTATGGATTGCTATTGCAACCACAATCGGGACAGCAAGGGAAGGTGACTGAAGGGCAGAAACAAAAGTCGCCATACCTTCAGGAAAATTATGAACCGATAACGCAACCGCCGTAATCATCCCCGTTCGCATCAGTTTTCCCGTTCCATCACTTTTCTTCACCGCTCCGTCAGGTATCAGCCGATCAACCAAAGCAACAAAGCCTATTCCGAAAAAAAAAGCAACTGCGTTTATAATCGCTCCTAAGATTTCGCCATATATTACCCCAAGACCTGTTCCGGCTTTGGCAAAAAGCTCCACAAAAGAAATGTAAATCATAACCCCGGCAGAAATCCCCAAAGTAAAGGACAAAAACTTTTTGTTCATCTTTTTTGAACAATATACCGTCAAGCCGCCAATACCGGTGGAAAGTCCTGCAATCGCAGTCATAATAATTGCTGTCAGAACATTCTTCATTATCCCAATCCTTTCAATGGTATTAGATGCCATTGCATCTATATCATTTTATACATGGATTGGTTTTTGTGTGCAAAAAAGGTGACCTTTTTGCAAAGTCACCTTTTATCTTTACTCTTATTCTTCTTCGCAACCGTCGCAATCGTCACAGTCGCCGTCGCACTCAAAATCAAATTCAATTGTGTCGCCGCAGTTGGGACAAAGGATTTCACCGTCCATCAGGTCTTCCGTGGTAACTGTTATATCAGCACCGCATCCCTGACAGCAAATCTGGAATTCGTCATCCTCGTCTTCATAATCATCATATTCGTCAAAGACTTCGTTGCCAATAACGTCAATTTCCTCTTCGAGGTCATCAAGTGAATCAGCGATGAAGCCTTGTTCGTCGTCAAGAGCTTCAATCTCATTTGCAACGTCACTCAAAAAATCAATAATTTCAGAAAGAAGTCTTGCCTCGTCCTTTTCCTTATCCAGTTTCATTCCGTCAGCCAATCCCTTCAGATAAGCCGCACGATTTGTCAAATCTGACATCATAGTCGCCTCCTTGAATTATTCATAAAGATAAAAATTTCGGCCCGAACCGAAAGACCCGAGCCGCAAAACACAAGAATTAAACTCTTGCGAGATATTCAGATGTTCTTGTGTCGATTTTGATGATGTCGCCTTCGTTGATGAACGCAGGAACAGTAACAATTGCACCTGTTTCAACTGTTGCAGGCTTTGTAACGTTTGTTGCTGTGTTACCCTTAACACCGGGCTCTGTTGCTGTAACAACAAGCTCAACAAATGTGGGGGGTTCAACTGCAAAAACATTGCCCTTGTATGAAAGAATCATAACCTTCATATTTTCCTTAACGAATTTGAGAGCATCGCCAAGCTCAGCTTCGCTGAGAGGAATCTGTTCGTAGTCTTCGTCCATAAAATAGTAAAGACCGCCGTCCTCATAGAGGTATTCCATTTCCTTTCTTTCAATATGAGCCTTCGGAACCTTTTCTGTGGGGTTGAAGGATCTTTCAACAACGCCGCCTGTAATAACGTTCTTCATCTTTGTTCTTACAAATGCAGCACCTTTACCGGGCTTTACATGCTGAAATTCAACAACCTGGTAAACGTTGCCTTCAAATTCAAAAGTAATGCCGTTTCTGAAATCACCAGCAGATATCATTGGTATTTCCTCCTAAAAATATAATCTAAATTTATTCTATCTTATATTGTATACTACAATTGCAAAAAAATCAAGAAAAATTTTGAAATATATGAAAAAATATTTATAAATCTATTTTTTCCATCACAGCCGCCCCGTCTTCGCCCTTTCTGAGCTTCATCACAAAATCGAACTTATCCACCTGAGTGCACAATCCGAAATCCGCTTCAGGGAACACATCATTCTGAGCCTTATCAAAAAATTTTGCTCCTGAGGTATACTTCAGCTTTTCAATCTCTGCAGCCATATCAAGGTGCGTTCCTTCCAAAAGACTTTTTATATAATAAGCACAAAGATTATCTTCCTCAGTTTCAGAAAGAGCCTCAAGCCCCATACAAACCAGCGAAACCTCCTTTGCCCCACTCCGTCTGATATATTCAGCCGTTGCCTTTGCATTCACAAGACTTCCGCCAAGAATTTCATCAGCATTAACCGCATTGGCAATCCCCTGAGTCCCGGCACTTGTGGTATGTACAACGGTTTTCCCCTTTACATCAAGCTTCATCAATTCCGACGGAGAATTGCCTACATCAAATCCGGGAAGAATTTTCCCATGACGTTCGCCTGCAAGAATCATTTCGGGGTTTTCCTCTTTCAACTTATACGCAAGATCAGCATTCCCCACAGGAATTATCTTTTCCGCACCATTTGCAAAAAAATATGCTTCAACCGAAAAGGCACGGAACACGTCAATAATAACGGTTATTCCTCTTGCGACCTTTGCTCCATCAATCATATGTAAAATCTTTATGTTCATAAATCTAACCTCTATTTCGCATACTGTTCAATAAACCTGAGGCACTCATAATTATGCCTTGCAAAGCTCCGCAGCAGTTCCAAATCATCATAACGGCAATGGGTTTCCAGCGTCAGCGGCCCGTCATAACCCGTGGAATGAAGCGCTGCCATAACCTTGTCCCAGGGAATGTTTCCGTTATCGGGAGGAAGGTGATCGTCATCTTGCTTGAAGTTATTGTGAACGTGAGTACACTTTATTCTGCTACCCATAAACTTTATTGCCTCTGCCTGATCAAAATGCATCAGATTTGCGTGACCGAAATCCCAGCACACCTGCATATTTTCATCATCAAAGCTATCTACAAGAATGCTCAAATCCTCAAAATTTGACGAATAAAAGGGCATCACCGGAACAATCCCATGAAATACCGGCAGGTTCTCAACCGCAATACCCGAACCGTGCTTTACCGCCAGTTCAAGGTATTCCGAAAGATACCTTCTGTTGTCCTCAAATGCTTTTGAAGTTGAAAAACCGGCATTTACAGCCGACCTGGGGTGAATTACAGACCAACCTCCGTCCAGTTTTCCGGTGGCAATAATCGCCTGCTTGATTGCGAACTCATATTCTTCTTCCATTATCTCAGAAGAAACCCTCAAGTCGTAGTAGTAAGGATGAGACTGAACACATTTCAGATTATTTTCTTCCAGAATCCGTTGAATATCCTCTGTTATCACTTCCCAGTCATACTCGGTCTTTCCTAAAATTTCAGAAAGGTTTGCTGAGATATATTTGAAACCGCCCTCAGCCGCAAAACGGCATTTTGATTCAAATAATTCATTATATGCAATCTGTATTGCTTTTTTCATCCATAGCACCTTCAATTCATTTTTCTTTTAATTGTATCACAAATTTCCGTATCTTTGCATACATTTTATCCAAAGATTATGTAAAATCGTTTTTTATGGTTCAATTGTATAATAAGAAAACAAAATGTGCAAGTGATTTGCAACAAATCACTTGCACCGGATAATATAATATTGTTTCTAGAAAGAATAACCTTCAACACTGTAATATGACATATTGGTCTGACGAACATCAAGTCTGCCGAAGCAAGCACAGATAGGAAGCTCACTCTTTACCCATACAGTATACTGAACAGCTTCACCCAGAACAAGATTGTTCTTGCCGAGAGGCTTATCCATTCTCACGCAGGTTGTTCTCATTCCGTCAAGCTCAACCATAATCCCTGTTTCAGGCTCTCTGTCTTCAAAAACGATAACAAGCTCAATACTTGTCTTTTCATCATTGAGGTTGGTGAGCATCAATGCTTCATGACCTTCAAATTCAGGATTATCACCCTTGGGCGGGAGATATCCGTCACAAAATACCCAGTTCTTTTTTCCTTTTTCCATTTATATCATTCCTTTCTGTTTAAAAAAACGCCAAAATGAGTGAATCTTTCAAGACATTTATTTGAAAATCTTTGGAATAGCTTTATCGTTGTATGTTGTCATTCTCTTTGCACCCTTGTCTGTAATCAGGTAGCAGTCTTCAACACGGAATGAACCCCATTCCATACCCTTGAAATATGCATCAATACAGATTGCCATATTTTCCTCGATAATTCTCTTGTTCGCAACAGAGAATACAGGGGCTTCACATTCAAGCATACCTGTGCTGTGAAGACTTCCGTAGGGACAATAATCAATATAGCCGTACTTTGTGAGGTAATCTGTGTATGTATTGAGAACAACATCACAGGGAGTTCCGGGAATCATCTTTGCTGATGCTTCGTTAAGGGCTTCATAAGCACACATAACCGCATCTTTAATCTTCTGAGGAATTTCGCCAAGCACCAAAGGAGTACAGATGACGCCGTTATAACCCTCATAGCAAACACCTGCACCGATATTGATGATTTCTCTTTCCTGAATCTTTCTCATGGTGTTTCTGTACATACTGATGTATGAATTCTTGGGGCCTGTTGCAACCATAGGCGAAAATGCCTGAACATAGCTTTCTGCACCAAGGCTGCACATTGCCGCATCAAACATACCGCCGATGTGGCATTCTGTCATACCAACTTCGATTTTGGGCATAACTGTTTCGAACACCTCTGAAACCATTTCCCAGTTTGCCTTCATCATTTCGATTTCGCCTGCACTCTTTCTGATTCTCTGTTCATAATGAACATCGTCAAAGTCAACAATTTCGCAATCAGCAAAAACCTTCTTCAGCTTGTTCATAATGATTGCAGGGAAAATCAATCTGCCAATGAAACCAACCTTCTTGATTCCGGGGTGTTCAGCCTTAACCTGCTGGAAAAGTTCCTCAAAGTCAAGCTGACCTTCGGTATCATATTCAAAACCGCTTACTTCACCGATTTCGGGAAGAATTGCAATGCGGCTGTCGGGGAGCTCGTTTTTGATTTCACAATAGTCAAAAGATGCCTGACCGCTGCACACAGTCACGTGACCATCTGCCGGAATTACGATTGCGGCACTTTCGTTTACGGGAGCAAATCCGCAATAATATCTTACAATGGCAATTTCAAGAAGATTGGAGAAACCTACAACAAGGTCAACACCATGTTCTGCCATTTTGCCGCGAAGATAGGCAATTCTTTGGGAATACTCTTTTGCTTCAATTTTTGGATAGTTCATAATTTTTCCTCCTGTTTATTTAAAGTTACATTATTTGTTAGATAAAGACAACTTAATGATTTTTTATTCAGTCCTCAAAATAATTACTATTCATCATAATAACATAAAAACATTATATTTTTCAATGGTATATTCGCAGATAAAATGCTATTTACAATACTTTTTATCATAAAACAAAAAGAACTGCATCAAAACAGATTATTAGTTTTGTTGCAGCCCTTCTATATTCATAATTCAATTAAATCCTTTGTAACACGCGTCAGGTTCTGGCAACCATCTTCCGTAACCGCAACAAGGTCTTCAATTCTGACTCCTCCAAAGCCGGGAATATAAATTCCGGGTTCACAACTAACCACCATATTTTTCTCCAAAGCAAAATCTGACCGTGGCGAAAGATTTGGGAGCTCGTGAACAAGAAGTCCCACACCGTGACCAAGACTGTGTCTGAAATACTGTCCAAAACCGCTTGCCGCAATATAATCCCTTGCCGCCTTGTCAGCATCGGCACAGCGAACCCCTTCCCGTATTGTATCAAGTCCGATTTTCTGTGCTTCTTTCACAATATTATATATCTTTTTCTGTTCTTCATCGGCTTTGCCCACAACAACAGTACGCGTCATATCGGAACAATAACCATCAAGAACGCAACCAAAATCCAGAGTTACAAAATCACCTTTTTCCACCTTTTTATCAGTCGGAACACCATGAGGAAGGCTAGTTCTTTTCCCCGATATTGCAATAGTATCGAAAGATAACCCCGAAGCACCCTGCTTCTTCATAAAATATTCTATTTCCAGGGCAATATCCCTTTCCCCAATTCCCGGTTTGATATAGTCCAGAATATGCTCAAATGCCCTGCATCCTATTTCTTCCGCACGGCGGATTTTCTCCAGTTCAATCTCGGTTTTCACCATACGCATTGTGCGGATTTTTGATGCCGCCATAACAAAGTCACGACCGTAGGCAAGCTCCGAAAGTCTTCTGAATTCAGCGGCAGTTATGGAATCATCCTCAACTGCAATGACCTTCAGGCTGTTTCGTTCAAACAAACGGCAAGCCGCTTTCATCCAGTCATTTGTTTCAGATACTTCAAAGCCGATTGCTTCAGATTCAGCCTGTTCAATATACCGTGAATCGGTGAACAAAACCGCTCTGTTCTTTGTTATGACCACAGCCCCTTCGCCGCCGGTAAAGCCGCTGAAGTATCGCATATTATGAGGTGATGTAAGCAAAACCGCATCACATTTTCTGAAAAGCTCATTGAATTTATAACGCATTTTTTGCCTCCAAGTAAATTTTTTGAATTGCCACAGCATCACGAGTCTGAGTTCCTCTTGACTCACAGATTATAATTGGCGACAAATCACGCTGTGCCACAATCTCTGCAATTGGGTCAAATTCAGGTTCAAACTCAGTTTCATCAAATCGGTGGTGTTTCTTTTCGCCGGCATTTGTATATTCAATTCTGCTGTAATGAGCGTGAAAGCTCTTTAATCGCTCCTCGCCCAGCTTTTTGTGAATGGTATCAAATATCGCTTCATAACCTTCACGTTTTCTGAGGCTACCCAGAGTCTGAGAATTAACGTGACCAAAATCTATTGTAGGAATAAGCCTTTCATCAATCAGGCACAGTTCACAAACTTCCTCAACCGTTCCCAATTGTTTCACCTTTCCCATAGTTTCCGGACATATAGCAATATTTCCAAAGCCTGCTTCGTCCGCCGCTTTAACCGCACGTGAAAGAGTATCTTTCGCCAGCTCCAATGCTTCTTTCCGGGTTATGTCACCGCAAGAACCGGAATGAACCACAATCCGCTTTGCGTCCATATATTTTGCCACTTCAAGAGTTTTCAGAATATAATCAATGCTTTTATCTCTTTTCTCGGCTTCAACAGACGAAAGACTGATGTAATATGGCGCATGAACTGAAAGGTGTATTCCGCATTCAGCCGCATTTTTACCTATGGTTTCCGCCGCCTCATGGGAAATCTTGACACCCTTTCCGCATTGATATTCATATGCACCAAGACCTTTTTCCTTGACCCACAAAGGAGCTTCCAGCGACGATTTATGCTTTGCGGCATAAAAATCTTCACAGTTGCCTGCAGGTCCGAATATTGCTCCCATAAACATCATCCTCTGTTTTTCTTATTCCATCGTTTCATAACAAGTCTCTCTAGCTTGCGTTTAAACTTCACAAAACCGTGTTCCACCTCTGAAATAGGCTTCACAAGAATAGTATGCATACCAAGGCGACTTCCGCCCCAGATATCCGTGAACAGCTGATCTCCAACCAACACCGCCTCATCAATGGATATGCCCATTTCAGCACAAGCACGTTTTATAGGCTTGCTCCGAGGCTTCAGTGCTTTTGCTATATAACCCGCTTCAATGCTCTCTGCAAAAAGCTTAACCCTTTTTTCATTATTATTTGAAATAACATACACCTTGAATCCCTTGTCCCTGAGTTCACCTACCCAATTTCGGGTCTTCTCGTCAGGTACAGGCATTGCGTAAGTTGCCAGAGTGTTGTCGATGTCAAACAAAAAAGCCTTTATTCCCTTTGCCTTCAGTTTTTCAACATCAATATCAAACACCGTGTCAACACATTCGGTTGGTAAAAATCTGCTCATATTATACTCCAATTATGACAATTTTTCTTTAACTATTGCATTAATCATCTTTCCATCAGCTCTGCCTTTGGTTTTGGGCATAACAACCCCCATAATCTTGCCCATATCCTTCATTGAGGTTGCCCCTGTTTCGGCAATTGCATCTGCAACAATCACTTCAAGTTCTTCCTTTGTGAGCTGTTCGGGAAGATATGCAAGAAGAATTTCGATTTCACGGTTGATATCAGCAATAAGGTCATCACGTCCGCTCTTTTCGTATTCGGGCAGAACGTCACGGCGTTTTTTCAGTTCCTTTGCAATGATGTCCATAACTCCGTCTTCATCAAGCTCGGTAAGATTGTCCTTTTCGAACTGAAGTATTGCCGAGCGAATCATTGTAACCGTGTTCTTTCTGATTATGTCCTTATCCTTCATTGCAGCCTTAAGATCCTGCATAAGTGTTTCTTTTATACTCATTGTTTTTCCTCCTCATTATAATTTAAAAGCCGCCATCGTGATTCGAGGGCGGCTTAGTAAACTGTAAAAAATTATCTGAACTTGCGCTTTCTTGCAGCTTCTGACTTTTTCTTACGTTTTACGCTGGGTTTCTCATAATGTTCTCTTTTTCTAACTTCTGACAAAACACCTGCTTTTGCACAAGAACGTTTGAAACGGCGAAGTGCACTATCCAAAGACTCGTTGTCTTTAACTCTGATTTCTGCCATTGTCGGTTTCCCTCCCTCCAATAATGAAATTGGAAATGTGGATTTCTTGTGTCAAATAAGTTTTAAAAATTCTACCTTAACAATTATACCTACTTTTGCTCCCAATGTCAAGCATAATTTTATAAAAATTTTTCACAATTCGCAACAAGCCCGTCAATCCCTTGTGCCTTGGGGGTTTTAATAAACAAAATTTTTAAGCCCTAAAAATAATTTAAATTTTATATGCCTTTTCGGTTGGAATTGAAACGATAATTCCGTTTGCGGCAGAAGTTACTCCAAAGTCCTTGTTTACATCCTCCATAATCTGTGCACCTGTTTTCAGCGGTGCAAGAATGAAGAGTATTTCACGTTCACCGTCAACTGAATTTTTGCTGATATCCCCAAACTGCTCGATATTTGCAAGTCTGCCCTTTATAACCGTGCCGCCTGTGGCACCCGCCTTTCTGGCAACCTGCATCACATCGTCTGAATAACCTTCATTGACCGAAATAACTATCATATTGTTATGATGTTCGTTTTTCATAGAATCATTTCCTTTTTCAGAATTTTTTTCTGTATCAATATTGAACCCCAATATTTCCGTCAGAATTCTGCTTGCCGCAGAAGTTTTCAGAATTATCATAAGTCCACCGTATTTCGAATGGCTTTCAAAAGTCGCTCCGAAGTTTGTCATCATATCTTTGACAATATCTTCAAGACCCAGACTTATAACTATATCCTTGTCTTTTGTTCCCAGACCGAAAATATCCATCATTTCCGTGGGGGCTGTTCCCATTCCCACGCATTGAAAATTGACTCTTATGTTTTTGTTTTCCAGTTCTTTGATGAGCTTCTTTCCCTTGTCACGTTCAACAATGGACAAAAGAATCATAGGTCGTTTACTCATAAGAAATCTCCTCCTCATCAAAGAATAATATATCATCCTGCATCATACTGATTTCGGTATGGAACTTCTTTAACAACCTCATCCGCTTTCTTCTTTCATAGAGTCCCAGCACCTGAATTGTGATGAGAGGTGTCATTGCGATCATTGCAACAATACCGAACGCATCTGTCATAACATTTCCGCCAATTGCTTCACAAGCGCCCATTGCAAAGGGAAGCATAAATGTGGATGTCATAGGTCCGCTGGCAACGCCACCGGAGTCGAAAGCAATACCGGTATAAAGTGCCGGAACAAAAAAGCTTATAATAAGCGACACCGCATATCCGAATATCAAAAACGGCATTATAGGTATCCCCGTAAGAACTCTGAGCATTGAAATTCCGACAGAAACCGAAACACCGATTGAAAGTGCAAGCCCCACCGATTTCTGTGAAATTGCACCGTTGGTTATCTCGCTGACCTGTCTCTTCAGGGAATGAACCGCAGGCTCAGCAGAAACAACAAAGTAACCCATAAGCATACCTATTGGAATAAGCATACCGCTAAAGGAACTTGCCGAAATCTTTGCACCAATCAAACGTCCCGCAGGCATAAATCCAACATTTGCCCCGGTCAAAAACAGCACCAAGCCAATATATGTATACAAAAAGCCCACCGACATTTTCAGAACATTATGCATATGGAATCTTCTTGTTATAAGCTGATAGAGTACAAAAAGCACCACAATGGGTACAAAGGCTATCAAGATTTCTTCCGCATATACAGGAAGGGCATATGTAAACTGTCTGAATGCATCAATAGTGGTTACCACACTCTCTATCTCATATGGAGACGTTGCCGCCTGAGGCTTATAGAATATGCTCAGGAGCAAAACCGAAAGAATAGGGCCGATACTGCACAAAGCAACAAGACCAAAGCTGTGTTCACCTGTCTGTTTACCCTTTTTGCTTGCAGCAAGACCTGCACCCAGTGCCATTATAAAGGGAACCGTAATGGGTCCCGTGGTAACACCGCCGGAATCAAATGCCGTAGGTACAAAATCCTTCGGAGCAAAGAAGGTCAAAACGATAATAAGGGCATAAAAAACCATCAGCAAGGTTCTCAATGAAAGTCCTTTTTTGTTTCTGATCAAAGAAATGCTCAGAAAAATTCCAACGCCAACACCCACGCAAAGAATCAGCATAAGGTTTGGGATTGTGGGGACCTGCTCCGCAAGAACCTGCAAATCAGGCTCTGAAACAGTAATAAAGAAGCCAAGAACAAAGCAGATTGCCAAAGGAATTATAACCTTTTTGTTTTTGCTCAAGGATTTACCGATACCATCACCCAAAGGTTCCATTGATATACCCGAACCAACCGTAAAAAAGCTCATTCCGAAAATCAGCATAAAAGTCCCGAAAATAAACATAACCAAAACCCCCGGATCAAGAGGAACACAGGTTATGGAAAGAACCAGAACTATTAACGCAATTGGTATAACCGAACCAAGAGCTTCTTTGAATGATGCCAAAATATGTGTCATTATATCTGCTCCTTAATAATCAAAACACATTTGTGAATAATTCTTTTTATCATTAATATTATACCTTCAAAAATCACAAACGTCAACCCATTTTTTATTCCATGAAGCAACAAAACCTGTCAAAAATTTAGTCAAGTATAAACTACTCATTTATACTTGACTAAACGCAACTTTTTAGTTTTCGTTTTTCATTTTCTTCAAAACTTCAATTGCATCTCCAAGACCGCCTACCGCATCAATAAGACCGCATTCCACAGCTTCTTCTCCGAATAAAACCGTTCCCACATCATTGGCAATATTCTCGGTTTCAAGCATAATCTTCATAAAATGCTCCGCTGATATTCCCGAATTCCGTTGTACAAAATCGCATATCTGCTCCTGAACCTTTGAAAGATATTCAAAAGTCTGGTGAACACCGATGACAAGTCCTCCTGTGCGTATGGGGTGAACCGTCATTGTTGCCGACGGCACGATAAAAGACTTATCCGCCGAAACAGCAAGGGGAACACCAATGCTGTGACCTCCGCCAAGTACAATTGAAACCGTAGGCTTTTTCATACTGGCAATCATTTCAGCAATGGCAAGTCCTGCCTCAACATCGCCGCCAACAGTATTAAGCAAAATCAGCAGTCCGTCAATGTTTTCGTCCTGCTCCACCTCCACCAGCTTTGGAATCACGTGCTCATACTTTGTTGTTTTTGTGTCAGAGGGCAAATTCGAATGACCTTCAATCTGTCCCACGATGCTCAGGCAATATATATTCATTCCCGAACCTTTAATTTTGCCGCCGCCCATTTCCTTTATCTGCTCACATTCATTATTCTTATTTTCATCCGACATTTTTCTTTATCTCCTTTTGAAAATTTGTATTGATAATTCCACATAAATATGTTATACTGATTTTATTCTTATTTTGACCATAGGAGGTTGATATTATGCCGATTAAAGTTTCCGACTCGTTGCCGGCAATAGAAATTCTGAATAACGAAAACATCTTTGTGATAACCGAAACAAGAGCCATGACCCAGGACATCAGACCTCTTGAAATTGTTATACTGAACCTTATGCCCACAAAAATCGAAACCGAAACTCAGCTTTTGCGTGTTTTGGGCAACACTCCTTTGCAAATAAACGTCCAATTTATAAATACGAAAACACACGAATCCAAAAATACTTCAAAGAGTCATATCGAAACATTCTACAAGACCTTTGACGACATAAAAGACAGCAAGTTTGACGGAATGATTATCACAGGTGCGCCTGTTGAAAAAATGGACTTTGAGGAAGTCGACTATTGGGAAGAACTTTGCGAAATTATGGAGTGGTCAAAAACAAATGTCACATCCACCTTCCACATATGTTGGGGTGCACAGGCTGCACTTTATTATCATTACGGTGTTCCAAAGTATCCCGTTTCCGAAAAGGTGTTTGGAGTGTTTCCCCACACCGTTGCGCCCGGAAAGAAACACAAAATCCTGCTCCGTGGCTTTGATGATGTGTTCTATGTTCCCCAGTCACGCCACACAGAAGTCCGTGCCGAGGATATCGAAAAGGTTCCTGCTCTTGAAATCCTCGCAAGCTCCGAAGAAACAGGTGTGTACATCGTAACCGACAAGAACGAACGAAGATTCTTCATTACCGGACATTCGGAATACGACCCCGACACACTAAAGAAAGAATATGAGCGTGACGTAAACAAAGGTCTTGACATCAAGGTTCCGGCAAATTACTTTCCGGGTGATGACCCCACAAAGGAACCGCTGATGACTTGGCGTGCTCACGCAAATTTACTTTATTCCAACTGGCTTAACTACTTTGTTTACCAGACAACGCCTTATGACATAAAAACCATAAAATAAGTGAGGCAAGAAAAATGACACAACAAAAAAATATGACCGTGAACTGTCCTGCCTGCTTCGAGGACAGCAACTTCAGAATCTATTCTTCAATTGATATCAGCGAAAATGCCGCACTGAAGGAAGACATTTTCAGCCGTGAAATTTTCAAATTCAGGTGTCCCAACTGCGGTGAAGAAATCCTTGTGGCATACGACTGCACCTACACCGATCCCGAAAACAAATACATCGTTGCACTTTTGCCCGATGCTGAGCAGGAGGCGGATTCCAATCTCAAGGTTGAGGGGCACACTCTTCGAATCGTCCGTTCAATCAACGAGTTTGTGGAAAAAATCGCCTTGGTCGAAGACAAAATTGACGACAAAGTTGTTGAGCTTTACAAAATTATGCTTGAAGACCAATTCGAGGATGAACGTCCCGGTTCAAAAGTTCTGGGAATTTTCTACGGAGGAAGAAATTTTGAAGACAACAGCCTTCTGTTCTTCATAATAACCGAGAATTCAGAAAACTGCCGTGCACATCTTTCAATGCAAACCTACAATGCCATCGAAAGTCAGTTTGCGGCATCAGCACAAAAATATGCGGATATTTCAGAAGTTAACAATCTTTGGGCTATCGATGCTCTCCAGACCGACTTTGCCGGTAACAATGAATAATTAATCATATTTCAAAAACCCATTCCATAAAATATATGGAATGGGTTTTCTTTTGTCCGACTTTATGCCGGAACACACTTTTATTTCAACCAATCACGAAAGGCAGGAAAGACTATGTACGTAATAAAAATGAAGACCTTGATATACTACCTGGCAGTTTTTGCCGTAACAGTTGCAAGCATCGGAATAATCAGCCTTTATGACACATCTGCACCGCCGGCAATTGAAGTTTCAGAAACAACCGAGCAGGGAAACTCAGTTCCGGGTTTCGGGAAAACTTCCGAAGAAGTGGAAGTCCCCATTCTTATGTATCATAACATTTGTGAAGACACCGAAAAGGACGGAAAGTACATCGTGTCAGTTTCCGAATTTGAAAAAGACCTGAAATTCCTCAGTGACAACGGATATACCACAGTTTTCATTCAGGACCTTATAGACTACGTGGAAGGCAGAATAGACCTTCCTCCAAAACCGATTGTTCTCACCTTTGATGACGGTTATTTCAACAACTTTGCTTACGCATATCCCCTTTTGCAGAAATACGACGCAAAAGCGGTAATTTCCGTCATCGGATACTATACCGATCTTTTCACCAAGTCTCCCGACGAGAATCCAAAGTATTCCCACTTGACTTGGAACGACATAAACGAAATGATGAAGTCCGGGAATGTGGAATTCCAGAATCATTCCTACAATCTTCACACCACCGACAAAGGCAGAAACGGAGCAAAAAAGAAAAGAGGCGAGTCCTTGGAGGAATATACCTTCCAACTCACCTCTGACTTGCAAAAACTCCAGGACACTTTCAAATCGAACACCGGATATATCCCAACGACCTTCACATATCCTTTCGGAAGTGTCAGCGAGGCATCCTTTGAGATTATAAAAGATATGGGTTTCAAAGCCACCCTTTCCTGCGAACAAAAAACAAACTACATCACCCGTGACCCTGAAACTCTTTTTATGCTTAACCGTTTTCTGCGTACCCCATCTGCTTCAGCAGAAAGCCTTTTGAAGTAGGTTACATAGGGTTCAGGCTATTCTGACGAACTTTTTTGCCAAACTCCCGTTTTCTCAGAATAAGATATGCAACGATTGATGCAACACTGGACGCACCCCAAGTTACGGGATAAGAATAATAAATCATTTCTATACTTTCATGCATGGGATAAACATAGATTATCCACACAACACGGAGAACACATATAAATATCCCGTTTATAACTGTAGTAACCAATGCTTTTCCCATTCCCTTCATGGTTCCGCCAAGAATCGAGTTGGGTGTATGAAGAATATAGCTGTAAAGCACTATTGTCATCTTTATCATACCTATTCTGATTACTTCACTTCCCGACCCCGAATCCGTGAAGAAGCCCAAGAAGAACGGTCCTGCCGCCAGAATCAAAACTGCAAATACTGCGGCTCCCACAAAGCCCACAGCCAACGACACCTTTGTAACACGTTCAACACGGTCAAACTTTTTTGCACCGTAATTCTGTCCCACAAAGCTGACTGTCCCCTGTTCCGCCGCCGAAAGAACCAGAAATCCGAAAATTTCCACATTGCTTGCCGCAACATTTCCGGCAATTGCCGCTTTCCCCCAGGAATTTATAGCCGTCTGAATAACCACATTTGAAAGGCTGAACATAATTCCGCTTACTCCTGCAGGAATACCTGTTGCCATAATTCGTCCAAGTTCCTTGGCATAGATTTTAAGTTTTGAGAACCTGAGTCTGAACTCCGAGTTTGTCCTGACCAAAATAACGGTTACAGCCACCGCTGAAATCAATTGTGAAGCAATGGTTCCCAATGCAACCCCCACAACACCCATGTTCAGGACAATAACACAAAACAGATTCAGTCCAACATTCACAACACCGGCAAGAGCCAGGATATAAAGTGGCTTTTTGGTATCTCCGGCAGCTCTCAGTATTGCAGCCCCGAAATTATACACCAGTGATGCCGGAGCACCGAGGAAGAAAATCTTCATATATAAAGCCGCCTGGTCAATAACATCCTCAGGTGTCGACATTATACGCAAAAACTGCTTTGAGAAAAACCAACCCACAAGAGCAAGCACTATCCCCGAAACGAGTGCAAGAACATAAGCCGTATGGATTGCTCTGTGAAGCCCCTGTCTGTTGCTTGCCCCATAACACTGAGCACACACAACATTTGCACCAACCGCAAGTCCCAGGAACAGATTCAGAATCAGATTGGTCAGAGCAACTGTGGAACCCGCAGCCGCAAGTGCCGTATCCCCGGCAAACTTCCCCACAACCATGGTATCAGCGGTGCTGTACAGCTGTTGCAGAAAACCCGACAGCACAATGGGAATTATAAACAAAATATACTTTTTAAACACCGGACCTTCGGTGAAATTAGCACCTAATTTCATTTTTATTTTTCACGTCCTTATCTTCAACTTCCAATCCTTTGGCACGTATTTCGCCAAAAATTTTCTTTCTTATTTTCAGGAACATAGCCACAAGTGCAATCGACGCCGCAAGCCAAGTGAGTGGATAGGAGAAATAAACCAGCTCAACCAGATGTGGAAACATTGCACACGCCGTATATATCCATACTATTCTTATTCCGCAAACGAAAACTGCAGTTATTACCGCTGGTTCAACCGACCGTCCAAGACCGCTGAAACAACCGCTGAAAACCTGTGACGGAATTGCAACAAATGCAAAGGCGAGACAAATCCCCATTCTAACGTATCCTGCCTCAGCAACTGCTGTTTCATTGGTATAAAGACTCATAAAAAATTCCTTGTTGAGCAAAACAATCAGTTCCATTAACACACAAGAAACAAAAGTGAAAACAAGTGCCACCTTTGCCACCGAGTCAACTCTCTTCAGTTTTCTCGCACCTATATTTTGCCCTACAAAACTGACACAAGCCTGCTCAGAAGCACTTCCTCCAAGAGAAATTATTCCCTCCAGATTTGCAGCAGCCGTACTTCCTGCAACAACCGCAGAACCGAATCCGTTGAGCACGCTCTGAATGAGCATATTTGGTATGCAGTACATCATACCGTTCAGCCCTGCAGGCATACCTATTTTAAGCATAGAAACAAGATCATTTTTATATATTCTCAATTTGGAAAAGCTGAGTCTGAACTCATTTTTTGCATTCATCAGAATTGCAACAGTCACCACCGCAGAGATTGCCTGTGAGATTACTGTTGCCCACGCAACACCTGCCACGCCCCAACCAAAGCTTATCACAAATAAAAGATTCAGACCTATATTAACAACACCGGTAATTACAAGTATGTAAAGGGGGCGTTTCGTATCACCGGCGGCACGCAAAACCGCCGCTCCGAAATTATATACAAACGACATCGGCACACCCAGAAAATATATTTGTATATATAAAACTGCACCGTCTATAACATCACGTGGTGTATTCATTAATTCCAGACAAGGACGCGAACAAAATTCACCAATAACACAAATAATAATGCCGGCAAAAAAAGCAACAAGCACCGTAGAGTGAACAATTCTGGACACTGCTTGCTTATTTCCTGCTCCGTACGCCTTTGCACAGATTACATTTGCCCCCACAGAAAGTCCCAAAAGCAGATTAAGAATCAATCCTGCAAAAGAGCCTGTTGCACCTACTGCCGCCAGTGCCGTTCCGCCGGCAAACTTTCCCACAACCGCAGTATCCGCCATAGAATAAAGCATTTGCAGAATGCTTGATGCGATTATTGGAAGAACAAAAAGCACAAACTTCTTTAAAACAGGACCTCGTGTAAGATCATTTCCAATTCTCACTCTTTTCCCTCCTCTTTTGGTCACGCTACCTTTTCAGCTTTTTCAAAAAGCTTTTTTTCACCGCATCAATGCGAAAACTTTCCATTGCCTTCTGTATCGCTTTGTTATGAACCCAAGGGTCAAGCCTTTTTTCGGTTATATACGGCAGCACCGCATCATACTGTTTCGCAAGAGCCGTTGCAAAATACCAAGCAATCATCATATTTACGTAGTACTCATCAGATTTAACCTCACTGACAAGCTCAGGATATGCTGAATCAAACCGCTCGTCCAAAAACATATCCAGCAGTGCCTTTATACCGTATCGCACAGTATAAGTATGCTCAGATTTTAACCACTTTTTGATATATGGCAAAAGTCTTTCCGGATTATCTTTGAAAACCTTCATCGGAGGCATATCGCAGGTTGACCAGTTATCAACATAAGACAAAAAACATTCAAGTGCACAAAGGGTTTTGTCAAAATCCTTTATTTCGGATATCAGCAGCATATGAACATTATTTTCTTCATAGTATTTATGCGGAAGGTCTGTCATAAAAATTTCCGCCTCCGGCATCTTCGCAAATTCCTTTGCCAGTTTCCGAAGCAATGGCATCCTCACGCCGATAATCCGCTTCGGCTCCACTGTGGGTATCAGCTTTGCCTGAAAATCTCTGTATTTCTCATCCTTAAGACGAAACAGTTCTTCCGTGATATTCATTTTCTTCAGCCTTTCACCTATGTTGCAAGTTATTGCCCATAAATTTTACCAACGAGCGTTTTGTTGAATAAAACACAATCCCCGTGGCAATTGCCGCAAGAATCCATGAAACAGGGTATGAAACAAACACCATTCCGTAAACATTGTTAAGAGGCAGAACAAACGCAACCCACAATACTCGTGAAAGACAAATAAACACAAGGCTTATAACCGTCTGAAGAACAGCCTTACCCATACCACGGAGGGCACTTCCGAAAATCATACTGGGAACAATCAGAACATACGGAGCAATAACCACCGACATATAACTTCTTGCTTCACTTATAACCGCTCCGTCACCGGTGAAAAGACTAAGGAAAAAGTCTCCGTTAAAATACACCGTAAGGGAATAAACAAGCTCAACCGCGCAGGTCAAACCCATTGCCGTCATAACAATCTTTCCGATTCTGTCATAACGCTTTGCGCCCATATTCTGGCTCACAAAGCTTACGCACGCCTGTTCACCGGCATTAACCAGAATATATGCAAAGTTGCTGTAATTTCCCGCAACGCTGTTGGCAGCCATAGCCGTTGGCCCGAAAGAGTTCACAGCTGATTGCAAAACAACATTGGACAAGCTGAACATAGCACCGTTTATGCCCGACGGAATCCCCACAAGTGCAATCTGTTTCAGCTCTTGTACAAAAATTTTCAGTTTTCTCAGCTTTAACTTCAACTCCGAATCAGTTTTCACAAATATAATCATAATGGCAACCGCCGATACGTATTGAGCCGCAATTGTACCCAAGGCTACTCCCACAACATCCATATGAAAACCAACAACACAAATCACATTAAGCAATACATTAATAAGTCCCGATGCCGCAAGTATATAAAGGGGTCGTTTTGTATCACCAACCGATCTCAGAATTGCCGCACCGTAATTGAACACCAGTGATGCGGGAGCACCCAAGAAATAAATCTTCATATAAAGTGCCGCTTTGCCGATAACATCCTCGTGGGTTCCCATCATCCCCAAAAAAACCTCCGAGGCAAGACACCCCAAAAGAGCCAGCGGAATACCCAAAACAATAGCCAGCATAAACGATGTATGAACCGCTCTCGACAAAGCTTGAGTGTTGTGAGCCCCGTAACACCGTGCACAAACCACATTGCTACCTGCCGCAAACCCCACAAACAGATTAACAATCAGGTTTGTAAGCGCCGCAGTTGCTCCCACCGCCGCCAAAGCAGTTTTATCCGCAAACTGTCCAATAATCATTATATCCGCCGCATTATAAAGCTGCTGCATCAGATTAGTCAGCAAAACAGGCACAGCAAACAATATCATTTTTTTGAGTATCGGTCCCTGAGTAAGGTCAACTCCCGTTTTCATCAAAATCGCCTCCCGCAAACTCTAAACTTCAAATTTTACGCACTCAATTGTGAAGAACTCTTTTTTTCTCAATATAATACGCAACCGCCATTGCCAATCCGGACGTCACCCATGTGAATGGGAACGAATAATAGACCAGTGCCAGGGAACTTTTGTTCATTCCCCACACGAACCATATCCACAGCACCCTGAAAAGACAAATGCATATCAGATTAATAACAGTCGGAACAATGGATTTTCCCATACCACGCAACGCCGCACCAAAAATCAGTGCCGGCACATACAGAAAATACACGCTGATTGAATACTTTATCTGATACAGTCCACATCTCACAACCCCAGCATCCGGAGTAAAAAATCCCATCAAAGGCTTTGCGAACACAACAATAATCAAAGAAAATATAATCGAAGCGACTGTCATTGTTCCAAGCGCAATTTTCACGGTTTTTCTGACTCTGTCAAACTTTCGGGCACCCATATTTTGTCCCACAAAGCTCACAACCCCCTGCTCGCCTGCCGCAACCAGCAGATTTGAAAACGCCATATAATTCCACGCAACACTGTGCGCAGCAATTGTCGTTTCCCCGAAAGAGTTTATTGCCTTCTGTATAATAACCCCCGAAAGGCTGAACATAATTCCGTTAAGTCCGGCAGGTATACCGATTGAAATAATTCTCAGAAATTCCTTTTTATAAACACGCAGCTTTTTGAATTCAAAATGAAGCGGTCCGTCACTTTTCATAAATATGCAAACAACCCATACAGCAGAAATAATCTGTGCAACAATTGTTCCCAGTGCAACTCCAACAACTCCCATATTCAAAAATGCAACACATATGATGTTAACAACAACGTTTGCAATTCCCGAAACCGAAAGTATGTACAACGGACGTTTGGTGTCCCCCACAGCCCTGAGAGCAGCAGATCCAAAATTATAAATCAACGAGGCCGGAATTCCAAGAAAATAAATCTTCATATATAATGCGGCTTGGTCAAGGACTTCCGTGGGAGTTCCGGTCAACGTAAGAAAATATTCCGCTCCAAGCCATCCAACAAGCAGAAGTGGAATACCGAAGATAATCCCAAGTAAAATCGACGTATGAAGAGTATTTTCAAGTGCCTGCTTGTTGTCCGCACCGAAAAATCCGGCACAGACCACATTTGTACCAACCGACATTCCCATAAATAGAGTTATAATCAATGCCGAAATTGAAGATGTGGAACCAACAGCCGCAAGAGCATTTTTATCAGCGAAATGGCCGACAACAACAGCATCAACAGCATTGTACATCTGTTGCAAAAAGCTTGTAATAATCACAGGAATAACAAAAAGCACAAACTTTTTGAAAATGGGTCCCTCTGTCAGTTTTTCACCTAACTTCATCGTCTTCCCTCCCAAAAGTCTGTGCTTATCAATCATAGTATTACAAACAATTTAATTTTATCACTTTAAAAACATTTGTCAATATAAAAACCCAAATATGTCCTTTTTTTCTCAAATTTTGTAACCTGAAGACGATTTTTATCATAGTATAAATCAAGGAGAGCATATAACTTCTCCGGAAAGGAATGAAAACAATGTTTAATATGCAATCGTTTATGCCTGAAGGCTATGCGTATGTTCCTATACAAATTGCAAATGACCGTAATCTTTACAGCCCGGAAATGGGGCTGAACCGAGGAACAATATTCCCGACACTGGATTTGCCCCTAGGGGTTTACGGCAAACAGAACCTCGAAAAAAAGGAGGTATTTGACAAATGAGTGACCGTCAAAACCTTATGAAAGAAATTATGGCATATTCCTTTGCCGCACACGAATGGAATTTATATCTGGACACCCATCCGTGCGACAGATTGGGTTTGGAAATGTTCAGACGTATGACCGACAAATGTGCCGAACTCAAAGCTCGCTACGTCAAAAACTTTGGCCCTATTGTAGCTGAAGATGTGGACAGCACAACCGAATGGACCTGGGTCAACGACCCCTGGCCCTGGAATAATTAGGAGGTAAAATCTATATGTGGAATTATCAAAAAAGATTACAATACCCCATAAACATCAAGAACCCCAACCCTAAACTCGCCGCCTTTATCGTCAGTCAGTACGGCGGTCCTCACGGCGAAATGGGCGCCTCGATGAGATATCTTGCCCAGCGTTTTTCAATGCCCAACGACATCACAAAGGCAACACTCACAGACATCGGCACCGAAGAACTTGCTCACCTCGAAATGGTGGGAACGCTGGTTCATCAGCTTGCCAAAAACGCCACCACAACCGAAATCGAGAACAGCCCTATGGCACCTTATTTCATCGACCACGGCAAAGGCGTTTATGCAATTTCTTCAGGTGGTAACCCCTTCAAAGCAGAAACCTTCTCTTCAACAGGTGACCCCATCGCAGACTTGGTTGAAGATTTGGCAGCAGAACAAAAGGCACGTGCCACCTATGATAATATACTCCGTCTTTCAGACGACCCGGATGTTAATGATGTAATAAAGTTCCTGCGCGAACGTGAAGTGGTACACTTCCAGCGCTTCGGAGAAGCTCTGGACTCAATCCAGAACAAACCCGCAAGCCGCAATACCTTCTATATGGGTATGAAAAAAGACAAATAGCTATAAAAAACAGACATTTGGGATGTGTGAAGCCTCATACATTCCAAATGCCTGTTTGTGATTTTATTCATGATAATACTCTGTTTTAAGTTCTACTACTTTCGTTTCTTCACATTTAGGACAGTAAAATCCGCCTATCATACCTCCAGGAGTACGAGAATGTGTACCGGGTTCAACATACCCACAGCTATCACACTTATACTTATAAACAACATTTCCGTCACTACTACCATCATTAATTACAATTGCATTAGAAATTGCAATTGTAATACTATAATCTCGCCCTTCGTCAATCTGCTCAGGTTCTGTATAGTTTTGATAGTTGTTATTTTCTGACGATGTAGGCATTTCAGTTATTACATCATCTTTTGTGGTGTCTACTTCCATCTGTTCAGTTGATTGTGTTTCCTCTACATTTTCTTGACTGACAGAATCAGTTTCAGTCGAACACGATGTTGCAATTATAATTGTAATACTTAGTATAAATAAAGCTACAATTTTCTTCATTATAATTCCTCCTAATTTTATATTCATAATTTGACCATCTTAAATTATCTTAACATTATTATACATAAATCGTTCTATTCTCGCATATCGGCTTCATTGACGATATACTATCCCACCACATTACTTTTATATACTTTCCCGAATTAATCTTATCCAAAATAGCAGGTATTGAATCTGTTGCAGGATATGTTTTTACTTCCAAAAGCCTATTTTCATCATCATATAGTGCTATAACTATGATACCACTTATCTTTTCAGCTGTTTCAAATTCTGCAGAATATATTGAATTTACACTTACATTTATTTTTGAAGTGTTTATATTTCGTAAGTATGGAATACCATTATTTATAGCCGAATTTATATTCCATACTGTATCAAAATCGAATCCAACATATTTGTCCTTTTGTTTTATTTCACTTTCTGTCATATGTGTTACACTATCATTTTTATCGATATTAATGTTATATGAGGTTGATATAGAAATTTTAACTACATTTGTGCCTCTCGTATAAAACCCTGATGTGCTATAACTATAATTGGGTGCATTAAATCCATAAAAACTATTTGTATCATTGCGATAGGCGTTGTAACAATTGGAAATTAACAATGTTTTAGATTTGGGATTTGACGAAGACGACCCTCCAAGATTGCCTATCGATGATTGCATAACTGCACCCACGCCTACTATATCACCGCAAGTTGTTGAACCCGAAACCTTTCCAGTATTGAAGCAATCTTTTATGGTTATTCCTTCTTGACATAAACCTACAATACCACCAACGCATATTCCACTAATGCTACGAGAAGTTGTTGTTAATATTAGGTATGCACTAACATTTCCTGTATTAAAGCATTGCGTAATGTATCCTTTCGTACGTCCCGCTATTCCACCCAATGCTGCCAATGTAGTACTTTCAAGTGAAGTTGTAATTTTACCAATATTGCCACATTCCTTTATTTCTGCCTCATCGTTATAGCCTATAATACCTCCAACATATTGGCCACCAGTTACATTTCCATAGTTATAACAATTGGTTATATCAGAACTACTCGAACCATATCCGATAACACCGCCCGCATAAGTTCCCGCTACTGTTATATCAGCATTGTTAATACAATTTGTTACTGTACCAGAATTGTTCCCTACAATACCTCCAATATAAGAATTGGTTGTTGAAAGAGTTCCGTCAAAGGAGCAATTTGTTATAGTTCCGTTATAATTATAAGCCACAACACCTCCTGCATATGCGTTTTTACCTCCTTCAATAGTACCTGTCAAATTTACTTTTTTTATAATCCCACCGTTGCTGTAACCAAAAAGACCTGCATATTCTTTATTACAGAATAAGCCTGTAATTGAATATTCTGCACCATTATAACTACCTGTAAATTTTTTTGAAGCATTACCTATTGGCATCCACCCGTTGCCATCATTCCAGAAGATACCACCTTCCGAAGTAGCTGCTGACATATCAATATCATTAATCTGAATAAAATTTGCATCCAAGTGATTACGAACGTTATTAAGTTGTTCAGGTGTAGCCACTTGATATGGGTCTTCTTCTGTTCCACTTCCACCTGCAAACTCTGATTCATTAATTACCTCTGTTTCAGCTGCAAAAACTACAAACACAGAAGTCGACAGCAGTACAGACAGGCACAGTATAACAGATATTATTTTTTTCATTTAATACATCCCTTTCCTAATGTTTCTTAATAGAATCTTACATCTGTTTTTGATTGTATTTTACCACACCATATTTTTATTGTCAAGTGCAATTTGCACGTATAATTAAGTTGCAATAAATTCGTGTATGATTTTATGCTTTTTGCATATATAATATATGTAAGGATGTGATATTATGTTCAAGGTGCGTCATACGGAAGAAACAACAAACAGAACATTCAGATTTCCAAAATCTTTATTGGATAAAATGTCTGTTATTGCACAAAAGGAAAATGTTTCATTGAACAGCTTTGTCATTCAATGCTGCGAATATGCAATGGATAATTTTGAGCAATCCAACGAAAAAGAAACAGATGCCTGAAGTCTGTTTCTTTTTTTATAATAATTTATCTTTTTCAAAAAGTCCTGGACATTTTGTCCAATTTTTTTAATTTGGGATAATTTTGTTTTCTTCCAGAATATAGCCCGTCACATCTTCAAAATCTTCCCATGATACATTTAGCTTTCTCACGGCATCATTAATCCAAAAAGCATATTCCTTCGAAAACATATCACCCTCACACAATGTGAATCCATTTTCATCATCGTAGCGTATACACCATGCAATACAATAATTGAAATTATTATATATTTGCTTTCCCGCAACACCAAGTTCGCCTTCATTAATACCAATTATAAGCTCATCTCCGCTGTCACCGTCAAAATCGTAACATATAATATCTGCATTTTTCCGCAATTCATTAGAATAGAACCGTTCGAACTCGTATTGATTTTCAAATTTGAATTTATTACTGTAACTATGCCCACGTTCATCTTTCAGAGCAACGCTCAGTTCACCGTCAGCCAAAGTTATATTTGCAGATACAACAGAATCACGCTTGCCCAGCTTAATCTTGCCGCTTTTGCTCATATCCTCCAGAAACAGAAGATGCTCCCAAGCTTGTTGCATAGAAAAAACACAAACGTTTGAAAACATACTGTATGTTTTGTATTCGCTCTCTTTTTCCCCTTCCGAAAACCCATAAAAAGAACCTTCAAAGGCTATGTCTTCTATTGCCTTTTTTGTTTCTTCGTTTTCATCCTCAGGCTTGGTTGATTCCGGTTTTTCCTCTATCACAATGTCTGCTCCTTTTTTCGTTTCGGAGCCTTCGTTCACTTCATTTTCTTCTGTTTGTTCGGAAAACTCTTTGTCTGGTCTTCCCTTCTCGGCATCATTATATTCCGGCTCAATATCAATCACGCCTACTCCTCGTTGTTGGTCTTCACCAGAACCGAGCAAAAACATCGACACAACCGCCAAAACTATCGCCGTAACGGCAAACATACACGGATACTTCAGCGAATCAAAAGCTATCGCCCTTTTCACCGCTCTAACATTTTTATACCTCTGTGAAGGGTCAAGACGTTTACACTTTTCGGCTATTCTTTTCAGAAAACCATTCAAATTTGCATATTCCATAAACGACAATAACGTCACCCCAAAAGCATAAATATCCGTTTTAAAATCCGTTGGGAGCATTCCGTACTGTTCGATGGGAGCATATCCGAAAGTTCCCATAGTCTCTGTATCACGCCGTTTTTCATTACGATATATACGTGCAATATCAAAATCCGCCACCCAAATGTGATTCGACTCGTCAACCAGTATGTTGTCAGGCTTAATATCCCGATGTATTATCCCGTTCTTGTGAAGTACATCTAAAGCAGACAAAATCTGACGTGCCCACTTCCTCACTTGCCTCTTGCTCAGTTTTTTGTTCTGTTCCATAAATTCGTTCAGAGGAATTCCGTCAACAAACTCCTCAACAATCACCGTACACATTTCAAAGCCCACATAACAAACCGAAGGAATATTATTGTGATTTATTTTTTCAAGCAATTTATATACTTCTCTTTTGTCACCGTTTATTTCTCGTTTCAGATACTTTTTCCCATCAGGGTCTTCCACCAGAACAATCCGCTGGCGTTCACTCTGTCGCAAAATTTTTAACTCTCTTAAAGATTTTATATCAAACAAAAGAAACAACTCCTTGCATATTTAGACACTTTGTATTATAATTATATCAATTATATTAAACTCACGGAGGATTGTCAATGCAAACCATAACAGAAGAACTGCTTAACGAACTTAAAAACTCCTCTGATATTCAAGCCTTTTTCAAAGCACATGAGGCACAGTTTATAACCGAAACAACCTCAGGGTACCTGAACCAAATGCTTGAATTAAAGCATCTGACTCCCGCTTTGGTTGCAAAAACCTCCGGCGTGGGTGAATACGTATATAAAATTTTCAGCGGAAGCAGAACCCCGTCTCGGGATATACTTATCGCCATCGCATTCAGCATGAATATGTCGACCGAAGAAACACAATTGCTGCTTAGGATTTCCAAGTTTGCCGTTCTGGACTCCCGCAGCAAGCGTGACAGCGTTGTTATATTCGGACTAAGCCACGGCTTAACCGTCTTTGAAACAGACGATATTCTCGAAGAACAGAATTTGCCCACCATCAACTAATTAATACTGTTCCCGAAACTCAAAACAGCAACCTCTGCTTTTCGTTCATATTCCAAAAGCAAAGTGTTGCTGTTTTCATTATTTATTCAGTTTTTTGTCCGCATATGCCTGAAGGCGATCCCTCACATCAGAGTCAAGAGCCGATTTTCCGGCAAAAGGATTTGCTATTCCCAGTTCGTCATACTTAAAGAATCCCATAGTATGAAATGCAGCCAGCTCATATTTCTCAACGCACGTATATCTGCGTATAATCTCCAGATACTTTTCCAGTCTTTCTTCGGAATCATTGATACCGGGGACAATCACCGTCCGAATCCATGTGCGTTTTTTGATTTTTTCCAGATAATCCAGCATTGACAGAGTTTTCTTCATATCAATTCCCGTATAGGCAAGATAATCCGAATTCTCCGCAAACTTCAGGTCAAGAATAACCATCTGTGCATTATCAACAACAAATCTCACCGACTCCGAAAGCTCAACACAGCCGGAAGTATCTATTGCATAATTTATATTTTCGCCTTTCAGCAAAGGAACACATTCTCTCAGAAAACCGCTTTGACACAAGGGTTCCCCACCGGAAAAAGTAACTCCGCCCTCAGCCCCGAAATAGGTTTTGTAACGTGCAATCTTCTTCACCAGAGTTTCGGCATCAATTGCCTGACCCTTGCCGCTGATCCACGTGTCCGGATTATGGCAATAAGCACATCGCAACGGACAGCCCTGCATAAAAACCGCACATCTGACTCCTGCACCGTCAAGAGTTGCCAGACTTTGAAAGGAATGCATATATCCTGTCATTATTCCACCTCAGCACTACATTTTTTCGTGGAAGGTTCTTGAAATCACCTCAAGCTGCTTATCCTTTGTCAGCTTATTGAAATTCACCGCATATCCACTGACACGTATGGTCAATGATGGATACAGATTAGGATTATTCATTGCATCAACCAGCTTTTGTCGATTGAGGACATTCACGTTCAAATGATGTGCGTGTTGCATAAAATATCCATCAAGAACTGCAACAAGCTTTTCAACACGGTCATTTTCATCTGTTCCCAGTGTTTCGGGAGTAATTGAAAATGTGTTGGAAATACCGTCCTGACAGCAATCATAACAGAGCTTCGCAACAGAATTAAGTGACGCAAGTGCCCCTTCAGAATCTCTGCCGTGCATCGGATTTGCACCCGGAGCAAAGGGTTCTCCTGCCTTTCTTCCGTCAGGAGTTGCACCGGTCTTCTTTCCGTAAACCACGTTTGATGTTATTGTCAGAATGGACAGGGTATGCTTTGCCTTTCGGTAAGTCTTGGTTTTGCAAAGCTCAGCATAGAAGAATTCAGTAATCCACTTTGCAATTTCGTCGGCACGGTCATCATCGTTTCCGTATTTCGGGAAGTCGCCCTCAGTTTTAAAATCAACAATCAAACCACGTTCATCCTTGATGGGGGTCACCTTTGCATATTTAATTGCACTGAGGCTGTCCGCAAGAACACTGAGACCGCTGATTCCAAATGCCATCAGTCTTTCAGGTTCAACGTCGTGGAGCGACATCATCAATCTTTCGTACGCATATCTATCGTGCATAAAATGAATAACATTCATAGTATTGACATAAAGCTTTGCCATCCACGCAGCATACTCCTTAAACTTCTCAAGCACTTCTTCATAAACCAAAGGCTTGTCAGCGTCAAAGGTGTCACCTTCAGGAGCAACCTGTTCGCCATACACTTCATCTTTTCCGCCATTCAAAGCCATAAGCAAAACCTTTGCAAGATTACATCTTGCACCGAAGAACTGCATCTGTTTGCCCGTGTTCATTCCAGAAACACAGCAGGCAATGGCATAGTCATCGCCAAAATCCTTTCTCATCACATCATCATTTTCGTACTGAATTGAATCCGTATCAACCGAGACTTTTGCACAGAATTTTTTGAAGCCCTCCGGAAGCTGTGGTGACCAAAGCACCGTAATATTGGGTTCTGCACTTGGTCCAAGATTATAAAGCGTCTGCAAAAATCTGAAGCAGGTCTTTGTGACCATAGGCTTTCCTTCATTTGTCATTCCCGCAAGGGAACAAGTCACCCAAACGGGGTCTCCTGCAAACAAATCATTATATTCGGGAGTACGTAAATGTCTTACCAGTCTCATTTTGATAACCAGATCATCAATCAATTCCTGAGCCGAAATCTCATCAAGAATCCCTTCTTCAATATCTCTTTGAATATAAATATCAATAAATGCTGAGATTCTGCCGATACTGTTTGCAGCACCGTTCTGCTCCTTGACAGCACCCAGATATCCGAAATAAAGCCACTGAATTGCCTCAACAGCATTACTTGCCGGACGTGTTATATCGCAACCGTACTGACCTGCCATGACCACCAACTGCTTCATAAATTCCAGCTGTTTTGCAATATCCTCAAGAAGCTGTATTGTTTCCTCATCCATATCTCTTTCGCCAATGTGTTTTTTGTCGTTTTCACGCTGTGCAATGAGATATTCCATTCCGTAAAGAGCAATTCTGCGATAGTCACCGATAATTCTTCCGCGTGCATATGCATCGGGAAGTCCCGTAAGAACACCAACGTGTCTTGCTTTTTTCATCGTATCTGTATATGCTCTGAAAACACCGGTATTGTGGGTTGTGCGGTATTTGAATTCATTTGATACATTTTCGCCGATTTCATATCCATATGCCTTGCACGCCTGCACCGCATTGCGATAACCGGCAAATGGATTAACTGCCCTTTTCAGGGGAGCATCCGTCTGCAATCCAAGGATAATGTCATCATCCTTAATCACATATCCCGGTGCATAAGTAAGCAGCGACGAAACATTTTCAGTATCAATATCCAAAACCCCACCCTTCTTGTTTTCTTCAACAAGAAGCTCATTCACTCTTTCAGCAACACGCATCGTGCGTTTTGTTGCACCTTTCAAAAAAGACGCATCGCCGTCATATGGGGTATAATTCAACTTGATGAAATTGCTGACATCTATATTCTCCGTCCAGTTTCCTTTTGTAAATCCTCTCCAGTATGCCATAGAATCCTCCCTCTCTTCATAAACTAAATTATAAATAATATCAAACACACAAAAAGCATCCACTGTTTATCAAACAAGGGATGCCCAGGCGGTCGGCTATATCACCCCTGTTCCCTTGTGGTTATCCACGTTCCGCCAGTCGCAGGAGATCTTCTTCTATTATACACTACCTTGACTTTTTTGTCAAATGATTGTTCAAAATAGTTACAATTAATATAATAGATATGAATATGTTTCAAAAAATTCGGCAAAAATTAATATGTAAATATTTCCAAAATCCTTGCAAATTTCTGTATTTTGGTATATACTATATACTGGTTTAATGTTATCGAAGATTTTCGGTGCATTGATAGTGTGCGGCTAAATATAACAAAAAGGAGGAAATCCACTTTTCGATTAAAAACACAAAACCAACAAAAAAAATTCAAAAAGCCGAAAGGACGGAATATACTATGAGCAAACTTTATGAAATTCGGCGTTCCTCAGCCTCAAAGAAAAAAGAGAGCAGCACCTTGCCAAACAAAAGTGCAAAAATAAAAATCACTCCTCTCGGAGGACTTCATGAGATCGGAAAAAATATGACAGTCTTCGAGTACGGAAGCGACTTGCTGATTCTTGATGCAGGTCTGGCATTTCCTGACGACGATATGTTGGGAATTGATATGGTTATACCGGATATAACCTATCTGCAGAAGCACAAGAACAGAATTCGCGGCATTGTTCTGACCCACGGTCACGAAGACCATATCGGGGCAATTCCTTATGTTTTGAAGGAATTTAACGTCCCGGTTTACGGAACAAAACTGACACTTGGCATACTCAAAAACAAGCTTGAGGAACACGGAATACTGAACTCTTCAAAACTAAACGTGGTAAACCCCGGTGAATCATTCCAGCTTGGTGATTTTGAAGTGGAGTTTATCCGTTCAAACCACAGCATTGCCGACGCAGTAGCGGTGGCTCTTCACACACCAGCAGGTGTAGTTCTGCACACAGGCGACTTCAAAATCGATTCAACTCCAATTGATGGCGAAATGATTGACCTGGGCAGAATCGGGGAACTGGGCAAACAAGGAATCTTGCTGCTTATGTCCGACAGTACAAATGCTGAACGCAAGGGCTATACCATGAGCGAACGAACCGTCGGTGCAACCTTCGACAGCGTTTTTGAACACTGTAGCAAGCGAATTTTCGTTGCCACATTTGCATCCAATATACATAGGGTGCAGCAAATCATCAATGCGGCAGTTAAATACGGCAGAAAGGTTGCAGTTTCGGGACGCAGCATGGAAAACGTTCTTGCCGCCGCAATCGAATTGGGATATATGGACATTCCCAAGAACACTCTTATTTCACTAGATGAAATAGGTAGGTATTCAAAGGAACAGTTGGTCATTGTCACCACAGGCAGTCAAGGTGAAACTATGTCTGCACTTTCACGAATGGCTTTTTCCGGTCACAAAAAGGTTAACATTGAAGCAGATGACCTTGTTATTATTTCTGCAAGCCCCATTCCCGGAAACGAAAAGTCAATTTCAAACGTAATAAACGAGCTTCTCAAGCACGGAGCCGAAGTTATCTATGAATCGCTGGCAGACGTCCACGTTTCAGGTCATGCTTGTCAGGAAGAACTGAAAATCATTCTGGCATTGGCAAAACCAAAGTACTTTATGCCTGTCCACGGTGAATATAAACACCTCAGCCGACACCGCACATTGGCACTCCAAATGGGAATAGCATCAGATGATATATTCCTTATGGAAAACGGTCAGGTTCTTGAAATTTCAAATACTTGTGCAAAAATCACAGGCATTGTTCCTTCAGGACGAGTTTTGGTTGACGGGCTTGGTGTTGGCGATGTGGGAAGCATTGTTCTTCGTGACCGCAAGCATCTTTCCGAAGACGGTCTGATTGTTGTTGTTATGACAATTGATCAGGCAAGTCAGACCGTTGTGGCAGGTCCCGATATTATCTCCAGAGGCTTTGTTTATGTAAGAGAATCCGAAGACCTTATGGAAAGTATGCGCGAAACCGCAGCCCATATAGTGAACGACTGTCTTTCAAACAACACACTTGATTGGGCAAGTCTCAAATCTCACGTAAAGAACGAGCTTGGTTCTTTCATTTTCTCAAAGACAAAGCGAAAGCCTATGATTTTGCCTGTTATTATGGATATATAACGTCAACGCAAAGAACCGCATTTCGAATTTGAAATGCGGTTCTTTTATATTCCAAGCAGAATATCCTCTTCCCACTATTTATACATATCATTACTTGCAGCAAAGGCTGAACCTTCGTACTTCTTCTTCCAGATTCTGTTCTCTTCAACACCTTCCTTGTAACGTGGCATCAAAACAAAGCCATTAATTCCCAACACCGCTAACAAAATGATATCACCAATAAAGAAAACATCATGACCCAAAGCAAGCCACGCCACTACGATTGCATCACACATCAAGCTTGTCTTCATACATATTTCACCGGCATCTATAAACCTTGTACTAATCGGATTATCTCCGGCACTTATCGCTTTGATTACATAAACCAATCCACCTATCACAATTGTTCCCAACGCCGCTAGTGACAGCAACCCCATCAAAAGCAAAATTGTCCTTGAACTTGAAAAAGCAATGCGTAACGACATCAACTCTGATTCCGCCCCTGAATCTCCCGAAAAAAATATCAAAACGATTATCGCAATAGTGCATATTATTGATGCCATCTTGTAATACTTCATTTTACTATATCCATAATTAATTCGCGGTTTTGTCACTTCCTTTGCTTCAACATCAGACACTCCTATACCAACATTCCGACTCACGCCCTCAACGCTCCTCCCGCATCTGGGACAAAAGGTCGCAGAATCCGGCAAACTCATTTTACAATTTTGACATAACATACTTTTCTCCTCCGTTATCGTGATATGTATGTTTACAAACATACAATAAAAATACTATGCTCACATTATAACAGAGATATTGTCTCTTTGTCAAGATTTTTTAGTAATATTATCTCGCTTTTCGTCATGCATAGAAATTTTATTGTATACTATTTCGAGAGGTGGTAAAAAAATGACTTTCGGTGAAAGATTGCGAGAACTAAGACAAGATAACGAAGAAACACAGGCACAAATCGGCAAAATTTTAAACATTGGTGCAAGAATGATAAGTCATTACGAAAAAGACGAACATTTCCCTCGTGATGCAGAATCAATAATTATGCTTGCAAAGCATTTTAATGTATCAACAGACTATCTCTTCGGGTTGACCAATATAAAAAATTGGAATAAATTTAAGGACTTTATGAGTGATTACAACAATTTATCCGAAGAAAGTCAGCAGGAGCTTTGTAGTTTTATGAAATATCTGCTTTCCAAAGAGTGAGCCATTTTATCCATCAAACACTGAACAATAAACTTTGCTTTCTATCTTTTCGAAATCGAGAAAGTCACCAAAAGCTCAACATTCCAAAGGTATACAATATTTTTAATCTAGCAAAATGAGGGTGTTGCAAAATGCAACACCCTCATTTTTTGCCGACAAATTCAAATTTTAAATTATAATATTGTATTATATGAAAAAAGAGATCGCCTTTGCGACCTCTTTGTGTTTTTAATGATAGCTGTAAAGTGCTCTGTCTTCTTTTACTTGCTGCACAATTTCCATTATGCCAAAAGCAAATACTGCAGCACCCACCAAAGCAAGGATAATAGTAATAATAAAATGAAGAGTCCAAGCTGATGAAAGGTTCAATGCAGGAGAAGATATGTAGCCTATAATTCCTACAAGACCAACAATCAATGTAGCCAGACCCGGAACAATCAGCTTCTTTTTTCCAAGAATACAGGTTGCAATCGCAAGCACTGCAAGTCCGAATGTAATCGCGGGGAACATAACGATTTCATTAACAACATCATTATCTGACATACGTTCACCGGGGAAAACTTCGTCCTTTACAACATCTTCAAAATCATTTGAAACGTCTTCATTGGGGAACCAAACATAACTTCCGATTGAAATTGTCTGTTCCTGACCATCTCCATCAGTAAACGTCCAGTATGGTGTAAACTGAATGGCCACAAGAACCACAAGCATCACAATACATGCACAAATACAAGTTGGTTTAAAAAATTTCTTCTTTAACATAAATACAAATCCTCTTTTCTGTAAAGTCTTCCTAAACTCAGTCACATATATTTGTTACCTGAAATCCTTATTAGTATAGCACACTATGATTTTAAAGTCAATATCAATTCTTTAAAATTTTCCAAGTTACCAAGAAAAACTTATGTTTTTTTGTTAAGAATTCATATATTTTCAAACAAATCACTGTCATTGTAATTCTGTTAAGGAATTCAAGTCCCTCACCCCGTCCTTCATCTTCCTCTGCTATTTTCCCTTAAACAACCATCATTGCCGGCTTTATATAACATTTTGTTTTATATGCCAATATAACAAAATGTTTTGAAATATAATATTTGTGAGAGGAAGTGTGCATATGTATATCAGAATCAGAGATTTACGTGAGGATCACGATTTAAAGCAAAGCGAGCTTGCAAAATACTTGAATTGCAGTCAGGTTTGTTACTCGCATTATGAGTTGGGCAAAAGAGACATACCGACTGAAATTCTGATAAAGCTTGCAAAACTATACAAAACAACAACTGACTATATTCTGGGGTTAAGCGACGAAATGTAAAACTTTGTCTTGACAATATCCCGAAAAAGTGTTATCATTTAATGGTTCAAATGATGAAGATGTGTAAGTAGCATCGGCAAAATTGCAAAAGAGAGCGGATATCATCGGCTGTGAGTATCCGTTGCAATCCCGGATGTGAATTTCAGCATCGGAGTTTTCTGCGAAAGTGATTTCATATAAGCAGGGTGTTATGGTTCACGACAAAAACCTCAAGAGTGCAGAATGTAATTCTGAATACGGGTGGTACCGCGGACTATTTTCAGTTCGTCCCAGAAAATTGGGGCGAACTTTTTGTTTTGCCCATATATTTGTAAACATTATATATTAATATAGAAAGGAAATTTGTTATGTCAGAGAAAACAACACAAATGAAGCAAGAATTTCTCACAAAGCTGGAAAATGCTTCCGATATGGCAAGCGTTGATGCTATCCGCGTGGAATATCTTGGCAAAAATGGTCTGATTACGGGGCTTATGAAGGAAATGAAGTCTCTTTCTCCCGAAGAAAAGAAAACCTTCGGTCAGGAAGTGAACATTCTCAAAAACGAAGCCACAGACGCAATCACCACAAAAATCGAAGAAATGAAGAAGGCGGAAATTGAGAAGGAAATCAACTCAATGCCCGACATCGACATTACCGCTCCTGCAAACCTTGACCGTGGCTCATACCACCCCATCACATTGGTGCAGAGGGAATGTGAAGAAATCTTCCGTTCAATGGGTTTCCACATCGAGGATTACAGCGAAATCGTTACCGACTACGAATGCTTTGAGGCGCTGAACATTCCCAAGCATCACCCTGCACGTGATATGCAGGATACTTACTATCTTGAAAACGGTCAGCTTCTGAAGTCACATACATCTGCGGCACAGAATGCAATCTACAAGAAGTATAAGGACGCACTCATCAACGATGGTGTTCCGATTAAGGCAATCTTCCCCGGAAGATGCTTCAGAAATGAGGCAACCGACGCCAACCACGAAAACACATTCTTCCAGATGGAGGGTGTTATGGTTGACAAGAACATTTCAATTTCAAACCTTATCTTCTTTATGAAGACAATGCTTTCGGAAGTGTTCAAAAAGGACGTAAAGGTTCGCCTTCGTCCCGGCTTCTTCCCCTTTGTGGAACCGGGCTTTGAGCTTGACATCAACTGTCTCATCTGCGGCGGTGAAGGCTGTCCTTCTTGCAAGCACAGCGGATGGCTTGAACTTTGTCCCTGCGGTATGATTCACCCCGAAGTACTGAGAGCAGGCGGCATTGACCCCGATGAATACACTGGCTTTGCCTTTGGTCTTGGTCTCACAAGACTTGTTATGATGAGATACGGCGTAAAAGATATTCGTGACCTGAACAGCGGCAGTCTCAAAACACTGTCACAGTTCACCGACGACAAATAAATTGGAAAGGAGATTATGAATTATGTTTTTATCAATGAACTGGATTTCTGACTTTGTTGATTTGTCAGGACTGGACAAGCTTAAGCTTATAAATCAATTCTCGCTTTCCACAGCCGAGGTTGAAAATGAAATTTTCTTCAAGGGAAGTGACATTGAAGGTATCGTTGTTGCGGAAATCAAATCCGTTGAAGACCACCCCGAATCAAAGAAGCTCCACCTTCTGAAGGTTGATGCAGGTGACGGTCAACTCACAGACGTTGTCTGTGGTGCTCCCAATGTGAAGGTTGGTATGAAGACCGCTTTTGCAAAAGTTGGTGCAAGAATCGGTGAAATCACCATTGCTCCCCGTCCACTGGCAGGCTACCCTTCACACGGTATGTGCTGTTCTGAAAAGGAGCTTGGCATCAGCGACAACCACGATGGAATTATGGAAATTCCCGCAGAAATCGCAAACGGCACAGACGTGAAAGATGTTTATGCAATTGATGATATTGTTTTTGAAGTAGACAACAAGTCCCTCACCAACCGTCCCGACCTTTGGGGTCACTACGGAATTGCCCGTGAATTTGCGGCTCTTGCCGAAAGACCTTTAAAGCCTTTGGACGTTGTTGACCTTGAACAGTATAACAATCTTCCCAAGATTGATATGAAGATTGAAGACCCCCTCTGCCAGAGATATTCTTGCTTGCAGGTTGAAAACATCACAAAGAATGTCAGCCCTGTGAATATGAGAATCCGTCTTTTCTACTGCGGAATGAGAGGAATTAACCTTCTTGCTGACCTGACAAACTACCTTATGCTTGAAATGGGTCAGCCGATGCACGCATTCGACTCAAGAAAGGTTGAAAAGCTGAGAATCAAGAGATTTGACAAGCCCTTCACCTTCAAAACTCTCGACGAGGTTGAACGTAATATCGACGAAAATACCCTTATGATTTGTAATGATAACACTCCTGTTGCAATCGCAGGTATTATGGGCGGTCTGGATTCTGAAATTGTTGAAGATACCACAAGGCTTACCCTTGAATCTGCAACCTTTGATGCGGTTTCAATCAGAAAATCAACCGTTCGTCTTGCACACAGAACTGACGCTTCAATGCGTTACGAAAAGTGTCTTGACCCTGAACTTACCGTTCCTGCAATTGCAAGATTTGTAAAGCTTCTCACAGACATTGATGACGGCGTAAAGGTTGTGTCAAGTCTCACAGACGAATATGCATTCAAGTATGACGATATCACAGTTGACTTTAACAAAGCATTTGTTGACCGCTATGCAGGTATTGATATCCCTGCGGAAACAATCGTGAAAACCTTGAAGGCTCTCGGCTTCGGCGTTGAGCTCAGCGGCGATGACTTCAAGGTTGCTGTTCCCTCATGGCGTGCCACAAAGGACGTAACAATGAAGGCTGACATCATTGAAGAAATCACAAGAATTTATGGTTACGACAACTTTGACATTCACACTGCAGACGCTCCTCTTTATCCTATCCGTGCGGCTCAGGAAAAGACCGACGAAGACAGAATCAAGGATATTCTGGTGAAACGCTTCTCACTTCACGAGCTTCACTCCTACATCTGGGCATACCACGATGAATACAAGGAGCTGGGAATCGAGATTGAACCCAACATCAAGCTTGTGAACGCAACCAACCCCAACATTGAAATTATCCGTAATTCGGTTGTTCCCACACAGCTTTGTCAGGTTAAATATAACACAGGCTGGGCGGCTGACTTCGGAGTATTTGAAGTCGGCAGAACTGTCAACGGTATGACCGATGACAACCTTTGCAAAGAAAACAAAAAGCTTGCAATCACACTTTTCAGCAAGACAAAATCAATCGAACAGCTCTATCTTGAGCTTCGTGACATTCTTGCAGTTGTGACAGACGACATCAAGCACCGTGAACTGACCTTTGCTCCTACTGATGCAACACATTCATATGAGCATCCAAAGAACCTGAACACAATCATCTGTAACGGCAAGGAACTGGGCAGAATCGGTATTGTTCATCCCACAATTTCAAAGAAGATTGACAAGAAGGCAGCTATTGTGTTTGCAGAAATTGACGTAAAGGATTTTGCGGCAATCACAAATGCAAGCATCAAATATCAGGAACCCTCTCGTTTCCCCGAAATGGAAATTGACGTATCCTTCGTTTCAGAAAAATACGCACCAATCGGTGATGCTATCAAGGCTGCAAACTGTGAACTCATCAAGAGCGTTTCTGTTGTTGACACTTATGTTGACGAAAACGGTAAATCAATCACAGTCAGAATGATTTTCTCAGACCCCGAAAGAACTCTCACCAAGGAAGAAGTTATGGCGGTTGTTGACGGAATCATTGCTGACCTTGAATCCAAGGGAATTTCAATGAAGAAGTAAGTTAAAAACGTAAAAAGAGCCGAGGGCGAAACCCCTCGGTTCTTTTTGTACCTTGATACTCCCTCAGTCAGCTACGCTGACAGCTCCCTCGGTGAGGGAGCCGTGAATCTAGCCTCCCTCACCGAGGGAGGTGGCATTTTCACACAAAAATGCCGGAGGGAGTTTTTTATCTGACAGAATTTTATAAAAACTGTGGACAAATATTGTTTTTTGTGATATCATAATACTTGCGACAAATTTTTTCTTTATTAAAATTGAATACAAATAGTAAGACGGGGAACGCTGTAAAAAGCGTGTCCTCCAACTTTATTGTACCGACTTATGTTTGTATTCAATGAAAAAGTTTGTCGCAGAACTTAAACGGAGTGATACGTTTTTTGGATGTGTCACTTTGTGGCACATCTTTTTTATTAGGGAGCGATAACTATGATAAGCTACAAAAAACTGTATCACAAACTTTACAACGATATGACAGATATCATTTTTGACTATGAAAAACAAAACTCAGAAATCATAAAAAGACTGAAACAGTCACAAATTGAAGCCGAAGAAATGTATCTATGTCTGTGTGAAGAAGCATTTCCAAATGGCGAGGATTTGGGGCACGATTTTGACGATGAAGATTTCAATGACGAATTACCCGAAGAATAGCAAACATTATACAAAAGCTCTGCACTTTACGTTGCAGAGCTTTTATTATTTTTACTTAACCTGGATTTCAATCCAGCGGATTGTTACATCAGCATTTGCAATCAGTTCAAAGCTGTTAAATCCTTCTTTCACTGCATCCAAATCCGCTTCGAACTGCATAACGCATGCCGCCGTTTCGGAAACATGGTCAACAAAAGTCCATTCTTCATCACTTTTCTTAAAATCAAAACCTTTTTCGGTTCTCATATTTTCGATTTTCTTGGCAGACACTCCGTTCACAGCAACGCTTATATCCGAATTATTGTCCGCTCCGATTATTATACGGTAATATTCTTCCGTCTTTGAAGCCGTATTCGACCTGAATTCAAAACTTTTTCCGTCTGACAGTTCAATGGGATATGGATTATTCTCAGCATAGGTATTCACATAAGTTCTCATACCGCATTGGCAATCCGTCAGCGAATTTGCCGCATTTATTTTATCTTTCAGCACTCTTTTTGAGGTTTTGTTTCCTTCTTCGTCAATATAGCAGGTGAACAAGCCAAGATTTTTGTAGCTATGGCAATCATCATCGGTATTAAAATGGTTGAACAGATAAATTCCGTCCGCTCCTCGGCTGTATGCACCGCTTGCAAAGCCTTTGAACTGTTCAAGTGACAACCACATTTCCCGTTCAATATATGGAGTCCGGTCGCAATCTACTGCCCAATCAGTACCGCAAAGCAATGTATACGAATGACCTGCTTTGTTCTTTTCGTCAATACTTTTGCGCCATTTTTCAATCGGGATGTCAAAATACGTAGGGATATACCAGTTTTCAACGGTCAGAATGTCAATCCAGCCGTTGGCAATCCATTCCGCCGCATCAAGACCGAATTTCAGATTTTTTTCTTCTGTTGGATAAAGCCTTGCTGCAAGTTGAATTTTCCCGTTGACATCCTTTGTAATTTCACGAAGCTCTTTCACAAATCTATTGATTTTCTCCATATTTTCAGCATTTGCCTCTGCCATTATGGGGCAACTGCGAAGGAAATCCAACTCAATTCCATCAACGTCATAGTTCTCACAAAGCTCCTTTATGTATGCCTTGTAATACTCCTGAACCTCTGTCTTCGTGAAATCCAGATAAACTCTTGAACCATTCACCCCAAGTTCCTCTGCACGGTCATAACCCATTGTTGAGTTAAAACCACGATCGTCGGGGTAATGGTGGTCATTCATACGAACAGAAAACCATCCTTCCGCACCGTAGCTTTTACATTCCGAAAGCGCCATTTCGATAATATCTATATTACGTCTCAGCATTTCACGGTAGCCTCGGTTCAGAGGTGACGTATCACTTGGGCAAGCCTCTGTTTTTACCACGTTTCCGGTTTCGTCTTTTTCTATATTATAAAGAAACGTGTCCGCCACATTGCTGTGCACAACCGACCGTTTGTAGCAAACATTGAAAAACATTCTGCCACAAACCGTATCTTCAAGAAATTCCGAAATATACCGCTTCACATTCCGACGGTACACCTCAACATCGTCGTCAGTATTCCTTATAACCTCTTCCTCCAGACCATCCGAAGGGATATTTATAACAACATTTTTATTACGCATAATTTATCACCCGGATTAATACTATCATAAACAACATTTCAAGTCAAGAAAAAGGTCGTCCCAAAGAACGACCTTTTCAGATAATTTAATTAAAAAGCTTTTCGCTGACTACAGGAACCGCTCCTGCGCCCCAGATGAATGCTTTGTAGTAGGTGGCACCGTCTGCTGCAAGTGTCAGCGCTGTGCCGTCTGCCACATAGTCCGCAAGTGTTGCCGCAATCATAACATTGCTCGCATCATATGCCGCAATATATACCTTTTCACCATTTACTGCCACATTTGTGGTAACAGTGAACTTTGTTCCGTCCTTCACAACCGTGATTTCGGGAATGATTGCGTTGACTTTTACTGCGTATGTTGCAGTATAACCGCCGTCAGCACTTGTAACTGTAATATCCGCATCACCTGCACCAACTGCAGTTACCTTACCCAGTCTGTTGACGGTTGCAACAGCTTCGTTTGAAGATTTGTATGTCACATTAATGTCTGTTGCATTGCTTGGTGCAAAGCTCGGAACAATTGTCTTTGTGTCACCAATTTCCATTGTTGCCGCAGTTTCTGCAAGGGTCAAACCTGTAACAGCAACCGCTGTTGAGAACTTGATATTGTCAATTCTGAACTTTGTCTTCTGTGCATTTGCAAGACGTGCCTTCTCTGAACTGTCGCTTCCGTTGTTCATATCAGCTGAAGACTTTGCAATATACGGAGCAAAATAGAATCTGTCGAAGTAGACCCCTGTTGTGTGGTTGCTTGAAGTGTAGGTAACAGCAGTGCTTACCGAATACTCTGTATCAGTTGTTTTCTTATAATATTTAACCCAACCGTCTTCCTTGGTGTACACCAGCTTCACATTGTACCAAACATTGAGGTCAAGCTCTGCTATTGAGAAACGAACACAGTCATAAACACCGTCATGGCTGTATGTCTTGAATTCAAGTGCAGGATAGCCGCCCTCTGCTGTCTTCTTATAATCAAAGGAAATTGTATGCTCTCCGTCAGCAATGGGAGCATTATACATTCCGCTTTCCAGATAGTTGTTCAGGTTGCTCATGGATGCCTGCTTGCTGCCGTCATAATCAAACACTCTGTTGCCGTCTTCTTCGGTCACAAATGACCACGTAGCTGTCGTGGCGAGATTCAATTCATCATCCTCAAAGTCTTCAAGGAAGTTAACACCACCTATTGATGTAACCGTACAGCTTGCACTATCGCCTGCGGCATTTGTTGCAGTGATAACAGCTGTTCCCACTCTCAATGCTTCGATGTTGCCCTTTTCATCAACAGAAACAACTTGGGGAGCAGATGAACTCCATGTAATATCCTTGAAGGTTGCATTGCTTGGTGCAAAGGAATATGTCATTGTTGCCACATCCATAACCTTCATTGTGAGAGCCGAAGTGTTCAGCTCAAACTTGGTCATGGGAATGTATGTCACGGTCACAACGCATGTAGCTGAAATTCCGCTTCCGTCTGTTGCGGTTACAGTAATTGTAACTTCACCATTCTTGTGAGCGGTAACATTACCGTTTTGGTCAACTGTTGCAATTTCAGCATTGCTTGTTGTCCACTTGAGAGCCTTTGTGGTTGCAGTTTCAGGAACAACTGTTGCAACAAGTGTTTTCGTTGTGAGGGCTTCCATTGTTGCTGTTTCGGGAAGTGTGATTGCTGTTACCGGAACAGCATCCACAACTGTCACCACGCAAGTGTCTGTGAAGCCACCGTCGTCTGTTGTAACTGTGATATTTGCAGTACCTGCCGCAATTGCTGTCACAACACCGTTTTCATCAACCTTTGCAACCGCTTCGTTCTCCGATGCCCATGTAACCTTGTTGTTTGAAGGCTGAGCGGGTGAAAGCTTTGCATCAAGAACCTTTGACTGACCAACTGCAATTGTTGCAGCATCATCAACTGAAACTCCGCCAACGGAAACAGTCGCTGTCTTCACGATTTCAAATTCATCAATAACCTGCAATGGGTCATTGTTTATTTCGTTTGTACCTATGTTATAGGTCACAAGCTTAAGACTTGTGGGAGTAATGTCAATTCTGGACAGTGAACGCTGGCTAATCTGCTGACAGACTGCCGCATAGTGGTTGGGATATTGTGCCGCATTCACCTGAGAACCGGAACTTGAAGAACCTGTTACCCAAAGGAAACCGTCAGGGTCTGTAACCTTCACAGGCTTTGAAGAAACCTGCAAATATGGTCTGTTTTCCGCCGAACCGTCAAATACGTTGCCCGACTTGTCTGTCCAGCTGACAAACTTGGGAGTTGTTGTTCCGTCAGCATAAGTATAGTAGTTCGCACCTTCTGTATTTGCATAAGGTGTAATCACCATACTGTTCAGTTCATCACCCAAAATATCGTCGTTTTCATTGGGCTTGATGATGTGTGATCTTGTGTATGTGTGGTCATGACCCGAAAGAACAAGGTCAACATCTGCTTCATAAAGATAAGGAACGAGGTACTCTCTTATGTTGATATAGTCATACTGTTCAGTTCTGCTATATGTTCCGTCTGCTTTCTTTGTGTAGTTGCCGTGATAACTGCCGCCGAAGGGTGACTGATGGCAATATACAACCTTCCAAAGGATATCCTTGTTATCTTTTGTTTCCTCAAGAACTGCATTGATAAATGCCGCATGTTCTTCAGCGTCCGCTTTATCATCAAGTCTTGATGCTTCAGCCCCATTTGAAAGGTCATCAAATGTGTTCAGATTGATGTGCATAAAAAGAACCGAGTTATAAACAAAGTAGTAGTCAGCACCGTCAACAACCGCACCGCTTGCTGTTGGACTTTCACCATAGGGTCTTCCGGTATCAGGATTGATTATCATATTAGGTTCATTGAAGTGCTGTGTATGCATACCTTCAGCCTTTGCATCATGGTTACCAAGGGTCACAGCCATGGGGAAGGTTGCCCATTCTTCGTGATTTGCATAGATATCATACTGTGCTTCAATGTCTGCAACAGTATCTCCCGATTCAACTTGGTCACCTGCACTGAGGAAGAAGTCAACCCCTTCAAACTCAGGAGCTGTCACCATCTGCTTTACAGATCTGCCCCAGTATTTGTGTTCCTGCTCGTAGTTTGCATCATTGTTGCCGCCAACCTGTGGGTCGCCACCAAATATGAAGCTGAACGAGCTTGACGCCTCACCGATTTTGATTGTGTACATTTCGCTTTTTGACTCACCGTTTGAGAGCTGATATACATAAGTTTCACCGGGTTCAAGCCCTGTGATTACTGCTTCATTCTGATAGTAGTATTCCTTTGTGGAATAAACATCGTCTTCGTGACAACGGTCAGCATCAACAATCATTGCCTCTGCTGAAAATGCACCGTCAACCATTTCGGACTTCTTCTGATATGTAATCTTTCCTGCTCCGTTGTCAAGTGAATACCATGTGAAGTTTCTTTCGGTGATATCCTTACCAAGGAGCATCACAATATTGGTATATTCGGGAGCTTTATTTTCTTCATAAAGAGTCACAACAGGCTTTGATGCACCGTCAGCATTACAGATAATAACCATATCCTGTTCCTGACCGTCATAAAGGTCTGCATTATACTTAAATGAAGAAATTGCATCTTCACTTGCAACAAGTGCAACCATCGTGTGCTTGTCTGCATCGTATGCAGGAATGTTGTTTTTGCTTACCGTAAATGGAACTGTGTATGCCATAAGGCTGTAATTTCCGGTAGCACCACCCGGAATCATATCAGCAGTCACCGTAATTTCAGCCAAATTCAAAGCCGCACTTCCGTTTGCAGGAAGCTTTGCACCGATTTCAACAACATCCGCATACGCCTTCACGTTGCTATACGAATCAATGAACATAGTCTTGACAGAGCTTGCATTCATATATGCATCAATGTTATTCATTATATCAAATTCAGCCGTTGCCACACCGCCGAATCCTGTAACTGTTTCGAGCCCCTCGGTTGTACCTTCGGTAACAGCAGTAAGAACACCGTTTGCATCATAAGCCGCAACAAGCGGCAAAACATCGCCGGTTGTTTCAGTTGTAATCAATTCAGCATTGATGTATTTTGCGGATTCATAGGTGAACGACAGATTGTCAATATATAACTTAACATTTGCCCAGGGAGTTGTGCCTGTGGTTTCATCAACGGTATAGTTTGCGCCGTTGGCATTATACGTAGTTATGCAAATCTTATCCTTAGAACTAGTCCAACCTTTACTGGCTGATACGGTCAATGAAGATGAGCTTCCGTCCTTCTTGAGAATCTTTTTTCCTGTTACTGCCGAGCTTTTATTCACTCCACTTGTGGTCTCATCGGTTCCGTTTCCATCGGCGGTATAGGTCACAGTATACCACTCATCTTTTTCAAACTGAGATAAAGAAATTCTTGCACAGGTACATTCATAATCATCTCTTGTCTGTACCCAAATATAGTCATCAGTATTATGACTTTCAACCCTCAAATCAAATGACACAGTATATGGAGTTTTGTCCGCAGGGAATTTGAACTCTGTGGTTCTTACAGTACCGCCATTTTGAGCTACAGTCGTGCTTCCCGATAAATCATAAAGAACTACACCATTATTTTCATCATCCGGGTCTGCTCCAACATCGTGCATCACCTTTACATCAAGCCCATAGTCGGGGCCTTCAAAATCATCCTCATAAAGATAATTCACATTAGGTGTTGAAATATTTTCAGGAACAACAACATTTGCCGCAGGAACATTGCTGTATACTGCAACATTATCAACATACCAGATGCCGTTGCTGTTTGAAGAAGCACTACCTGAGCCCAGCTTCAGAGTGTTGGTATATGTATCTGTTGTACCTGAATCTCCGTATCGTATAATTGTTGCCGCTTCCCATGTTGTTCCATCTTTCAGCTTGCGGTAACCCACATACTTACCGTCAACCAAAGTATATGGGTCAATCAAGTATGTATACCATGTATTTGTTGTTAAATCTGATTTCTGAATACGGAATGTACGATGTGTACCGGTGGAATCCCACAAGCTACCGTGAAAATGATATCCCGCACTATGCTTAATATCAAACTTTATCCACTCATTTCCATGAGTGAAGCTGTCCACCGCAAAGTATGCACCCCTCTTCACGTTTGTTCCGTTTTCGTCGGCAGCTGTTGTGATTTTGAGAGCCTTTCCGTAGTCAGAATCCTCAAAAATCGCATTTGCATCAAGCTTTACTGCATCAGGATTTATGTCATCAAAATCCGAATAGAACAAAAGTTCTGAACTGCCAACAACAGAGCTTGCCGCAGATACTGGCATCGTGACAAACATTGTGCAAAGAATTGTCACAATCATAATTAAACTAATTACTCTTTTCATAAAAATTCCTCCTTTAGATTTATATATAATATAATATCATTATTTTTCTAAAAAAAATATGCAAATCTTGCTTTTTTTAAAATTATACACCATTTTTATAAAAAAAAACATTGTTATTTCTACAAAAATATATTGCAAAAAATTCACTTTTGACCAAATCATTAGTTTTACAAAAACGCAACTGTACATTATGCATAAACAGATTGTAAAAAAAACTACTTTTTTACCAAATCATCATTTTTGTATTGACATTTGTAGCTACACGTGTTATATTTTTATTGTAGCTACATTTGTAATTATATATTTTTCGATTAAGGAGAACACTAATATGTCAAACACAAAGCATACCATAACCGATTCAGAATATACCATTATGAAAATTCTGTGGCAATCAGAAAAACCCCTTACTGTCGCAGAAGTTGTAAATCAGCTTGACGGAAATGACTGGACACCCTCCACCGTTTCCACCTTTTTGCAGAGGCTCCTGAAAAAAGGTGTTGTTGGATGTGATAAAAAAGGCAAAACAAATCTATATTACCCTCAATTGAAGCAGAGTGAATATGATATAAGCGAAACTGAAAGTTTTCTTTCCAAAATATATAAAGGTTCGGTGAAGAATATGGTTGCCGCTCTTTATGAAAACAAGAAACTAACCAAAGAAGACGTATCTGACCTTAAAAAAATGTTTGAATTGGAGTGATTACTATGTCCGAAGCTTTCAAGACCGTACTTATACTCAGCATCCTTGGTACACTCCTTATTCTCCCGCTCCTTGCCATAAAACCAATCACCTCAAAAAAGTTTTCTGCCCGGTGGCAATACTTTATATGGATTGCAGTTATGTTTTTTATGCTGATTCCGGTATATAAGATAATTCCGGCAAAAGAAGTTAAAGTTCATTACAATTCTCAACCAAACACACACGTTATTCCGATTGTGCCCTATGAAAGCACACTAAATCAGCCTTCGGAACCATCTCAGCTGCCCATAACATCAGATAAGCCCAACGACTTTCCTGACCCCTCCGCCATTCCCTCAAAAAACAAAAACGCGATTGTTCTGAATATTCCCGAATGCGTTGCATACATATGGTTTTTCGGAGTATGCATAGGTTTGGCTGTCGCCACAGTCAGTTATGTCAGCTATCTTACAAAAAAGAAGAAAAGGTCGGTAACAGTAACCGGTAATCCGACCTTTGAGCAAACAAAAAATGAATTAAGCATAAAGAGAAGCATCAGAATCCGGATAACAGATAACCACTGTTCGCCAATGCTTGTTGGGTTATTTTTTCCGGTCATATATATTCCCCGTGGTGAAATTTCGGACGAAAACCTGAGAATGATGTTCCTCCACGAACTTACCCACTACAAACGGAAAGACTTGTTCTTCAAATGGCTTTCGCTTTTTGTCAATGTTCTGCATTGGTTCAACCCATTTGCGTATCTGCTTTGTGCCAATCTCAGCGAAGCCTGTGAAATGTCATGCGATATGACTGTGACCCAAAAGATGTCCGACAGCGAGCAAAAAACATATATGAAAACAATTCTTGATTTAGTTGAATAGGAGGCGAAAAAATGTTTGAAAAAATCTACACAACCAAAATGAGCTCTGATAAAAAGAAGCTGGAAAGCAGGTTTTCCAAAATTCGTTCAAAAGTCGGCAAGCTGCCGAGGTTTATATCTTTTGTTGTTCTTCTCGTGATTGTTCTGATTGTTTCCTTTATAACCATCGCCATTGCCAATAATACAAGAAAAGAAATGCCGACAAACACAGAAAACATTAATGATTACGCAATGACCGAAGCTGAATTCGCAGAATTTGTAAACCGACCTTTAGGTGCTGTTATGGCAGATTTGAAATATATTGACCACGATAAGCTGGTGTTTCACTACGGCGAAGGTTTATTTATTATGAAGTACAACTCCGCTGATATTGAACCTATGCTCCGTTCAGAGCTTGACTTTGTTATAAATCTAAAAAAGCTGAATATCACCTATGCGCAGCAAGGCAGCAGCGTTCTTGACATCAAAATCAGCAAGGACGGAAAATATGCATACCTTTCAGCCATCGGTGTGCAGGAAGAAATCAAAGACTTTGACGAATATATTGTTCAGCTTGACAACGGAATTGTGGAAAAAGGTTCCATGCCCGAAAACACAGAGCTGTTCACCAATTACTCCGATACCTACACCACTCTCAAAGGGAATGTGGGCTGGGACAGCAACACCTGCATCATCCTCGAAGACAAGACATATTTTCTCACAAACTACGAAGGAACAGTAAAAGATATGATGCTTGCGTGGGTAAATAACAGCAACCCCAAGGACAGCGAGGTTCAATTTATATTCAACAATATTCCCGAACTTCCCATAAGTCAAATTCAGCAATATACGCCCAAAGACATAACCGACATAAAGGATGTGGAACTGGTTTACAACGGTATTTCATATCCACTTGCAGACGATACCAAACTGAAACAAATCGAAAGCATGATGTCAACTGCAACTCCACTTAAAACAGGTACCGGCTGTTCTTTCGATGCCGAACTTGTTTTCACCGGGAACAATGGCAAAAAAGGCAGAGTTACCATTGCAACCGACTCATGTGCAATATACAAAAGCAATGACATCTACTATGAATACACCGCAAAGGACAGTTCCGACCTGCTTTGGTATTTCGGACTTGACCTCTACACTCTGCGAAATCTGTCTTACCCCAAATCCTATGCCGATAACGCAGAAATTGCACTATTGAATTTCTTCTCAGCCTTTGAAAACTCCGATCTTGAAAAAATGAAAACCTATGTTTCACACGAATTTATCGAAAGAGGATATATTGACGACGGATATAAAATGTGTTGGGGGCTGACTGAGGCAAAAATCAGCACCTATTCAGAAGCAAACAAAGAACAATTTCTGAAGGAGTATTATGCAAGACCTCAAAACTCCATAGAGGTACTGACAGACGAAGATATTGAACTTCTGAGCCACGGTTCCGACGAACTGGTCGTGTTCACCGTAATCGCCCTGACAAAAAGCGAAATCAAAGGCGAAAAACAAGCTGAATATGACAAAAATTTTATGAACGTAATCTGCAAAAAACAACCAAACGGCAAATATCTGGTGTATAAGTTGGTCAACTAACCTTCAAATATGAATTTCACGAAACA
>JAZNLK010000124.1:0-7654 GCA_045579055.1 Clostridia bacterium
AGAAAACCCCATCGGCAACGTTTGGCATACCTGCAATACAGCAATGACAACCGTTAACCTTGCGGATCTTGAAATTGATGAGCCTCAGGACAGTACATATTACCGTGAATGGGTAAAAAAATATACAAAGGCTCTGAACATTCCTCCGCTGGTTACCAATGATAACCCCGGCAGAGCTCATGCCACAGACCTTGCGGATATCACGTCCGTTTCGCTTCTTGGTTCTGCAGACAGCAAGGAACTTTTTGAAGAATATGCTGAATGTCTGGCACTGAATTCTTACGCAATTGGTGTAAACAGCACATGGTCACCCAATGTTGATATACCCAATTTCCGTATTGGTGGTTTCCGTCAGTCATCCTCTGATCCTGACAAACTTATCAAGCAGGCAAACTGGACGGTTGCGGCAGCACAGAAAAAGGGCATTGCAATGTGTGCAAAGCATTTTCCCGGCCCTGATAAAATTGATTATCGTGACAGCCACTTTGTCAACAATATGAACAGAATGACCCTTGACGAATGGTTTGAAGGTCAGGGCAGAGTGTTCCAGGGAGTTATTGATGCAGGAGTATGGTCAATCATGCCGGGACACCGTTCATTCCCCAATGTGGATAATTCAAGAATTGCCGGCAACTATACCCCCACAACCCTTTCCTATAAGGTTCTGACAGAACTCCTCAAGGGCAGAATGGGCTTCAAGGGCGTTGTTGTAACCGATGCAATTGAAATGGCGGCTCTCAAGACTGCGTATCCAGACAAGGAGGATTTGTTTGTTGCACTTCTCAATGCCGGCAACGACATTCTTCTCAATGTAAAACGTCTTGACTATATTGATATAATTGAAAAAGCAGTTGCAGACGGCAGAGTATCAATGGAAAGAATTGACGATGCCGCAGGCAGAGTTATTGAAATGAAGTGGAAGATGGGTCTTTTTGATGAACCTCAGCCGGATGTTGTTATGACTGAGGAAATCCGTGAAAGAATCCGTGACTTCAACCGCAGAGCATCCGAACAGGCTCTTGTTCTCCAGTGCGACAGAATAAATCAGCTTCCTCTCAACAAGGACAAGATTAAGAATGTTGCAATTGTTTGTGCGGCACATCACGAGCCTTTCTTCAAGGGTCTTTCAAAAACCAAGGAAGAGTTTGAAAAGAGAGGTATAAATGCGACCCTCATCAGAAGACTTGAAAGCTATGAACAGATTGAAAAGATTGCAGAAGAAAATGATTTGATTCTCTATGCAACCTTTGCAGGACCTCATGCACCAATGGGCGGCTACGGACTTTATGCCGAGGAATGCGGTGCGTTCTTTTTTGCACTCCATGCAGGCAAGGAAAAGTCGATTGGTGTTACCTATGGCTGGCCCTATATTTATTATGATTATGGAATGAACTTTGACACCTTCATCCATGCATTCAGCGGCTGTCCCGAATCACAGGAAGCCGTTGTGAAAGCGCTCTTTGGCGAGTTGGGCTTTGAAGGGGAGTTCCCTTATGACAAACCATGGGACGATGACAACCGCTTTTAGTTTTGTCGGGAATCGGCAAATTGTGGCAGGAAAAGTCTTGGGTTTGGGTTAATATTTGTATTTTTGCCCATGATTTGATTGCCAAATCAGGGGCTTTTATGGAAAGATAATATGGTTTTTGGACTAAAAATGATTAACTTGACTTTTATTCTTTTGATGTATATGCTTAAATTCGGGAAAGGGAGAATGATATGTGTAATATAGCAGGTTATGTGGGAAATCGTCAGGCGGCGCCGATACTTATTGAAATGCTCAAACGTCAGGAGGTTTTTGACGGTGGCTATTCGACCGGAATCGTAACAATTCACGAAGGTAAGTTTTACTGCAAGCGTATTCTGGGGAACGTTGAGGAGTTCCTGAAAAGCTTTGATTTGAGCGAGCTTCCGGGAACAATCGGTCTTGCTCACACCAGACCCTATAACAACCAGTTTACGCAGGTTCATCCTTACATATCAAACAACGGCAAGGTTGCTGTTGTGACAAACGGAACAGGCTGCAAGCCTGAATTTATTCCTCGCAAGGAAGCTCTTGCCAATATGCTCCTTGAAAAGGGGTTTGATTTTGTCACTAGATTCCGGGATGATGAAAGCAATTATCCAAAGTTGAAAGACGGATACCGTGTTTCGGTGGTGGATATTATGACCAATCTGACCCAGTTCTATATGGACGAAGGAATGGAATGTTCAGAGGCTTTCACCAAGGCGGCTGATAATCTCACTGCAGAACGCATTTACGGAATGGTTTGTGCCGACGAGCCTGACAGTATAAAAATCTGCCGCATTTCAAGACCGATGGAAATTCTTATGGCTGATGGCGAAAGCTATATTGCAACAACAAGATTCGGATTTCCCGAAGACGTAAAGGGAGATGTTATGTCCCTTCCGGTTCTTCATACTTGCAAGGTTAAAAAGGGTAGCTTTGAGATTACACCTCATTCTGTTAAGTCCGAAAAGGTTGCAGATATTACCCCTGCAACATACATAAAGGCATACAACAAAATTGAAGAAATGCTGAAAGGCGGCAAGGAAAAACCTTGTATCTGGGATGATATTGAGCTTGCGATGCTGGCTATGCCCGAACTTTGGAATGAGCAGAACAATTACAGTCAGTATGCAAAGGTCGGCTATGACATTCTGTGGCAGCTCAAAGAAGAAGGCAGGCTGAAGAGCTTCCTTGCACCACAGTCAAATCCGTGGAAAAATGCTGACGGTGTGAGAACTTTGTCACATATGTATATTGACTAAAAAGGTGGCGTGTTTAAAATGAAATCTGTCCAAAGTAAAAAAGGCTTTGATTATAAATGGGTTATTGTGGCGGTGTCATTCCTGATTGTTTTTGTGGGACTGGGTTTTTGCAGTACATCAAGACGTTTGTTTTTTGACCCAATCACAAAGGCGTTGGGAATTGAAAACAAAAGTATGTACGGACTTATTGATACATTCCGTTATATTGCATCCGCCACAGTGAATTTGTTTTTTGCTTTTCTGATTGCCAAGTTCGGTGCAAAAAAACTGATTTGTGCCGGTATCGCTGTGCTTATGGCGGCAACACTTTGTTTCGCATATGCTCCCAATTTGTATGTTCTTTGGCTGGGCGGTGCATTGCTGGGTATAGGGTTTGCCTGGACAACAACAACCATGGTGGGAAGCGTTATCAACCGTTGGTGCAAGAAAAACACCGGTACAATTATGGGTATTGTTCTTGCGGCAAACGGCATTGGGGCGGCTCTTGCGGCTCAGCTTTTTGACCCATTCATTCAGCAGGGAACATATGGCTATCGGAAGGCATATTTACTGACTGTCGGGGTTCTTCTGGCATTGTTGGTTATTGTGGTTCTGTTTTTCAGAAATTCCCCTAAAAAGTCAGAGAGTATGGACTTTTCCACAAACAAAAATCAAAAGAAAATGTGGGAAGGTATTGCATTTTCGGATGCAATCAAAAGACCTTATTTTTATATAGTTTGTGTATGTATTTTCCTCACAGGGTTTGTTCTTCAGGGGATTACCGGGGTTGATGCAAAACATATAGGCGAGGTTGGGCTGAACGATTATGCGGCATCAATGGTCAGCATAAGTTCACTTGTTCTCACCTTTTCGAAATTCTTTGCAGGATTTTCTTATGATAGGTTCGGACTCAGGATATCATCGGGATTTTGCCTTATTGTTTCAGTGATATCCCTGATGGCCATTTATGCAACCGCCAATACGGCACAGGGGGTTGGACTTATGTATGTTTATGCAGTTGGCTCATCATTCGCTTTGCCGCTGGAAACAATTATGATTTCTATTTATGCAAAGGATTTGTTTGGCGAAAAATCCTATGAGAAATTTCTTGGGTTGTTTGTTTCAATCAATACCATCGGATATGCAACCGGTGGTGTTGCCATAAATGCAGTTCGTGATATTATGGGGAGCTACAAACCTGCATTTTTGGTTTGTGCTGTGGTTATGGCATTGATTTTTGTGCTTATGCAGTATGTTATAAGTGTGACAAACAAGATAAAAAAACAATCGGTTCAAGGAGCGATGGCAAATGTGTAATATAGCGGGGTATGTGGGAAGTCGGCAGGCGGCACCAATCTTGGTGGAGATGCTTCGACGTCAGGAAATATATGATGCAGGCTTTTCCACCGGAATTGTGACCATTCATGAGGGAAAGCTGTACTATAAGAGAGTTCTGGGGAATATGGATGAATTTCTGAAACAGGTTGACTTGAATGATTTGCCGGGCACAATTGGTATCGCACATTCAAGACCCTATAACAACGAACTTTGCCTTGTTCATCCATATATTTCAATGAACGGAAAGCTGGCACTTGTGACAAACGGAACATCTCCCAAGGATGACCTGATTCCAAGGCGAGAAGCCGTTGGTAGAATGCTTCTTGATAACGGATTTGACTTTTATACAAGATTCAAAGACGACACAAGCACCTTTCCTCTTTTGCAGGACGGCTACCGTGTTGCGGCGGCTGAAATTCTTACAAACTATATTCAGTATTTTATGGATAAGGGCGACAGCTTTGAAAAGGCAATTGCCAAAGCTAACAATGATATGTTTGCGGAGCGTGTTTGTGTGACCATTTCTGCGGACGATGCGGACAAAATCAATGTATGCCGTATCACAAGACCAATGGAGTTGATGATTGGAGAGGGCGAATGCTATATTGCAACAACCCGTTTTGGCTTCCTTGAGGACGCAGAGGGGGATGTTATGGCATTTCCAACTTGCAGGGTTTGTTCGGTTACAAGAAACGGTGTTGAATTTACTGATAATGCGGTTGATTTTGAACCTGTTTCGGAGATTACGCCCAGAACATACAAGTTGGCATACGAAAAGATTGAAACAATGCTTATGGGCGGCAAGGAGAACCCTTGTGTTTATGATGATATTGAATTCGCAATGCTTGACTTGAAAGAGATGTGGGATAAGCCAACCAGATATACACCTTATGCAAAGGTGGGTTATGATGTGCTGTGGCAACTGAAGGAGGAGGGACGGCTCAAAAGCTTCCTTGCACCACAGACAGACCCCTTCAATAATGCAAAGGGAACAAGAATGCTTGCCAATATGTATATTGAATCGGATGGAAAAACCGAGTCAGAATTTAAACGTGTGGTAACTAAAATTCCGGGGAAAGAAAAATAGACTATAATATTTTAGATTCGTTAAGAGATATTTTGGATAGTGTATTATAATGAATCATATAATATAAGTATCTTCCGAAAAAATGCGAACGTATTGACAAAACATTGATTGTATGATAAAATATGTTTGAAGATAAAGGTGCGAGGGTAACACCTTTTCAAAAAAATAAGTCCCCATCAAAGATTAGGTGCGAGGGTAACACCTTTATAAAGAAGTCCCAACGGAAGATTTGCCCTTGCACTTCGGTGCAAGGGCTTTAATCATATTATTAAAGGGCGGAACAATGAATAAGAGTAACAAAAGATATAAGCTGAATTATTTATCATCAGCATTTTACGAAAACTATAATTCAAATGATTATCCGGAAATTGAAAATAAGCAAAACCGTCCATATATGGTGATGCTGATTCAAATTGAAAACAACACATTTGCAGTTCCTTTCAGAACCAATGTGAAGCATAATGAATGTATCTTAGGGAAAAACGTCTCCTACGTTTTTCCTCGTCAAAACACAGTTTTGACAAGGAAATTGCGGAGCAATTTCCCGATACTCCATTGCAACGAGGTTCTCGAAAACTATTTCAAGAAATAGTTTTCAAACCGGCAAATACTTTGCCGGCGTGAAATAGCGTAATCACGCTATTTCACCAGAGAACACTCGTTATAACTGTTGCTATAAGTTTAAGAAGTCTTCTCGTCACACCGAAAGCATAACCGGGCTTGACTATTCAAAAGCAGTTATTGTAAATGATAACAGATACATAGGTGAACCGGCACGGATAAATGATATGGAGTATGTTGAACTTGACACTAATTATCATATTATTATTAAACAATTTACGACTTTTGTGAAGGGATATATTAGATTTGTAAAAGGAAATCTGAATGAATATCAGGCAAAGAAGTATAGATATACAACGTTAAAGTATTTTCATAAGGAGTTGGGAATATAAAGCTAAGTATCTGTTTCGAAAGGAGTGCCAAATGTGCGGACAAAAAAGGTTGTTGTTTTGCCATATAACCATGAATGGAAATCGGATTTTGAAAAAATAAAGAAGGAAATCGAAGATGCTATCGGTGAATTGGCAGAAAGAATTGAACATGTGGGCAGCACCTCGGTGGAAGGTCTTTCTGCGAAGCCTTGTATTGATATTGATGTTGTGATTAAAGATTATTCGGTTTTTCGGGATGTTGTGGAAAAATTGGGGAAAATCGGATATATACACGAAGGAAATCTCGGCATTGAAGGGCGTGAAGCCTTTAAATATTCCCATAAAGCTCATTTGCGTGAACATCATCTGTATGTATGCCCGAAGGAATCGGAAGAACTGCGTCGGCATATTGTGTTCAGAGATTTTTTGAGGAACAATCCTGAAGAAGCAGAAAGGTACGGGGCAATAAAGGAGGAAGGGGCACGACTATTTCCTAACGACATAAATAAGTATATTGAATATAAAACTCCATATATTGAAGAAATTTATAGAATTTGTGGTTTGAAATTATTTGATTTTTAACTTAATAAGTTGGCAAAATAAAGCATCCGCCTGCAAGAATAAGCAGACGGATGTTTTGGTTTCTGTATTATTTTATTGCCTCACGAAGCCACTCAAGAGTACACTCAACCATATGCTTTCCGGTTTCTTCCGATGCTTCCTTTGCACTTTCGGCAAACCATTCTGTATTTTGAGCACAACGGCTTAAATCAACATTTTCGGGATAGGTACCCATCATCAAACTGGTTTCCCATTTGCCTGCGTGGTCAAAGCCACCGCATTTTATCTGTGCATCAGCACCGATAAGCGGAATAACCTTGATGTATGAGAAAGGATCTTCTCCACCGCCAAGGTTTTCATAGTAATCAGCGTAAGAATTGCTACCCCACCAACCTTGACCAAGAGTTCCTTCCAGATATTCCATTGTAACTTTTTTTGCCGCCTTATGACAAGCAATGGTCATTGGCATAAGACCTGCACCTTCTGTCTGATGATGAGGAACCAGATAAATATTTTTGTTACCACCGGCAATCATTGATTTAAGAATGCAGTATAAATACTGTGCATATGTATCTTCATCAACGTGTATATGGTCAGGTTTCGGAGCACACACGGCATAGGATGCAACACCGTACCATATAGGCGGACAGATTACTATTTCCTTTTCCTTTTCAAGTTCGCGAAGACATCCGTTTACCACCATGGTATCTGTTCCGCAAGACGCGTGATGTGCATGGTATTCAATTGTACCTATAGGAATAATAAATGGCACTTTTCTTTTTACGGCATCTTCAACCTGGTCGTGAAACATATTAATTAATTGCATAATATAGCCCCCTTGGAAACTAATAATTTACTTTGGGATTACTCTGAATAACCCAGAGTTGTGTAAAATGCAAGGTTTGACTGAGTGTTGTCAAGTCTTCCGTATTGAAGAACAATAGGAGTGTTGCTTGAAACCAAGTCGGATCGTAGCCATGTCGTT
>JAZNLK010000125.1:0-6481 GCA_045579055.1 Clostridia bacterium
TCAAAACACTCTTTAAGCGCAATTTCTAATTTATTTATGAAATCTGCTTTACTTTGTGCATATTTTGCTTCATGAGAATTAGCACCTATTGAAGAACAAGAGCGCAAAAGTTGATTTGTAAATACCGCTCTACCTTTGATAGTATCACACACTGCTGTTGTTTCTACAGTTAACTCGACTGCTAATTCCTTAATTGTTTTATCGTTCATAATTTTTTCTTCCTTCTGCGATATACTCACTTTCGCTCGTGCGATATATTTGTTGCCAAATGCGATATAACCTCATTTCATTCGGTTGCTATATGATATAAATTCCTTATCTCGTCCCGAAGGGACATATCGCACCTTTAGGTATATCGCATCCGCAAGGATATATCGCAAATTCCGTCAGGAATTTATATCGCTGATTTCATCTTCGATGAAATCATTATAGAATTGGTGAACAATTTAGATGCCACGCTTTTTGGCGATATACTCACTTCGTTCGTGTGATATATTTTCACTCTGTTCAAATGCGATATAACCTCTCTCCGTTCGGTTGCGATATGATATAAATTCCTTATCTCGTCCCGAAGGGACATATCGCATTACGAAGTAATATATCGCACCGCAAGGTATATCGCAAATTCCGTCAGGAATTTATATCGCTGATTTCATCTTCGATGAAATCATTATACCACACCCCACCCAAATTTTCAACCATAAGTATGCTTCAGATATAATTAAAGCAACCATTTAACCACTGCAACCGACATTGCCATTCCCACAAAATCCGCTGCCAGAGCCGCCTTTGCCGTATGCCTCGAATTTTTTATTCCAACCGCTCCGAAATAAACCGCAATTGTATAAAAAGTCGTCTCGGTTGACCCCATCATAACCGAAGCAATTCGCCCCGCAAGAGAATCAGCCCCGAAATTTCCGAAAATATCATTCACAATGGCAATTGAGCCACTGCCCGAAACAGGACGAAGCAACGCAAGAGGCAGTATTTCAGATGGAATGCCCAATGCCGACGTCAGCGGCATCAGAAGCTCCGACAGCAAATCCAAAACCCCCGATGCCCTGAGCATTGAAATTCCCACAATCAGCCCAACTAACGGTGCAACTATTCCAAACATACTCTCAACACCGGACTTTGCTCCTTCAACAAAGCTGTCATAAACCCCGATACGCCTCACAAGCCCGAAACTGACAATCCCCAGAATCATTATGGGCACAGCAAAAACCGAAATCGTATTCAACAAAAAGGCTTCCTCCTTTTTTCAAGAAGCTTTGCTGCCACCACGCCCACAACGACAGCACACACGCTGCAAATCCACACGGGCAGAATAATTTCCGAAGGATTTTCTGAGCCGAACATCTGCCTCATCCCTATAACCGTAGACGGAATCAGTTGGATTGAAGCTGTATTAATCACCACAAACGTACACATCTCATCGCTTGCCCGACCCCGGTGCCTGTTTTCCTTGTCCAGCTCCTTCATTGCGGCAATTCCCAAAGGCGTCGCCGCATTTCCCATCCCAAGTAGATTGGCAACCATATTCATCACAATAGCAGACAATGCCGCAGAATCCCTTTTCAGTTTCGGGAATAGTATTTTCGTAATTGGTCTCAGTATTTTTGCAAAAATTCCCGTCAGACCGGAATTTTCCGCAATTTTCGCAAGCCCCATCCAGAAACACATAATCCCCAGAAGTCCTATGCAGGTGGAAATTGCCGTTCCTGCCCCATCCATTGCCGCCGCCGTGACCGCTTCGGCTCTGCCTGTAAAAATCCCGAAAACTACAGAGACAATAATCATTCCGCTCCATATGTAATTAAGCACACAACCGCCCTCTTCACCTATTCTTTATTCTCTATTATTTATTCTTTATTCTTTTCATTTATTCTGCAATTGCACACAAAAAAGGACTGCTCGCCGAAAAAGCAGTCCTTTTAGGGATATTAAATTAAATTAGCCGAAAACATTAATCATTTAACCAAAATTATTTAGCCAGCCATTCACCAAGGTTGAAAACTTCAGGCAAAGCAGGTACGTTGTCAGCTGTTTCCCAAACGAAAACCTTTACTTCGTCATAATCAGCCTTTTCAACCGCAAGTTCAGCTGTATACAAGCTGTTTACCGCACTTACGCTTTCAAAATCAACATCAGCAAGTCTTTCACCATTATATGCCGCAACAAAAATTGTGCGCTTTGTGCTCAAATACTTCGCAAAGTCTTTGCACAATCGTAAATATTTTTTTTGCACAATCGTAAACCCATCCAGCGGTCTCCGACCCCCTGCTCTGCCATTCTGAGCGGAGCGTATGCGTAGTCGAAGAATCTCATAGTGTAGAATTAATCCCAATCCCCGACTTTGCACCGCAAAGCAAACGCATTTATTCCTCCTCTCGCCCTCCTTGTGCAAAGGAGGGTGGCAACCGGAGGTTGACGGGAGGATTGTTACTGCACGAAGAAAAAGAAATGCTATAATGATTGCGATGCAAATCAACCGCAATTATTCTTTATTATTTATTCAATATTCTTTTCTTTCACCAACACCGTAGGGCAGGGGCTTGCTCCTGCCAAAAAAAAGAACGGGCAAGCCCGTTCCTACAATATTAATCAATCACCAAAATCATAAATCCTTTGAAAGCCCCATCTTTTCGCAATGCTGTTCAAAGGTAATCATATTTTCTTTATCCGTGTTCATAACCGCAGACAGCTTTTTTATTTCCTTTGTCCTGCAGAACAATATTTTAAAGAATCTGTGAACGACGCAGAAAGGATAGAGCAATATGCACTTTTTCACCGAAGGATAAAGCATTTTTATGTGGCTCACCGTGGGAAAAACATATCGAAGCAACATTTTCACTCTCGAAACATCCTCAGTTTGATTTTTTGCCGCCTCTCGGTTCATCTTTGCCGCCATACCATTGACAGCATTCCCAAAGGAACCACTGGACAAAATAAAGGCTGCCATTTCTTCGATTTCCTCGTCGCTGGATGCCGCATCCTCCGAAAGCCACAAATTCGCAACACCAACCAGAATACTGTGGAACTTTCCAAGTCCCAGCTTTTCCAGCTCCGCTTTGATATATTCCAAATCAAGCTCCTGTTTGTTTTGCAAATAGACATCCATCACGTGGGTAATGCCGATTCCGCCATCGGAATAATGCTTTGCAATATGCCCGATGGTATAAATATACAAGTCCTCTTTTGAAAACTTATAAAGGAACTCCTTGCCCTCCTGTTTCTGAGCCAGTCTCCAGCCGTCCGCATAATAATCACGGAGCAGGCTTTTATGTTCGGGAATAAGCACCTTGTGAAGCTCAACAACCAACTGAGGGCTCATAAAAATCAATTCATGAACCGTTTCGTGGTCATATTTAAACCCCAGCTTTTCCATAATGGGTTTTATTTCATCAATCCTGTTCTCGTCCACAAGAATGTCCGTGTCGGTCATATACCGAAGTGCCGGAACAGGGTATAGATTCTTCAGGAAATAGCCTTTTATGGGCATAGCACGAAGGCCTGCCTTTTCCATTTCCTCCAAAAACGCACCGATTTTCACGGTCTGAGCGGTTTCCTTCGCAATATTTATATTCAATTCGTAACGGAATTTCTTTGCCAACTCAGGCGGCATTTTTCCAAGTGCCGCAGGACAGCAAGCAACAAAAGCCGCCAAGTGATGAGCCCTTGAAAAAGTGTAAAGCTTCTCAAAGTCCACCTTTCCGAAATCTTCCCCCGGCACAAACTTTTTGCCATTCAGAACTGATTTTATTATGTTAATAAGATACTTGACCATAGCCACTCCATTATGCTTTTCTTTTTAATTTCCTCAATATCCCACCAATAGGTTTTTTTATCAAATTCTTTTCAAAATCATTCATACCAAACAACCAGAAAAATACAACAAAAATCACACAATACACCAAAATATTTGCGGCAAGATAAGCAAATCCCGCTCCCGGAAGTAAAAATCTTCTCACCAGTTCACCGCAAATAGCCGAAGCCATTAAAGCCGGGGCAAACTTAAGTATTTCTTTCCAGAAATGCCAAATATCCAATCCAATTTTTTTATAATAGTACCAATTCATAAATAAAACATTTCCAACAACCGTTACCAAAGCGGTTCCAATCGCCGCTCCTATGTAGCTGTACATACGAATCAAAGGAATGCTTATAAAAACATTTGCTACCGCAACAATAAGCAAAACAACCGCACTTACCTTGTGCAAGTTCTTGGCTTTTTGTATTTCAAGACCAAGATTCTGAACCAATGGAATAAAGTTTGACACCATAAGAATAACACAAACCCAATATGAGCCCGCATATCCTTCACCTGCCCACAAGTCGATAAATTCTCGACCATATATCACAAATCCGGAAACAATCAAGCATATAACAAGAAACTGAATTCGTCCAACCTTCGAAAAAAGTACCGACAATTCTTTTTCATCTCTATTCTCCGACACAATAAAATTCACTCGCGGAATAAACATACACGAAATTGCTGTCGAAAAATTTATATATAGAATATTAATTTGTGAAGCAACACCATAAACCGCCACCGAAACCGTGCCTTCCAATCTACCTAAAAGGAATTTCCCCATATTAACATTAATGCGTTCAACGATAATCATAATAAAAACAAATACGGTAAACGTCCATATTTCTTTCATTAAACTCCAATCAAAAGCTGTGAAGCTAAACTTCATTTTCAGGTTTTTTATACAATAAAAAATATTAACCACAAGAATAGCAACCGTAAATACAGTATTAACGACGGTTATAGCAACCGAACCAAGACCCAGAAACAACAAAGGCAAGGTAACAAATGGATTAAGTACAATATGAATCAAATTTACTCCTCGGTGAAAGAAAAACCGCTCGTGAACCGTAATATTGTTGCTAAAAACACTGTTTATAAAAGTCAAGGATATATTAATAACCATCAGTCCCATAAGAACCCGGGCTTTATCCAATTCTGCCGGAGTAAGACCACTTCCGAACACAGAATCAATTTTAAAAACAAGAAGGCTACCCAAAAAAAGGCATATCAACGAAATGGTGCCAAAAACCGTCATATACATTCCATTCAGCCTTGCAATCTGTTCGGAGCTCCCATCCGCCTTATATCTTGAATAAAACCTAACATACCCTGCACCAAATCCAAGACTTAAAAGGCTCAAATAAGACACAACAGAGAAAACAAGCTGATACAGACCATATTCGCTCTGCCCCAAAAACCGCAGCATCACCGGAGTATAAAGTAAGCCGGTAAGAATACTTATCGCTTGTGAAATATAATTAAGTATAACGCCTGCTTTCAACTGATTAATCTTCATCACACTACAATCCTTATCAATGCATAGTTAATTAAAATACCTTCCAACCCATCCGGGCAGATACCATATATATGGTATCATATGTGACTGTCCGAGAATATAATAAACCAACCAAAAACGACCAACCACATATGTCACAACAATAATGCGAGCCCCCCATATCGAATGATGATCTTTAAACACTTTTGGGATATCGGCAAGCACCCACATATTAACAATATTAAAATATAATCCTATTCTTTTTGCAGCCGGACTTACAAATCCGCACACACCCAAAATCGCACCGACAATCATTAAAAATAAAAAGAATGAATTCCTTTTATCTATCTCAACAAGCGACTTGTAATAAAACAAACAAGCACCTGTAACAATCAATCGTAAATAAAAATCACGATTCATTGTCTCATGTGTGTCAACACTATATCCGGCATATCGTTGCAACGATTCAGATTCAAAATCATATTCACCCATGCGATTCAATATTGATTCAAGATTAAAGCTAACCAAAGCAACAACCGCTAATATAATTGCCAAAAAAAACCACGAAATCATCTCTCCATCTTTTTTCCATATAAAGTACACAAAAACCATTATTGCCGAAGACGTGTGGAAGGCTGTTGAAATTGCAATACATAAAACAAATTTTATGAAATCTCTTTCAAAAACAAATTTAAAACTAAACAAAACTATAGCAGCCGCTAAATGCTGTCTCATCCCATTGAATGATGCAGAAAAGGACAACATTAAATAGATAAACATAGGTAAAGCAACTGCCTCATTTTTCAAAAACTTTGTTATTTTATAAACCAAAATAAGCGTTATTGAAGCATAAGCCGCAAAATATATCCTAACACTTTTAAAAATTCCAAGAAATCTAGTTAGCAGTTTGTGCCCCGATTCAAAATAAGTTTCAATACCTTCAAAAACTTCTCCCCAAGATGATTTTGCACTACCAAGATATGATTGTATATACGTCAAAGAATCTGTCCCGCAGGTTCTGTAGCCTGCCATAACAATAGGCACGCCAAAAGCAATCAAAATCATAATCAAATAAAAAAATGTCCTTTTTTTATCATTCTTTGCAACAAACATCATCATAGCAGATGATACGCTAAAGGATGCTATGTAAAAAAACAAGCTTGTAAGATTTG
>JAZNLK010000126.1:0-21564 GCA_045579055.1 Clostridia bacterium
GGCTGTATATCCGGACGTAACCTCCAGAACCTTGTTTGATGCTGTGGCAATAAATGAACCTACCATAACAGTAAAGGTCATCAACGCCATATTGTCCGAGAAGTGTTTCATACCGTAAAAGGACGAGGTTACTGCTGCTGTAATTGTCGGACAGGAACCATATGACATTCCGGTCAGGCATAACCCCGCAATACATAAGGGCAAGGAATCAACCGAAACCGCCAGAAGCGTCACGGCAGCCGCACAAATAGTAAGTATATTGGCACATATCATGGTTCTTCGACGTCCAATAACGTCAAACACCGCCCCCGTAATTATTCGCCCAACTCCATTGCAGACCGAAAGCACTCCAACCAGTGATACAGCCAAGGTTTCGGATGCATTAACCGACAAAGCCATATCTTTTGCAAAGCTTATAACCGAACTTCCAACTGCTGCTAAAAACGAAATACAAATAAACGCCATCCAGAACGAAGGTCGGCAAAGCATCTGTTTTGCTGTAAAATCCTGATGCTCCGCATCATTTTTTTCATTACTCTTCTTTTCCTTAACCTGAGGAAAAACCGTTTCAAGGTTCGGGCGTTTAAGCAAAAAAGCTGACAACGTAAGAACCGCAAAAATAGCTATCCCCAAAATCATATAGGCTGCACGCCACCCCAAATCACTTTTGAATATGGCATCAGCAACATTCCCAAGAATCAGGGCAGATGCACCAAACCCCATCATAAGACAACCGGAGCACAACCCCTTCTTGTCAGGGAACCATGCACTCACCGTTGCAATAACAACGTTATAGGCAATTCCGATGCCAACGCCCGCAAGAACTCCATATGTAATATAAAGAAGCAACACCGGTGCATCTCGCAAAAGGGCTGTCAGCACGAAACCCGCCGCAGACAGAGTTCCCGCTATGACCAGTGCAACACGGTGTCCCGCACGACCCGACAATCGGGCACCAAGCAGACCGCCCACACAAAAGAACGTCATAGCGATTGTGAAATTCAAGGCAAGCTCAGAAGAACCCCAGCCAAATTCAGCAGTCAGCGGCGATTTTAAAACCGACCAGGCATAAAGCACCCCGGCAAACAACATTGCAACTATGCCAATGACCATATATGCCCATCGAACAGATAATTTTTGTTTTTCTTTGCTCATCAATCATACTCCTATCTTAAAATATGTTTACAGATTAAATATCGTCAGCAAGAACCTTGCGTCTTCTCCAAACTCCGCTGATGAAATATATGAAAGACGGAATTGCGTAGCCGTAAGGAGCCAAGGCATAGCCAAGGACAAATCCAAAAAATCCAAACCCTAAATATATTCCGAAAAGCCAGCTGAGACCTATTCTCAAGACAACACCATCAAGGATTGAAAGAACCATCCCAAACTTTGCGAATCCTATTCCCTGAACAAAAGCACCCGTTCCACGCATTATTGCAAAAGGTATAAACATCCAGATTATTGCAGAAATAAAGGTTCCCGACAAGCTATGCACCGCTGCATCTTCAGAAAACAACATAAATAGCTCTTTCCCGAAGCAGATGTAAAGGCTCAGAAATACCACCGTAAATATTCCCGAGAAAATCCACGCCCAATGCACAACCCTTTTTGAACGATCCAGCTTCTTTGCCGCTATATTCTGACTTATCATGGGAAGAGCCGCATACTGAATTCCCATTGATATTTTATTCATAATATCATCAATACGGACGCCGACACCGAATGTCGCAGACTCCACAACCCCAAGAGAATTTATCATTGAATTTACGTACAACATTGAAATATTAATAAATCCTGACTGAATCGCCATTGGAGTTCCCAAACTTATAATCATTTTTACATATTTTTTAACAGGCTTGAAGCTTATAAACTTGAAATTGAACCCAAACTCCTTCTTGTTCCGATAAAGATAAAAAAGCGAGAACAAAAATGATACCGCCTGACCGATTATGGTTGCCCACGCCGCACCGGCAACACCCCAGCCCCAGAAACCTGTGAACAGGATATCAAGACCCAAGTTTACAACAGAAGCAATTGCAATAAAAAGAAGGGGACGTTTTGCATCGCCCATACCACGCAAAATCGCAGAAACCAAATTATAACCTGCGGTAAAAATCATCCCCAACCCGCATATTATCAAGTAATCATTTGACATACAAATCGACTCCGCAGGGATGTTCATAACGTCAATTATCACATTCTTCGAAAGAATAATCACAACCGAAAAGACCAATCCCATAGCAAGTATAACGGTAAACAATGTCCCGATTATGTTGTTGGTTTCCTGCTTTTTTCCGGCACCCAGTGCCTGCGCAATCACAACTTGTCCTCCATTGGCGAAACCGAGACACACCATAGTTGCAAAGTTAAGTATTGCACTGGACTGAGCAACAGCCGAAAGCCCTGCCGTTCCCACATATTCCCCGACAATAATCATATCAATAGTGGAATACAGCACCTGTAGTGCATTGGAAAGCATAAAGGGTATCATCAGATTAAAAAGCTGTTTTGGTATGCTTCCCGTTGTGAAATCCTTTCTGATTTTTGCACTCTTCATTATGTAAATCATTTCCTTTCGCAAATAAAAAAGCATTACTTAATTTTCTTCAATGCCTCACGGTATTCCTCATAGGTAAACGCCGTGTTCAGCACCTCAATCAGAGCATTGGTTGAAATTCGCATGGGAAGTCCGAGGGTTTTGGCTAGCTTGATACGTTTCTGGGTGCTATCCTCTTTGCCCGATAGACCATCTTCATATAATGTATTTTTTGTTATTATTTCTTCCTTCGGACGTTCAACCGCATCCGAAACCTCAGTAACATTGGAAAGGATTTCCGAAAGTACTTCCTCCGTCATTCCTTCAACCCCCAGAAGACCTTCCTTGCCGGGAGTATCTTTTCTTTTTTCTTTGCCTTCAACAGAGGGAATGTATGCGTGTTTCACAATTCCCCGATTTCCCACGCATTGCTTGATGTAATTTCGGATACGAAAACCTGCACTGTCGGAATCCGTAAAGACAATAACCCCTGTTTTTTCTGCCATACGTCGTATTGAATTTATTATATTTTTATTTGTGTAAAGGCTAAAGCCACCGGTGCAGATTATGGGAGCGTCTGTCACTTTTTTTAACTGTTCCTTATCGAACTTGCCTTCAACCACAATTGTTTCTTTTATGTGAAGCATAAAACAACCATCCTCTGTAATTTATCCCCTTCCGAAAACAAGACCCTTCGACTACGCTCAGGGTGACATATTCTTGTCATTCTGAACGCAGTGAAGAATCTTGCATAAAAAGTCATTCTTTTCCTTCCAAGAAATATGTAGCTTCCATATCGGCAGTTGAAAGTGCAAATGCCAGCGGAAACATTTCAAAGGCACTACCCACATTTCTTGGCTCCTCGTTTCCCGAAAAACCCATATGGTATCTGATTGCAAATGCCTCCTCACGGGTGAGACGCATAAATCCTGATATAATATAAACCGACTTTTCACCGTGACCGTAGGGCAGTTTATCATCAATCTCATATGTGGGAACCTTTTGCCACACACCGTTGTCGTCCTTCACATTACGGAAACCGGGCTTATAAAAATTCATTTTGCAAAGGTCATGGAGAAGTGCCACAATGGCAATCGTTTCATCACTTGCCTCCAACCCATAAAGCTCCTGAACTCTTTCCCGATTCATATAGTCACGCAAGCACTCATAAACATTAAGACTATGCTCCACAAGACCACCTTCATAAGCACCGTGAAATCTGGTGCTTGCAGGAGCTGTGAAAAAATCACTTGCCGAGGACATAAGGTGGGCAAGGAGCTTGTCAGCCCCTTCCCTCTTTATATACTTCTGATAAATATCAATAAATTCCTGTTTTGCGCTCATAACTATTTCACCACAATGTTGATAAGCTTTTTGGGAACTGCAATAACCTTCACAACCTGCTTACCGTCAATGAGAGCCTGAATCTTTTCGCTTGCAAGTGCAGCTTCCTGCATCTGCTGGGGATTAAGTTCAGCTGAAATCATCATCTTGTCACGGATTTTTCCGTTAATCTGAACAACAACTTCAATTTCGTTATCAACAGTTTTTGCTTCGTCATAGGTTGGCCACGTTGTAGCAGACAAAACACCTTCAAAGCCTGCAATCTGCCAGAGTTCTTCTGTGATATGAGGAGCAACAGGGTTCAGAAGTGTGATAAAGGTCTTGAATTCAGCCTTATTGATTCTTTCAACCTTCATTACGTCATTGATAAATGCCATAAGTGCCGCAATTCCTGTGTTGAACTTCATTCTGTTGTAGTCGTCTGTCACCTTTTTGATTGTCTTGTGGAGTGATGTTTCAAGCTCCTTTGAATAGCTGTCACCGTCCACAAGAATATTCTGCAGATTCCATACTCTTTCAAGGAACTTATAGCAACCCTTTACACCATTCATTGACCAAGGCGTTGCCTGATCAAAAGCACCGATGAACATTTCATATGTTCTGAATGTATCCGCACCATATTCGTTTACAACGTCATCGGGGTTAATTACATTTCCTCTTGACTTGGACATCTTTTCGCCGTTTTCACCCAAAATCATACCGTGAGACGTTCTCTTCTGATAGGGTTCCTTTGTGGGAACAACGCCGATATCATAAAGGAACTTGTGCCAGAATCTTGAGTAAAGGAGATGGAGAGTTGTATGTTCCATACCACCGTTATACCAGTCAACGGGCAACCAGTACTTAAGTTCTTCAACTCCTGCCAGAAAATCTGAATTATTGGGGTCAATATAACGCAGGAAATACCACGAAGAACCTGCCCACTGGGGCATTGTGTCTGTTTCACGTTCTGCTGCACCGCCACACTTGGGACAAGTTGTTTCAACCCAATCACGGATTTTGATAAGTGGCGATTCTCCCGATTCGCCGGGCTCAAAATTCTCGGTGTCGGGGAGCTGCAAGGGAAGTTCACTTTCAGGAAGTGCCACCCAACCGCACTTGGGACAGTTCACCAGCGGAATGGGTTCGCCCCAGTAACGCTGACGTGAGAATACCCAGTCACGGAGCTTGTAGTTCACCTTGCGTTTACCGATTCCTTCTTTTTCAAGGAAATCAATGATTGCCTTCTTTGCCTCTTCAACCTGCATACCTGTCAGGAATCCTGAATTCACCATTACTCCTGTTTCAACATCGGTGAAGGCTTCTTTCTGTACGTCTTCACCACCTGCAACAACTTCGATAATGGGCATATCAAACTTCTTTGCAAATTCCCAGTCACGGGTATCGTGAGCAGGAACTGCCATAATTGCACCTGTTCCGTATGTCACAAGCACATAGTCCGAAATCCAGATGGGAATTTCAGCATTGTTTACCGGGTCAATGGCAGTTATACCCTTCAGCATAACGCCGGTCTTGTTTTTGTCAAGCTCGGCTCTTTCGAAGTCGCTCTTCTTTGCAGCTTCTGCTTTATATGCTTCAACTTCTGCATAATTCTCAATGATATCCTTGTATTTTTCAACATAAGGATGTTCGGGTGCAAGAACCATATATGTAGCACCAAAAAGAGTATCGGGACGTGTTGTGTATACTCTGATTTTGTCCTCAGTGCCTTTGATTTTGAAGTCCACTTCTGCACCTGCGGATCTGCCAATCCAGTTTGTCTGCTGAACCTTTACTCTGTCAATATAATCAAGACCTTCCAGGTCGTCAATGAGCTTCTGTGCATACTCAGTAATTTTCAGCATCCACTGGCTCTTTTCCTTCTGAACAACCTCACTGCCGCAACGTTCACATACGCCATTCACAACTTCTTCGTTTGCAAGACCAACCTTACATCCTGTACAGAAGTTAATGGGCATCTTTGTTTTGTATGCAAGACCCTTTTCGAAGAGCTTGAGGAAAATCCACTGAGTCCACTTGTAATAATTGGGGTCGGTTGTGTTTATTTCCCTTGACCAGTCGAAACCAAAGCCAAGCATTTTAAGCTGTCTCTTGAAGTTTTCAATATTGTTTTTGGTAACAATTGCAGGGTGGATATTGTTCTTTATGGCGAAGTTCTCCGTGGGCAGACCAAAGGCATCCCAACCCATTGGGAACAAAACATTATATCCTTCCAGACGCTTCTTTCTGGTTATAATATCAATTGCCGTATAGCCTCTGGGATGACCCACGTGAAGGCCGTGACCTGAGGGATACGGGAATTCAACAAGTCCGTAAAATTTGGGCTTTGACTTGTCGGCATTTGATGCCTCAAAGGTTTTGTTGTCATCCCAATGCTTCTGCCATTTTGCTTCGATTGCTTTGAAATCGTATCTCATAATATATCTGTCCTTTCAGTTAAATTAGTCTTCCTGAAGTAAATCTTCTATGTCAACAGTCGGAGCATCCTTCCAGATGTGCTCCAGCTTATAGAATTCACGAGGTTCAGCCTGAAATATGTGAACAATCACATCGTCATAATTAAGAAGAATCCACTCTCCGCTTTCATAACCTTCCTTTGTCCACATTTTTGCACCCTGTTCGGTCATTTTCTCCTCAACCTCGTCACATATCGCCTGAACATTCTTATTTGAACCGCCGGTGGCAATAACAAAATAATTTGTCAGTGTCGTGAGACCTTCAAGCTTGAGTACTGTTATATCTTTGCCTTTTTTGCCGTCAATTGCCTTGACCACAGTGTTAACATAATTATTTTCGCAACTCATTTTTTTCTCCTTTAACCGGGCATTTTCATATTGCCCAAAGTTTTCAACTTTTATCTTCTTCAGTTTCGTGAATCAAATCAACTACTTCACCGAAGTGTTAAAATATTCGTCCATCAATGCTTTTGTCTGTTCGTCATCACAGAAAAAATACGATATTCCGTTTGTATCATAACCACCTGCTCCCGGAAGAGTATGAATTCGTATTCTTTCAGAGCTAAGTCCCGGAATCTTGCTTAAATACCTGAAAATTTCATCACCGCTGAAATTTGTCTTTACGTTTCGGGTAACAACTGACAATATATCAGATGCGTTCCACAAACTGCGGAAGCTAATCAAGCTATCCATCACAGCACCGTAAAAGTTCTTTTGTGCTGCCAGTCTGTCAATATCGCCGTTGGGGTATCCGCTTCCGTCATTGTTTTTGCGGAATCTCATAAACATCTCCGCTTTTCTTCCGTCAAGATGCTGTTGTCCCGGATAGAGGTCAATCACCAAGTCCTGAGCCGGGTCGGTGTAATACATCCGTATTGGAACATTCATATCAACGCCGCCGATTTCATCGACCAATTCTCTGAAACCCTTGAAGCTGACAACCACATATCTGTCCGGTCTGATACCGGTCACGCTTTCAATTTCGTCACATAAGGCTTCGGTCTTTCTTTTTGAGCCGTATGCGGAATTAATCTTTTTGTCGTACCTTTCTGTCTCCACCTTTGTGTCACGTGGAATCTGCAGAACCTCCAACGAGTTGTCGGCATTATCGAACTGGCACAGCAAAATCAAATCTGTACGCATTCCGTCTTCGTCAACTCCGGCAACAACAAAATTTCTAACCGCTTTTGAATTGTCATCGGACCAAAAACCAAAACTGAATGGCTGACCCGTTATAAACGACATTGCAAATCTGAATCCGGTATACACAACTACCGTCAGAACAATAACCACCAAAGCCAATTTCAACCGAGCTTTCAGTTTCATCAAAATCAACCTCTTTTTATATTCATCAAAAAGCTGTTTCTCATTTCAACCGTTGTGGTGTGCAACACCCTTCCTGAATCAATAATAAACTTTATAACATAATCGGCTTCCTTGAGCACAGCTTCATCCATATTAGTTTCGGAAATCCGACGCACCTCTGCAGACTGTGGATAGTGCCTTCCCGGTTCGGTGAAGTCAGCAACATACACTATTTTTTCAAGCATATTCATACCCACCCTGCCGGTTGTATGATACCTCGCCGCATCAAGAACTTCACCATCTGTCACTCCAAGCTTTGTTTTGGCTATATATGCCGCCAGAAAGCCGTGAAGTGCCACCGAATCAACCTCACTCACATCCTCATCTGTTTCCACCAGAAGTTTTTTTGACTCTTCCTCCGGAAGCTCCTTGGCAATATCGTGAATAAGACCTGCAAGGTACGCTTTTTCGGGATCAACACCCCAGATAAGAGCCAGCCGTTTTGCTTCTTCCGCAACATTAACAGTATGAACAAAACGTTTCGCACTTAAAACACTTTGAGCATAATTCTTTATTCTTTCAAAATCCTCCATAGCTTTCATCGGGTTCCTTCATAAATTCTGTTTTTGCAGATATAGTCAATCACCTGATCACTCACCATATATTTTATGGTTTTGTTTTCAGAAATTCTCTGTCGTATATCAGATGATGACATCTCAATAGCTTTCATTGAAATCTTGGTGATATCCGCATTATATTTCTGCCTGAAAAAATCAATTGCCGCATTCAATTCCGCTTCCCGCATTCCTCCGCGCATAGCAACAATTATTTCAGCTCTCTTGAAAATTTCTTCGGGGCAGAACCACTTTTCCATATCGCAAAGCGAATCCGCACCCACAACCAAACATAATCTGTCATTCGGATAGATTTTTTCCATTCGTTCAAGGGTTTTTGCGGTATAGCTTTTTCCCCCTGCCTCGATTTCCATATCAGACACTTCAAAACAAGGATTGTCACCAATGGCCAGTTTAACCATATTAAGTCTGTGATATCCGTCAGGAATGGTCGCACAAGCTTTGTGCGGCGGCACAGCACACGGCATAAAGATAAGTCTGTCAAGCTCCGCCTTTTCTCTGACTTCAGAGGCAAGAAGCAGATGCCCTAAATGAGGGGGATTGAATGTGCCTCCAAAAATTCCTATCCTCAAAACATTCCGCTCCTTTTTATTACAAAATCTCACCTATACTGGTGTTGATTTCAACACATTCGTTGTTTCCTTCAGGAAGCAAATATAAATCGTATGTGTTTTCTCCACTGTTCAGGTTTTTCTTAATCAAAACATCACCGTTTGAAGAAATGGAAAAACCATATACATTATCAGTAATTTCAGTTTCCTCGCCCTTGAGGTTCATTCTCACCAGAGTTCCGAACTTGCCTTCAACATTATAGTTTGAAATATAATATATGTTGTTTCCTGTCTGGTCAACGCCGAATGCTTCGGGATAAACTTCTTCTTTCAGAAGTCTTTCTTCGCCACCTTCAAGGACATAAACATCAAAGAATTTCTTTGACGGGCTATAGTTCTTTGTGAACACAAAACGGTTATTGCTTGTTCTGTGACACGAACGAACATCTTCTGCAATCTGTTCCTTTGATGTTTCCTTGCCGTTCTCGTATGTCAACAAAGTAAGTGTTCCGCCACCCTTGAGAGTTTCAAACTCGGATATATATGCAAACTTCTTGCCGTCTGCGGTTGCCGAAACCTGATGGTTTGTTCCCACAACATCGTAATCAACAATTACATTTGCTGCAACTTTAACCGCCATTTTGCCTTCGGTGTATGCATAGAAATCCGCAATCTTTCCGTTATACATCTTCTCATAAATAACGATGTCTTCTTTCTTTGAAAGCATCAGCACCGAATTAACCGACGAATCAATTTTGGTCTTCTTGCCTGAAGATACTTCAACAAGATACAGGTTGTGGGTAGTCTTTTCGCCGTCATCATCCTGACCGAGAATGAGCACCGTATTCTTCTTTTTCTGAACAAGCGGACTCTTCACAGTTCTTTCGCCAAGTCTTATAGCATAACCTTCGCCATTTACGGCATACACATCAAAAGAGCCGTCTGCTGTATCATATTCCTTGCCGTAAAGATGGTGCTTTCCGTTGCTGTCGTACCCGAAGAGCATACAAACATCCGAATCCACCTTATGCTTTTCATCATCAGCTTTTTCAACATTTCTTACATAAAGGTCGCCGCTCATTTCCCCTCTGTTCATATTCTGAAGGAAAAACGCCCATTTGCCGTTCTTCGAAAATTCAAAGGTTCCGTGATCAATATCGGACGTAAGCTTTAAAGGCTCTTTTATTCCGTCCTTCCAGAAGTACAGAACACCCATATCACCGTTTTTGTCAGTTGCCTGAAGATAAAGAATTCTCTTTCCGTCCTGCGACACAACAATAGAGTTGTGAACCGCTTCGGAAATTGGAGTAATCTTTTTTCCGTTCTTCACTACACAAAGTCTGCCGCTGTCGGTTTCAGGGTCATAATTTTCAAAAAACCATACCAGAGAACCGTCACTTGACTTTTTGATAATGTTTTCCGATTTTATAACAGCATCCACAGACTGAGGAGTCTCCGCCTCACTGTTGTTTCTGATAAAGGTTTCATCAAGAACATTTTTTGAGAGCGTCATATTCTCCCCGTTATAAACCATAAACAGAGCATTGTCCTTTACATATGAATGAGTTGCTGCATCCGCTTTTGATTCAGAACCGCCACAGAACAAAGCACCCATCAGTTTAAACACAAGAACAATAATCAAAAGAATTGCCGCAACCCCGATTATTCGGCGGATAAGCAATTTTCTGTTATCAGAAGCCTTACTTCCCGAAGAAAACTTCTTAAGCTTGTCCATAAGTCCGGTCTTCTTTGACTTTTTCTTGCCGGCACCGGAACCTGTTCTTTTTGAAGAACTGTCAGTTGTTCTGCGTTTTTTAACTCTTGTGTATGCGTTCAGAGAATCGTCTCCCGCATCGGTCACAGCAGTATCTCTGAGGAAAGGATTTTTTTCTTCCTTTGTCTCCAGTTTTTTCACAGCCAGAGCCGGGTCCTCACCTCGTCTTGCCGCACGTCTTGCTGCTCGCTTTGCCGCACGCCTGTCAGCAAAGTACTTTTCGATTTTTGCTTTCAGACCGGTTCCTTTGCTCTTTTTCTTTCCGGATGACTTCGCAGATTTGCGAATTTTGTCAACCTGTTCCGATGAAGTAATTGTATACTTGAAGTCAAAATCCCTGAATTTTTCATCATCCTTGACTGCTTGCGTCAAAGTCTTGCAGTAGGGACATTTCTTCACGCCTTCATAAATATCCGCGCCACATTCTACACATTTCATCAGGATTACCTCCGCTTCTCAAAATTTCTCGTTAATATATGTAGTTAAACCTATTCTACCATACCAATCGTCAAAAAACAACACGCAACTCACAAATTCAGCAAATCAGCCTCATTTTTCTTTCAGTTTTCTGACAAGTTCCACATCTTTTTTGCCAAGCTTTGCACGGCTAAGCATTCCCCGACGTTTCCGATAGGTATTTTCGATTGCCGCAGCCCTTTTCCATTCACAAATCAGTTTGTGGTTTCCGTTCATCAGAACCTCCGGAACTGTGCGTCCATGCCACTCTGCCGGTCTTGTGTACTGAGGGTATTCAAGCAATCCGTCAAAGTGTGATTCATCCGAAAACGCATCCTCACAGGCAAGCACTCCGGGAATCATCCTTGCAGTTGCATCAACCACAGCCATTGCCGCAATTTCACCGCCTGTCAGCACAAAATCGCCCATAGAGATTTCAGCATCCACAATCTCGTCCAGCACACGCTGATCCACGCCTTCATAATGCCCGCAAAGAATAACAATATGCTTTTTCTTCGCCAATCTCTTTGCCGTGGACTGTCTGAAGGTTTTGCCCTGTGGGGACATATAAATGGTCAAAGGCTTGTAATCCAGTTCCTCGCAAACACTCCTGTATGCCAGAAAAATCGGTTCAGCCTGCATAACCATCCCCTGACCGCCGCCATAGGGATAGTCATCAACCTGTCGGTGTTTGTTATATGCAAAATCTCTTATCTGAACACAGTTTATTTCCAGAATACCGTTGTTTACCGCACGGCCGATTATAGAATTTTTCAGCACAGCATCAAACATTTCAGGAAACAAAGTCAGAATATCAACTCTCAGTTCTGCCATCAGTCAATCAATCCTTTTAAAGGTTCAATCACAATCTGTTTGTTTTCAATATCAACAGACTTCACAACCTCATCAATAACCGGGATAAGAACCTGTTTTTTTCCAATATCCTCAACAACATAAACATCGTTGCTTCCGGTTTTGATTATGTCGGAAATCTTTCCCAGATATCTTCCGTCAACAGTCTCAACAGCACACCCCAAAAGGTCACAGATATAATATGTGCCTTCAGGAAGCTCGCCCATTTCCTCCCGTGGAACGGTTAGAACCTTGTTTCGGTATTTTTCGGCTTCATTGATATCGTCAATACCTTTCAGCTTCAGCAAAACCATATTCTTCTGCATTCTTGACTTTTCGATATCAAACTCCACGCCGTCTATAATAACATACGCAAGCTCATCAAAAACCTCCGGGTCATCGCACCAGGGCATAACCTTCAGGTCACCTCTGAGCCCATGCGTATTCACTATTTGTCCAATTTCAAGATTATTTTTCATAAAATTCCTCAATCAAAAACTATTCCGTAAAACAAGCAAAGACTGTATCATTTTGATACAGTCTGCCTTACATAAACGTTACGCAATATCAACCGTAACCTTTTTGTTCTCATGACTTGCAGCGGCTTTAACAACAGTTCTGATAGCCTTTGCTATTCTTCCCTGCTTGCCGATAACCTTTCCCATATCGCCTTCGCTGACATGCAAGGTCAAAACAACCGCATTATCACGAACGGTTTCTTCAACGGTAACTGCATCCGGCTCCGAAACCATTGATTTTGCAATAAATTCCAAAAGCTCTTTCATTTCATTTCCTCCAAAATCGGATTTTCTCCGCCCTCCGCTTCTCATAAACAAGAACAGAGACCGGATTTTCAAAGCAGGCAAAGCACCCGACGGAATACGGCGGATGGAATTGCCGCTTTAAATCATCATCCGAACATTTTCATCTTAAAGGGAGAATTAGATAATACCCTTTTCCTTGAGAAGACGCTTAACTGTGTCTGTGGGCTGTGCACCGTTCTTGATCCATGTTGCAACCTTTTCTGCGTCGAATTCAACTGCAGCGGGCTTTGTCATGGGGTTGTATGTTCCAACCTGTTCAATGAATCTGCCATCTCTGGGGTATCTTGAATCTGCTACCACTACTCTGTAGAAAGGAGCCTTCTTTGCACCCATTCTTCTCAAACGAATTTTTACTGCCATAATAAATTACCTCCAAAAAATATATAAATTTAATAATTTTCAAATTTTGTCATTTAAAAGGGAAACTTCATCTTTCCCATTTTGCCCATACGGCTCATTTTTTTCGCCATTTTGCCGCCTGACATCATCTTCATCATTTTCTGCATCTGCTCAAACTGCTTGCAAAGAGCATTGACTTCGCCGATTGTTGTTCCGCTTCCCTTGGCGATTCTTTCTTTGCGTTTGGGAGTAAGCTTGTCTTGAAGTTCACGCTCGCCCGCAGTCATAGATTTTATGATGGCTTCAATGTGAAGCATTTTCTTTTCGTCTATATTTGCCCCCTGAAGAGCCTGTTTGTTAACTCCGGGAATCATCCCAATCAACTGGTCAAGAGGTCCCATTTTCTTCATCTGTTCCATCTGATCAAGAAAATCATTGAACGTGAAGGTTGAGTTCTTTATTTTCTGTTCAAGCTCACGTGCCTTTTTCTCATCAAGTGCTTGTTCAGCTTTTTCGATGAGACTCAGCATATCGCCCATACCGAGAATTCTTGATGCCATTCTTTCAGGATGGAAAACCTCAAGGTCGGTGAGTTTTTCGCCCATACCACAGAACTTGATTGGCTTGTTGGTTACCGCACGTACCGAAATAGCAGCACCACCACGAGTGTCACCGTCCAGCTTTGTGAGAACAACGCCGTCAACCTCAAGTTCCTTGTTGAAGGTATCGGCAACATTCACCGCATCCTGACCTGTCATTGCATCAACAACCAGCAGAATTTCATCCGGTTCAATGCTTGCCTTGATGTTCTTCAGCTCATCCATCAATTCTTCATCAATATGAAGACGACCTGCAGTATCCACAATCAGAATATCATTGGAATGAAGACGTGCGTGGTTCAAAGCCTTTTCGGCAATGTCCACAGGATTCTTGCTGCCTTCGATACTGAAAACAGGGATATCAAGCTGACCACCCACCACCTGAAGCTGTTTCACAGCCGCAGGACGGTAAACGTCGCAGGCACAAAGAAGAGGTCTCTTTCCCTGTTTTTTCAGCAAGCCGCCCAACTTTGCGGCGGTTGTTGTTTTACCTGCACCCTGAAGACCGGTCATCATAATTATTGTCGGCGGTTTTGAGGATATCTTTATCTTCTGTTCATCAGTGCCCATAAGTTTTATGAGCTCTTCATTTACTATTTTTATAACCTGCTGTGCCGGTGTAAGAGATTCCATAACCTCGGCACCGCTGGCTCTTTCGGAAACATCGTTTATAAAACTTTTTACAACCTTGAAGTTAACGTCAGCCTCCAGGAGTGCCAATTTAACTTCACGCATAGCTTCCTTCAGGTCGGCAGAGGAAACTTTCCCCTTGCCACGGAGCTTTTTGAACGCATTTTGCAGCTTGTCAGACAAACTTTCAAAAGCCATAAGCCACACTCCTTTCAAAAATATAAGTAATAAGGTTATTCTTCAACTTCGTTTATTCCCGCAACAATGGTGAGAATTCTGTTTATCTGGTGTTTGATGCTGTCCGGAAGGAACTTTCCCTCGGGAGATTTCTCGATTTCGTCAATAATTTCATCAATTTCCGAAAGCTTTGACTTTATTGCAAGGAACCTTTCAACAAGGCCAAGCTTCGATTCCACATCATAAAGAACCGCTTCGGAGCGTTTTAAATTATCACGAACCCCTTGCCGACTTATGCCAAGCTCGGCACCAACCTCCGACAAAGACAAATCTTCATTATAATAAAGCTCAACAGTGTCAGCCTGTCTCTCGGTCAGCATATTTTTGTAAAAACTCAAAAGTAGGGAGATTTCAACATTTTTTTCCATTTTTATCCCCCTTTTTTCGTCAAGTGTAAAGGTCTACCGCTTTACACCTCACCAATTGTACATCAAAAAGCCCTATTTGTCAATACCTTTTTTTAATTTTTTTCTGTTATACACAACAATGGCAATTCCGGCAATAACAAGACAAACAGACAAAATCTGCGAAACTCTCAGAGGACCCAGATAAAGTGAATCTGCCCGAAGTCCCTCAATCATAGCTCTGCCGATTCCGTACCATACCATATATCCGCAGAAAACCTCACCGTTGAAGGTCTTTTTCCTCTTATAAAGCAAAAGAACAACAATACCTAAAGCATTCCAGAGGGATTCATAAAGAAAAGTCGGGTGAACCGATTCGGCAACAAGCTCGCCGTTATGTACAATGGTCATTGCCCAGGGAAGGGTTGTTGCCCCCCCAAAGGCTTCACCGTTAACAAAATTGCCCCAACGACCCACAGTCTGACCGATAAGCAACCCCACCGCAAGAATATCAAGCTTCTTTCCGATGCTCAGCTTTTTTATTTTACAATAGGCAAAAATCGCCACAGCAGCACCGATAACTCCGCCGTAGATTGCAAGTCCGCCTTCTCTCAGATTGAAGATGGATGCAAGGTTATCCTTATACGAGCTCCATTCAAAAATCACATAATAAAGTCTTGCGCCAATGACCGCCGCAGGCAATGCACAGAGAATCAGATTGAACAAATCGTCCTGACTGACACCAATCCTCTTCGCCTCTCTTGACCCGTAAAAAAACGCAATACACATTCCAACAGCAATCAGAAAACCATAAGCATAAATGTCCACACCAAAAACCGTGAACGCCACACGATTCACTTCAAATTCAAGTCCCAAACCGGGAAAAGATATATTGTTAATCATTCTTTTCTTCCTCCAGCGGCTCCACAATGGACAATGTGCAGGCTTCCTCATCAAAATGCTCACGGAGACGGATTTCAAGTTCCTCCGCCGTGATGCTCTCAACCAGATCATTATAGTTCAAGGGGTTTATTCCGTTCATAAAGGAACGGATAAAGTCGTTGCCCAATTTTTCAACACTGTTGAAACGTCTGAGGTTCTGACCTATGAGCACTCTCTTTGCAACAGCAATTGCCTCAGGGTCAAGGTTGCCCTTTTTCACCTGTCTGAGGTACTCACAGGTTCTTTCATACACCGTCTCAGGTTCTTTGGACTCACCGCTTATTGATGAAAAACCGTAGTACTTTTCCAGTTCGCAATCCTTGCTGAAGCTTCCGTCAATGAGACCTTCACCGTAAAGCTCCATAAAGAAGCCACTGCTCTTTCCAAAGAGAACTTCAAGAATAATATCGGTTTTTATCTGCTTTTTCACCAGCTCATCACCGCATACATTGGTCTCTTTTTCCTTGAATCCCATCAGGAACAACGGTTTTGAAACACTCAGCTTCTGACGAACAATCTTTTTAACCGCAAAATCCGGCTCCGAAACCTTTGTACGTTCAATCTTACCCACATTCTTTTCAGGCTTCACGTGTTTGTCAATATATCCGACAGCTTCGTCCGGGTCAATGTCGCCAACCATAACAAGAATCATATTTGAAGGATTATAATATGCATCACAGCACTTATACAAAAGCTCCGGTGTAATGTGGCTTATGCTTTCAACCGTGCCTGCAATATCCGTCTTCACTGTATTATTGTGATACATTCCCTGAAGCATATTAAAGAAAAGTCGCCATTCCGGGTCATCGTCATACATCTTGATTTCCTGACCGATTATTCCCTGTTCCTTTGCAACATTTTCATCGGTGAAATACGGATTATTCACAAACTCCAGAAGGATGTCCAGATTCTCATAAAATTTGTCGGTGCAGGAAAACAGATATGCTGTCATATCAAAGCTGGTGAATGCGTTGCTGCTTGCACCGGTTACAGCAAACTTATCAAAAGCGTTCTGACCGTCCTCTTCCTCAAAAAGCTTGTGTTCAAGGAAGTGTGCAATACCGTCGGGGAGATTAATTTCTTCATTTCCGCCCGGAACCTTCAGCACATTGTCAATTGACCCGTATTCTGTGCCGTAAATGGCATAATACTTGCTGAAGCCCTCTTTCGGAATAATATAAACCCGAAGTCCGCTTTCGTGAACTCCAAACAAAATGCTTTCTTTCAGTGCTTTATTTTCGGTTTTTTCAAATCTCATTTCCCTGAACTCCTTTCAAAAAGTATACTGTGTCAAGCTGCAATGAATTTGCCGCCGCAATAATTCGCTCACGGGTAACCTCATTGAGTTTTTCAAGGAATTGGTCAACAGATTCCTCATATCCCAGAAGTCCTCTGCCCATATAAAAATCCTCTGTCGCCGCAAGGCTGTCCTTGATGGTTCCCGCCTGGGTCTTCATATACATCTTTGCCGACAAAACTTCATCATCGGTGAAGTCTCCATTTTTCATCGCATCAAGCTGAAGCATTATTTCGTTATACGCCTCATCAAACTTTGACGCCTCGATTCCTGCATTAATCTTCATAAAGCTCTTGCTTCTGTCAAAGGCAGAAAAAACATAATATGCCAGGCTCAGCTTTTCACGAACATTGTTGAAAAGTTTTGAAAAAGGACTTCCGCCATAAATACACGAGAACACAGCCATTGCATAATAATCCTCCGAAACAGGAGCAATTCCGCAGTTGAAGCCCATGGATAGCTTGCTCTGTGACACAGGCATATCCTCTGTCACATTCTTGATTTCAATGTTATCTTCACAAACAGCCAGTTTCGTTTCACAAAGCTCAGGAACACGGTCTTCAAGGAACGGCTTGAAGCTTTCCTCGATATTCTTCTTCACCACCGCCTTGTCAAAGCTTCCGCTGACAAAAATATCAACCTTTGCCGTGTTTATAATTTCCTCATAACGCTCATAAAGGTTTTTTCCGTCAATGCCTTCAAGGTCTTCAACATAGCCATAGGGGAATATCTCATAAGGATCACCCTCAAACATAATTTCGGTACACTTCACCGAAGCATATTCCTTCTTGTCATTAATCAGCCCAAGAATGTGATTCTTCGCATTCTCCTTTTCCTGTGCCACATAGGTTTCATCAAAACCTCCGTCCTTAATGGCAGGGCAGAATATAAACTCCTTGAGAAGCTGAGTTACGTCGCCGATTATGCTTTCGCTGATGAAGCTGTCGCTGACAAACTGTACCGAGCATCTGATAACCGCCATATCTCCTCGCTTGCCTATATTTGCACCGATTGTAGAACCGTAAAGTTCCTCGGCACGTCTTGAAAGCTCAGTCAAGGTGGGATAGCTTTTTGTTCCACGCTTCAGCACCCTTGGAATCAATGCTGTTTTTGTGATATTCTCACGACTCAGGGGTACACAAAAATACACACTCATCACATTGGTCTTGAATTTGTCTGTTTCAAGGAATCTCAGGCTCACGCCCTTTGAAATTTCAATTTTTTCAGTTTTCAAATCAATTCACTCCTTCTTGTCAATATCTTATTTTATCTTCTTGCCGCTTTTCCTATGCAGAAAAACGCTGTAAAACAAATTATATTTGCGGCAACAATGGCAGGTCCCACAGGAAGCTCCCAAATCAGGGAACAGAAGAATCCCAACGCCGCACACACAACCGAAACCACCGCCGCACAAAGGGTCACACCCTTGAAGCTTTTGAAAAGTCGCATTGCCGAAAGTGCCGGAAATATTATAAGTGCCGACACAATCAATGACCCCACAAGCCTCATTGCAAAAACAATAATTATGGCTGTAATCACAGCAATGACGGTATTATGTATTTCGGTTTTTACCCCCGTTGCGGCAGCAAAGCTTTCGTCAAATGTGACAGCAAAAATCCTGTTATAAAAAAACACAAAAAACAGAATTACCGCAACCGACAGAACCAGACACAAAGCGACATCTGTATGCGATAATGTCAATATTGACGTTGCCCCGAAAAGCGATGCACAAACATCCCCTGCAATGTTCCCCGATACCGAAAACACATTCAGCAGAAGATATCCCATTGCCAGAGCACCAACCGAGACCATCGCCACAGCCGCATCCCCCTTTATCTTTGTGCTGTTTCCGGCTTTCAGAAGCAGAACCGCCATAATAACCGTGACAGGAAGCACCACAATCAGCTCATTTGAGACCCGCAGAACTGCCGCCAGTGCCATTGCACCAAAGGCTGCATGAGAAAGTCCGTCACCGATGAACGAGAACCGCTTCAACACCAATGTAACTCCAAAAAGCGACGCACAAAGTGCAATCATCACAGAAACTGCCAGGGCATATCTGACAAAGGGAAACTCAAGATAATACAAAACATCACTCATATCCTGTCACCTCCGCCCAAGAACACTTTTCCCACATCGCTCTTTATATAGTCAGCCGTTGTCCCGAAAAACAGCGGCTTGTGACTTATATGAAGAATATGCTTTGAATACTTCACCGCCGTGTGGATGTCGTGAGACACCATAACAACCGTAATTCCCGATTGGTTCAACTCCCGGATAACTTCATACATTTCAGCCGTCGCCACAGGGTCAAGTCCCGCCTCAGGCTCATCAAGCAACAAAATCTTTTGGGAAGCACAAAGAGCTCTGGCAAGCAAAACCCTTTGTTGCTGACCTCCCGAAAGCTCACGATAGCTGCAATCGACAAGGTCATCAATCCCCAGTTTTTTCATATTCTCTGTTGCAATTGCTTTTTGAGATTTTGAGTAAAAGGGACGAAGCCCATTCTTTTTCAAACATCCCGAAAGAACGATTTCTTTAACCGATGCAGGAAAATCCCTTTGGACATCAGTTTGTTGCGGCAGATATCCGATGCCGCCTGATGTCATTTCATCATTCATAACAATTTCGCCGCTGATTGGCGCTTTCAATTTGAGAAGAGTTTTTATAAGGGTGCTTTTTCCTGCACCGTTTTCGCCCACAACACAAAGATAGTCACCACTGCAAACCGAAAAGCTCAGCCCTTCTGCAACAACCTTGCCATCATAGCCAAGCGCCAGTTCACGGCATTCAATCTGCGTTATATTCCGTTCCATTTCCACCCTCCTCTATTCCAATGCTTTTTTCAAAGCATCCAGGTTTTCTTCCATAATATCAAAGTAATCTGCACCCTGTTCAATGTCGCTTGTGCTCATTGACTGACAGGAATTCATAACCGCCACTTCAGCATCCTTATTCTGCGTACTTTTTATGACAGTTTCAGCCACCGACTGATTTGAATTTTCAAGAACCAGTACAGTCTTTTTATCATATTCATCCACAGCCTTTGCAAGACGTGCAATCACTTCAAAGCTTGCATTGGTGTCTGCCGAACAGCCGGGGAACGCCGCAACTGCTTCAATTCCATATTCCTCCGTCATATAAATGAACGGAAAACGGTCGGCAAATATAACTGTTTTGTCATCCGATTCCGATACCGCCGCCAGATAGTCCCGATTCAGCTTTTCAAACTTCTTTCTGCATTCTTCCCTGTTTTGTGAAAAAAACGACTCACACTCCGGTGCAAGGTCAAGTATTTCTTCATAAATTGCCTCAAAGGCTGTTTGTGCTGTTTTGGGCGAAAGCCAGATGTGTTCATCATATTCCTCTGCGCTGTGCTCCGCTCCGTGATTATGTTCATGCCCACTGCAAAGAAGCTCACCCTCCAAAGCATCGAACAATTTCAGAGTTTTTATGTCGCTTTCTTTTATTACGCTGTCAGTCCAACCATCCGACACTCCGCCTGTGTATATAAACAAATCGCAGCTTTTGATTTCCGTAATATCTCTGGCTGTGGGCTGATAGCTGTGCAAATCACCGTTTCCGCTCAGAAGGGTCACTTCAAACATTTCAGCATTGTCACCAATTATGCTGTTCACCCAATCGTATGCCGGAAATGTTGTGCAAACAACCGAAAGCTTATCCTTTTCCTCCGACATTGAGCCGCAACCCGAAACAGCTAACGCAAGCAGAAGAACAAATGCCGTAAAAAATCTGATTCTCTTCATTTCTGTTCTCCTTTTCTCATTTTCTGCAATCGCTGCAGGTTCCCACCAACAAAGTTTGTTTTCCGTCCACCGCAAAATGATTTTTCTTCATAACCTCTGCCATAATACGCAAGGATTCATCATCATCCATATGAAGCAGTCTTCCGCAATCCATGCACTTCATATGAAGATGCAAAGCGCAATGCTCGCCGCCGGCAATCTGATACACAAATTTCCGACTGTGCTCCTTCATCATACGTTTCACCGTACCTTCTTCCACCATCTGCTGAATAAGACGATAAACAGTGCTTTTGCCCGGAATTTCCCTACCTTTATATTCCTTCTCCATTTCGGCACAAAGCTCCTCCACCGAGAAGGTCTTTTCGCTGTGCTCCATCATAAAATCTGTTAATATTTTCTTTTGTGCGGTCTGATAATGTGCCACAAACCCCACCCCTTTCAAATTTGAGAATAATTCTCAAATTATTATAAATGCTTATGCACCCAATGTCAAGATTTTTTTGTCGTACTTAATAAAAAAGTGTTTGATTAAACACATCAACTCCCCTGCCCCTCAATCTTGAGGGGATTAAGGTACACTTTATTTGTAATTTAGGAAATATAACATTTTGTTATAATTTCCTAAAAGATAAAAAAAGAAAAAGACCTTCTCGCAAGAAAGCCTTTTATTTCA
>JAZNLK010000127.1:0-2923 GCA_045579055.1 Clostridia bacterium
TCGGATGCAATCAGGTCGGATGAGATGTACCGTTTGCTCTATAATGCATTGCATACACCTGCGGTTCGGATGACGGAAATTTCCAATGACGGTGCAACGCTTACTATTGACGAAAATTATCAGGGAATTGAAATGCTTTTCGGTATGATTTATGACAGCGGTGTGGTTGACGGTGCAGGAAACACAACCCTCCGTCAGGCGGTAACCATGCATTCTGATCAGGTTATCATAAATGACGGTGTTTATGCTTATGACGGTGATGCAACAGAGTTTTTGGGTTATAACATTGATTATTACTACACAAAAAATTCATCGGGCACCTGCAAAATAGAATATATGGCGAAAAATGACAAAAACAAGGTTTTTGTGATGAACAGCAAGGACATTCAGAACTATAATTCATTTAAATATGAGTATTATAACCAAAAAGGTGATTTGAAAACAGTTGCAATATCCGGGGATACTGACGTGATTATCAATGGCGTTGCGTACCCCTCTTTCGCAAGTGAGGATATGATGCCAAAGATGGGTCAGGTGACTTTGATTGACAATAACGGTGACAGAACATATGACGTTGCACTCATTGATTCCTATGAATTCTGCATTGTTGGTAGTGTTGATGCTGAAAACCGGACATTCCGCGACTTGATAACAAATGAAAAGTTCGATTTTTCGGATGCAGTTGAACTGAATATAACCTTTGAAGGCAAGGATTATCCTATTGAAAGAATAATCAAGGGAAATCTCCTTCACATCAGACGCTCAAAGAAAGCTTCGGGTTGCTATCGTGCGGATATTGACGTACGCAAGGACGAAAGAACCTTTGCGACCATTGAAAGTGTCAAAAACGATGCGATTGTTGCAGGAGGTATTGAGTATGATGTATGGGACGGTCTGGATGCAGATTCAAAGGCTGAACTGACCCTTGGCAATGCGGTTAATCTTTATTTCCTCGGCGGTACGGTTGTGCGTGTCACTGCAAGTGAACTGAACGGTCTGAACTACGGATATCTGCTGAACGTTCACAGCGAAGGCGTTTTTGATAAACTGGTTCAATTTATAATAGTGGATGCGGACGGAAATGCGAATGTCTATGAAATGGGCGACAGCATCAAGCTTGACGGCAAAGTATGCAAAACCTCCGAAGCTGTTATGACGGCACTTTCCAACGGTGCAAGAAAGTCCGTGGCGTATGATGAGGCGAATTATCCTTATGCACAGCCCGTTGCATATGCTCTGAACACTCAGGGAAAGCTTGGCAAAATTGACACGGCATACCTTGAAGAAGGAGAGAACGAGGAAAACTCCTTCAGCCTTGACCTTTCGGGTTCATATACCTATAACGGCTATGCCAATGGTATATACAGCTCCACATGGGAGAACCTTGCAACCTACGGAAGTGCAACCGTGTTCGGAATTCCCGAAAAGGACAGAACAGCCTATGACAAATACCGTGCATACACTCTTGACACAAACGAAACTGCAACAAAGGTTGATGTGTTCAATATTGACAATGAATCCGGACTTGCAAAGGTTGTGTTCCTTTATAAGGATTTCACAACCGAAACATATGACTATACAGACCCCATGTATCTTGTGAAGGATATTGCTCTTGAACTTGATGCTGAGGGTGAAAGAGTTTATGCGGTTACCTGCATCTATATGCAGAAAAACCTTGAGGAAGTTTATCGGATGTCTGAGGAATTGGCAGCGGATTTAGAGATGGGAGACGTTTTCAGAATGTCAACAAATACTTCCGGTAAAATTTATTCCAAGGAGATTTTGTTTGACAAGTCAAAGCCCCTGAACTTTGCTGACCGTGTGATTCCATACCGCGGTACGAGCAAATATGACGGGCCACTGACTTACGGATATAAGTTTGTCTACGGAACCCCCATTCTCATCAAGGACGGATATATGAGAATGACTAAGTCCATTTTGTCCGATTATGATTTTGCTGTGACCAACACTCCTGATAATGTTCCCGTTGGTTCTGCGGTGATTTATGAGTATTCTGTTAACCGTGGCGTTCCCACCATTGAACAGGCAACACAAAATGACATTAAGACCTATGATTTGAATCCCGAAAAGCCGTCGGAGGTATTGTTGTTTGTGTATTCAAATGATGTAAAATTCATTCTGGTTATCAATGAATGATTACAGGAGGAGCGGAATTGCCGTTCTTCTCGGATTTGAAAAATTTCTTTATGAAAGGTATGGTACTTATATGAAAAAAAGAATTTCTTTTGTTTGTATAATTGCATTGATGGTGTCTCTGCTTGTACCCATTCAGCCGACTTCGGTGTTTGCGGCAACCCACGAAGGCTGGAAAGTGGGAACGAAAACAGGCGGCTGCACCGTTGAGGACGGCTGTCTTGTTCTTGATGGTGTCGCTCAGTATACCTATGCATGGAATGTTCCCGAAAACTATACAGTAAAGGTAACAATGAAGGCTGATTCCTTCAAAACAATGGGTATGCAGGTGTTCAACGGAAAAGGTCGTTCAACCATTATTCTTGGTGAAAATAAGATATCACATTACGGTGCAACGGGAGTGAACTATCCTGTTGGCACAGACTGGCATGATTACCGTATTGAAGTTCAGGATGGTATGATGAGTATATATGCCGACAACAATCTGCTTTCAACTCAGCCCTTGCCCGACAACAGCGGCTCACCGTCAATAAAGTTCTGGTGTACCGAGGGGGGAAAGTTCCGTGTCGCAAGCTATGAGATAATTGCCCGTGACGGAAATAAGGTTCCGTTTATAACCGCAGAATATCAGGGCGATTATTTTCCGGGGGAAGAATATACTCCGGCGTTTCATAACGACTTCAAAAACGATACGGGCAATTGGTATTTGACTCCTCATCCCGCAGTGGAGTGGGACAAGGACGAAGGCGTTATTATCCTTGATAGCTCA
>JAZNLK010000128.1:0-5229 GCA_045579055.1 Clostridia bacterium
GAGTTATATAGAGTTATATAGAGTTATATAGAGTTATATAGAGTTATAATGGGTTATGCGAGTATTGAGACTCTGTTCCCCACAATGAAGCCATTGGATAAATAATGCTGAAATAACAAGGTTTTAGGTGTTTACTACACCAAATACTGCACCAATGTGTGCAAAAATTGAAAAAAGGTGCCTAACATTTGCAAAGGGCTACGGAATTTCCGTAGCCCTTTGTGTGTAAAAATATAAATAGTGATAGTGTTTGTCAATGCCTTGTGTCGTTCTGCCGGAAAGGGTCGAAAAATCGGGGCAACTTTTTTGAAAAATAAAGGAAAAGTATTGACATAATTTGGACAAAGTGCTATAATATCATTTAGCACATTGTGTGCTGCGAACCTTGGGGGTGATTGTATGTCAGAAATGAAAGCGGAGTTGATTTCGGATGAAATGTCCGACAAAATCATTGATGCGGCATACAAACTGGTTGTTGACAACGGTGCTCATGAGGTTACGGTGAGAATGATTCTGAAAGAACTGGATATCACAAACCGTGTGTTCTATAACCGTTTTCACAATATCGAAGAGGTTTTGGGGATTATATCCCAAAAAACCATTATGAAGGTTCGTGAAAGTCTGAGGTTTAAGTTTGACAAGAACATTGATTTTTTTGAACAGATAATGGGTGTGGTTGAAAAAACTCTTATTCTGTCTTATGAAACACGAATGGGTTTTGCCCATTACGTGTTTGAAAATGATTCGGTGTCGGATGACAACTACCGTTGGTGGACCAATGAAATAAAAATCATTCTTGATTACGCCGTTGAGAACGGGTATATTATTGAAGTGAACACCGAGAAAGCAAGTTATGCTATCTGGTGTTTTATCAGGGGCTTTAATGCAGATGCAATCGGCAGGAATATGCCGCTTGAGGAAGCACTTGACAAATACAGATATGGGTTCAGCTTCATTATGAATGGATTAAAAAAACAATAAGCTTCAAACAGATTCGCTCTGTTTGAAAATTATTTATAGCACAGTGTGTGCTAAGCCGGAGGAAATATCTTCCGCTAAAAATAATACAGCACAGTATGTGCTGAAGAATATGGTAGGGGAGGAAAGCTCCCTGAAAATAATATCAGCACAGTGTGTGCTGATGAAAGGACGGAGAAAATGGCAATAAAATTTTTGGGAACAGGCTCTTATGTGCCTGAAAATGTTGTTACAAATGATGACCTTGCCAAAATGGTTGAAACATCTGATGAGTGGATTGTTCAGAGAGTTGGTGTCAGTGAAAGACATATATCAACCGGTGAAAGTGCTGCCGATTTTGCTATTCAGGCGGCAAAAAAAGCTCTTGAGGATGCAAAGATTGCAGCAGATGAAATTGACTTGATTATTGCGGCTACTGTATCGTCAGATCATGTTTGCCCCACTGTTGCAGGATTTGTGCAGAGAGCGATTGGTGCAAGCTGTCCGGCTTTTGATGTTAATTCGGCTTGCAGTGGCTTTTTGTTTGCTCTTGATACCGTTGTTTCATACATAATGCGTGGAGGAATACGAAATGCATTGGTTATCGGTGCTGAAAGAATGAGCAAGATAATCGATTGGAGTGACCGTGGAACCTGTGTTATATTCGGTGATGGTGCGGGTGCTGCAGTTGTTGCTCCCGGTGAAGGTTATCTTGCGTCTAAGCTTTTTACCCGGGGCGGTGATGAAGTTATTGAAATTCCCAATTACGGCGGTGATTCACCGTTCTTTAAAGGTGAATGCAAAAAGCCATATGTATTTATGGACGGTCAGGAAACCTTTAAGTTTGCTGTCAGCAAAATGACCGATGATGTGAAGTTTGTTGTTGAAAAGGCGGGTCTTACACTTGATGATATTGACCACGTTGTGCCACATCAGGCAAATATTCGTATTATTGATTTTGCCTCAAAGCGTTTGCACATACCAAAGGAGAAATTTGTTGTCAATATTGAAAAATTCGGAAATACTTCTGCGGCTAGTGTCCCTATGGCACTTGATGAGCTTAATCGTTCGGGAAAGCTCAAGCGTGGAGATAAGTTGGTTATGACAGCTTTTGGTGGCGGACTTTCGGGTGCTGCCTGCATTGTTGAATGGTAAAAAAATAAACATTAATATAAAAAATAAAATTTTTGGAGGTAATTTATTATGACAATCGAAAAAATTAAGGAACTTGTAGCAGACCATCTTGAAATTGATGTAGCGGAAATCACAGATACAACCACATTCAAAGATCTTGATGCAGATTCTTTGGATACTGTTGAAATCCTTATGGAAATCGAGGACGAATTCGGTGTTGAAGTTAAGCAGGGTGAAATTGGCGAAACTGTTGCTGATCTTGCAGCTTATATTGACTCAAAGAAATAAGATTGTTTTGATAGAGGGGAGTGGAAACTCCCCTTTAACTCAAGAAAGGTTGTGAAAAAATGATTTACACACCAATTTGTGAAATGCTTGGAATTGAATATCCCATTCTGCAGGGCGGAATGGCACATATTTCGGATGCACGTCTTGCGGCGGCTGTATCAAATGGCGGAGGTCTTGGGATTATTTCTGCCGCAAACGGAAATGTTGAATGGTTAGAAGAACAGATTGATACTGCTTTTTCACTTACTGACAAGCCCTTTGGCGTGAATATTATGCTTATGGGCGAAAATATAGAGCAAATTGCGGAGCTTCTTGCACGGAAAAAGATTGCGGCTGTGACCACAGGTGCAGGAAACCCCGAAAGATATATTCCAATGTGGAAGGAAGCGGGCATAAAGGTTATTCCCGTTGTGGCATCGTCCGCTCTTGCAAAGCTTATGGTTCGTGCCGGTGCGGATGCGATTATTGCCGAAGGCGGTGAATCAGGCGGACACGTGGGGGATATGACAACAATGGCACTTGTTCCTCAGGTGTGTAATGCCGTGGATATTCCTGTTATTGCGGCAGGCGGCATTGCTGACGGAAGAGGTCTTGCGGCAGCTCTTATGCTTGGTGCACAGGGTATTCAGGTGGGAACAAAATTCCTTGCGGCAACAGAATGTACAATCAGCCGTACATATAAGGAAAAACTCCTGAAAGCCGGAGACGGTTCCACAATTGTGACAGGAAAAAGATTGGGTCATCCTGTAAGAAGCCTCAAAAGTCCATTCTCAAGGGGATATGCAAAGGCTGAATATTCGGACATAAGTGACGAAGAACTGGAAATGATGGCTGTGGGCACACTGCGTGCTGCGGTTGTGGACGGCGACGAAAAGAAAGGTTGCTTCCTTGCGGGGCAGATTGTTGGGTTGGTTAATGAAGAAAAGAGTGCTTCGGAAATGATTAATGAAATCTTTGTCGAAGCTGAAAATATATTGAATGGAGCAAAAAAATGGGTAAGATAGCATTTGTTTTTTCGGGACAGGGTGCTCAGTATAGTGGTATGGGCAAAACCCTTTATGATTTAAACGGTGCCGCAAAGTCACTTTATGACAAGGCAGAAGAATTCCGTCCGGGAACTGCCGCACAGTGCTTTTCGGGTTCCGATGAGGAGTTGAAGCTGACAAAGAACACTCAGCCCTGTATGTATCTTGTTGAACTGGGTGCGGCACTTTCGCTTAATGAAAAGGGAATTTTTGCCGACGGTGTTGCAGGTTTTTCACTGGGTGAAATTGGAGCACTGGCTTATGCAAAGGCATATTCGGCAGAAGATGGGTTCAAAATTGTGACTAAACGTGGTGAGCTTATGAACGAAGCGGCTGAAGGCTCTGACACAGCAATGTGTGCAATTCTCAAGCTGGATGCAAAGACTGTTGAGGATACTGTGGCTGAGTTTGAAAAGCTTTATGCTGTTAACTTCAACAGCCCCGGTCAGACTGTTGTTTCAGGTCTCAAGTCATCAATGGAACCTTTTTGTGCAAGGATAAAGGAAATGGGCGGCAGAGCAATTCCCCTTGCGGTTAGTGCGGCTTTCCATTCGCCTTTTATGGAAGATGCAGCGGCAAAGTTCGGAGTGGCTTTGAAAGAATATGACATAAAAACACCTGAACTTCCGGTTTATGCAAATCTCACAGCAAAGGCATATCCTGATGATATCGTGGCAACACTTGAATGTCAGATGAAGAGCCCCGTAAGATGGCAGGAAACCATTGAAAATATGATTGCAGACGGATTTACCGAGTTCATTGAAGTTGGCCCAGGTAACACCCTTTGCGGACTTATAAAAAAGATATCAAAGGAAGTTAACACATATTCGGTTGATAGTGCCGAAACACTTGAAGCAACTGTTCAGGAGGTAAAAAACAATGCTTAATGGAAGAACAGCGGTTATAACAGGCGGCTCAAGAGGAATAGGAGCGGCAATTGCAAAAAAGTTTGCATCACTGGGTGCAAATGTTGCTATTGTTGACTACGGCAATCCCGATGTTGCCGAGGCAACAAGAAAAGAGTTGGAAGGTCTGGGCGTGAAAGCGGCGGCGTATCTTTGTGACGTTACCGATGGCGAAAAATGCAAGGAAGTTGTGAAAAGCATAGTTGATGAATTTGGCGTTATTGATATTCTGGTGAATAACGCAGGCATAACCCGTGACAACCTTTTGGTTATGATGAAAGAAAGCGACTTTGATGCAGTTATCAACACAAACCTCAAAGGTTGCTTCAATATGATTAAGGCTTGCGGAAGAACGTTCATAAAAAAGAAATACGGAAAGATTATAAACATTTCATCAATATCAGGTCTTATCGGACTTCCCGGTCAGGCGAATTATTCAGCATCAAAAGCAGGAGTGATTGGTCTGACCAAAGCCGTTGCCAAGGAGCTTGCCGGCAAAAATGTATGCTGCAATGCAATTGCTCCCGGTTTTATTATGACCGATATGACCAAAGACCTGGATGTTGATGCATATCTGACATCAATCCCAATGAAAAAATTAGGTCAGCCCGAAGATGTTGCAAAAGCGGCGGCGTTTCTGGCAAGTGATATGTCGGATTATATAACGGGCGAAGTTATTCGTGTGGATGGCGGTATCGCAATCTGAATAAAATTGCCCATCTCACCATTTTTTGCGTGGGGCAGTGCACACAGCACAGCACCGCACGCTGCAAAACGGCAATCTGAACAATTTTATTACAGATTGAAAAAGGTAAATTGCCCATCTCACCATTTTTTGCGTGGGGCAGTGCACACAGCACAGCACCGCACGCTGCAAAACGGCAATCTGAACAATTTTATTACAGATTGAAAAAGGCAAA
>JAZNLK010000129.1:0-2239 GCA_045579055.1 Clostridia bacterium
TCGTCCTGAGCCAGGATCAAACTCTCGAAAAAATTTTTTCCGAAAATTGATTAGCTCAATTTTGAATACTAACGTTTTGTAAAGTTCGCTAAAACTTTTCTCTTGGAATTGACAAGGTCACTAAACCTTGTGCAATTGTCGTAATAGTACTTATCGTACTTATTACCGCTTTTCTCACTGTGTACTTTTCAAACATCACGTCGCAACCCGCCTCAGCTGATTGCGTGCTCTCGTTTCGAGAGAGCCTATCTAATATATCACACCAAACACTATCTTGTCAAGTCTTTTTTGAAACTTTTTTTAAAATTTCTTTCTTAACAGCCTTCGTTTGGCGCAACTCGTTTATATTACCACAAAGTTTTCGCCTTGTCAACCCCTTTTTTCAATTTTTTTGAGATTTTTTAAACTTTTTTTATAATATAAATCAGGCGCACGGAAATACATCCGTACGCTCTGATATATTCTTAAGTTATATAACCTTGTTTTCAACCTCTTCAGCAAGCATTTTGACAAAACCATCAATTGACATAGCACCAAGGTCGCCCTGCTTTCGTGAACGAACAGCAACTGTTCCTTCGTTCATTTCTTTTTCACCCGCAATAATCATATAAGGAATCTTTTCAAGCTGAGCCTCGCGGATTTTATAACCAATCTTTTCGTTTCTGTCATCCATTTCAACACGGAATCCTGCATCCCTGAGTTTTGCATATACGCTGTCTGCATAATCGCGGTAGTTTTCGGAAATAGGCAAAATCTTCACCTGCGTCGGCGCAAGCCAAGCAGGAAATGCACCTGCATACTTTTCGATAAGAAGAGCAAGCGTTCTTTCATAGCAACCGATTGATGTTCTGTGAATGATATAAGGATTCTTTTTACTGCCGTCCTTATCAATATATTCCATACCAAACTTTTCAGCAAGCATCTGGTCTATCTGGATAGTGATAAGTGTATCTTCCTTGCCGAATACATTCTTAATCTGGATATCCAGCTTAGGACCATAAAAGGCAGCCTCGCCAATACCAATCTTGTAAGGCAATTCAAGATGGTCAAGGATTTTTTTCATTGTTTCCTGAGCCTCTGCCCACTGTTCCTCTGTGCCGATATACTTTTCTCTGTCATCAGGGTCCCACTGTGAAAATCTGTATGAAACATCCTCATAAAGTCCTAAAGTCTTGAGCATATAAATTGCCATCTCAAGACAATTCTTAAATTCTTCTTCCAACTGGTCGGGACGGCACATAAGATGACCCTCAGAAATAGTAAACTGACGAACACGAATAAGACCGTGCATTTCGCCCGATGCCTCGTTTCTAAAAAGGGTTGACGTTTCGCCATATCTTAAAGGAAGGTCACGATAGCTTCTCATTCTGTTAAGATATGCCTGATACTGGAAGGGGCAGGTCATCGGACGAAGAGCAAAAACTTCTTTATCCGTTTTCTCATCACCCATAACAAACATACCCTCCTGATAATGATCCCAGTGCCCCGAAATCTTATACAGGTCACTCTTTGCCATATAAGGAGTTTTGGTTCTTACCCAACCATTCTTATCTTCGTGGTCTTCAACAAATCTCTGGAGTATCTGAATAATCTTTGCACCCTTGGGCAAGAGAATAGGAAGTCCCTGACCAATACTGTCAACAGTTGTGAAAATTTCAAGTTCACGACCGAGTTTGTTATGGTCTCTCTTTTTTGCTTCTTCCAGTCTTTCAAGATGCTCATCAAGGTCAGCTTTTTTAGTAAAAGCAGTACCATAAATTCTTGTAAGCATTTTGTTGTTTTCGTTACCACGCCAGTATGCGCCTGCGGTATACTGGAGCTTGACAGCCTTTATCTTGCCCGTTGACATAAGGTGCGGACCTGCACAAAGGTCAACAAAATCACCCTGCTTGTAGAATGAAATAACAGCATCTTCGGGTAAATCCTGAATAAGTTCAACCTTATATTCTTCGCCCTTTTCCTCCATCAGCTTTATAGCCTCAGTTCTGGGAAGTTCAAAGCGTTCAAGTCTTTCGTCCTCTTTTATAATCTTTTTCATCTCGCCTTCAAGCTTTTCTAAATCAGCATTGGTAAGCGGTGCTTCAAAATCAAAGTCATAATAAAAACCATCTTCAATAGCCGGACCTATTGCAAGCTTTGCATTGGGATAAAGGCGCTTTACTGCCTGTGCCAGAATGTGTGATGTGGTGTGGCGGTAAACCTTCTTTCCTTCTTCGTCATCAAATGTAAGGAAGTTCAC
>JAZNLK010000130.1:0-28807 GCA_045579055.1 Clostridia bacterium
CCGGTTGTGATTGAATAGGTTTCGGGAACAATCATTGCGGACGCACTGATTGCAAACAGTGACGCAACCATCACAACTGTGAGCATAAGACTCAAAAGTTTTTTCATTTTTTTCATCCTTTCTGAAAATGAAATTTGTTCGTTTTCTTCAAAGGCCGGATAAGAAAAAAACAAACAGTACAAATTTATTTAGCTAAGATAAATTCATACAAATTTATTATAACTCTTGAAAATTTTTGCGTCAAGAAAAAAGCAGAAAAAATAACTAAATTCAAAAAAAGAAAAAAACGAAAATTTTTATGCAGAATGCACAAAGAGATTGGGACACTGTTGAAGACAAAGCTTATTGGGAGTTTGATGTCGGTATGGAGGTCGTTTGAAGGTTTTTGAAAAGAATAAAGAATATTGAATAAAGAATAAATAAAAGCCCCGCAGGGCGAGGCTTTTAAAGAGTGCTGTACATTGAATATAGCTTTGCGTATTCACCGTTTTTTTTCATAAGCTCGGTGTGTGTGCCTTCCTCCACAATGCCTTCAGACGTGAGAACAAAGATTCTTGTGGCATTTTTTATTGTGGTGAGGCGGTGGGCAATGGTGAAGGTTGTTTTGCCTTGAGAAAGCCGCTTGAGGGACTGCTGGACAAGAAGCTCGCTTTCGTTGTCAAGGGCGGAGGTTGCTTCGTCCAGAATGAGAATTGGAGGATTCTTCAGGAACAGTCTTGCGATGGAAATTCTTTGCTTCTGACCGCCTGAAAGCTTGAGCCCTCTTTCGCCCACATATGTATCATAGCCGTCTTTAAGCTGACTTATGAACTCGTGTGCACCAGCGGCTTTTGCGGCCTCAATAACTTCCTCACGAGAGGCATCGGGTTTGCCGTAGATTATGTTTTCATAAACCGTTCCGCTGAACAGATACACGTCCTGCTGAACCATTCCGATATTGTTGCGAAGGGAGTTCAGCGTGATTTCACGGATGTTTACGCCGTCAATCAAAATATCACCTGATGTCAGGTCATAAAACCTTGGGATGAGGTTGCACATTGTGGTTTTGCCGCCGCCGGAGGGCCCAACAATGGCTATGTTTTCGCCGGGTTTTACGGAGATGTTCATATTTTCAAGGACGTTGTCTGCTCCGTCGGTATACTTGAAGCTTACCTTGCGGAATTCCACGTTACCTGAGACCTTTTTCAGCTCAACAGCGTTTTCGGCATCTTTGATATCTACGGGTTCGTCCATAATTTCCTGAAATCTTTCAATCCCTGTGATTCCACGTTGAAACTGCTCGGTGAATTCAACAATGCGGCGGATTGAGGTAATCAGGGTCTGAATATAGAGCAGGTATGCCACGAAATCGGCAGCATTTATGAGCTTCTTTGTCATAAAATATGCTCCCAGGATAATTACGGCAATATACATTACACCGTCAAAAAATCTTGTTCCTGACTGGAAAAGAGCCATATACTTGTAAGCATTTTTCTTTGCTTTGAAGAAACGGCGGTTGCCTTCGGCAAACTTTTCACGTTCGATATCTTCATTGGCAAAGCTTTTTACCACTCTGACTCCAAGGAGGCTGTCCTCAAGGTCGGCATTAAGCTCGCCTATCTGCTGACGTTGATCCTTGAATGCATTTTTCATCTTCTTGCGGAAGACGAAAATGGAAATGAGCATCAATGGAAGCAACAGGAAAATCAGACAGGTTAGGGTGAAGTTGATTGAACCCAGGATTATGAATGCACCAATAATCTTTATTGCCGCAATGAAAAATTCTTCGGGGCAATGGTGCGAAAATTCGGTTATGTCAAAAAGGTCGGATGTCATTCGGGACATAAGCTGACCGATTTTTGTGTTGTCAAAGTATTTAAAGGGCAATTTTTGCAGATGGTCAAACATATCACGGCGCATATCGGTTTCGAGACGTGCGCCCATAACGTGTCCTGCGTTTGCCATATAGTAGTTTGCGGCGGTGTCGACCAGTCTCAGCAGAAGGTATATTCCGCCCAGCTTCAATACTGTTGAAAATACAAATTCGGCACCGGGAGTTGTTGCCATATTGGTTATATGACGGACAATCAGCGGAAAAACAAGTTCGCAGACCGTTGTCAGTGCCGCACAGAATAAATCCAGAATGATTATTCCTATATAGGGCTTGTAATAAACGGAAAACCGTTTGAACATAAATGGTCACCTCTTGGCGTTTTTAATTGGCTTCTCTGACATCAATAATTGTTCCTGATGTGTTTGCAAATTTTGTCTGGATGTTTTGTGTTGAACCTACGGTCAGGCTTTGGTTGGTGGCGGTGTAAAATCCCATATCATTAACTTTGCCGTCTAGCCTGATGGTTACTGTCACATCGTATTTGTCAGGAATTTCAATTGCCTGCACTGTGCCGTCTGTCAGCTCCACAATTCGCATGGTGGGAGCTTCGGAAACTGCAACTATGTTTCCTGTGTGTTCTTTGGTGAGGCTGTTTATTACAACATCCGAGTTTTTGAGTGCCTTCACTGTTCCTATGCGGACATCCTTTATGAGAAGGGAATACTCGATGCTTTGGTTCTGAGTTTCTACCTTCTTTGCGGCAGGTGCTGTTAATTTTGTGTACAGCCCAAATCCGGCAACAAGAATGCAAAGGAGAACAATAATGTCTATTATACTGATTTTTCCGAACAATTTTCCTTTTTCATTTATAATCATAGCTTTTCACCTTTCCGGCTTCATGGGTGGAAGCCTTGTGTAAACGTTTATTTCAATTCAAGATCTATTATATAACCGTAGCCGGCTCCCAGCTTGCTTCTTACCGCCAAGGAGCTTCCTGTGCGGAGTACGGTGTTTTGTGCTGTGATTGCAGTGTCGCTTTCGGTTACTTCTGTTTCCAGGGTAAGAATTACATCAAAAAGAAGGGGGTCGGATTGTTTTTCGGCTGTTGCTGTTTTGTGGTTTATGATTGTTCTTGTTGCCGGCTCTGCCGAAATATCTGTAAGCTTTGCGGAAAATCGTTCTTTTTCTCCGCAGGAGAGGGCTTCGCCGTTTTCAAAAGCCAAAAGGAATTTATCGGCAACTGCTTTTTCAACACGGACAAACTCTACTTTGAACTGAGCCGTTGTTGATTGTTGCGGTGTTGCCTGGGTGCCTGTGGGAGACGGATTGGGCTTTAAATACAGATACGCTCCGCCGGCTATGGCTGCTATGAGTATAAGGACGATGAATCCGTCCAGCAAATTGAATTTTGGTTTACGCATTTTCTTTACCTCCAAGGTTAAAATAAATGTTTTATATTTGAAAATATGCAGGGCTGAAAAAAGCCCCGATAAATGATTTTGTTCGGTTGTTGATTCTGCAAAAACATACTGTCAGGCATCTTTGGGGTCTTTCTCTTTCAAGGCGTTGGATTCGTTTTCGGCTATTCGACAAGCCGCAATGCCTATGGCTATCACTGCCCAGAAAATCATAAATACACGGTAGTTGTAGAAGCTGTTGTCGAACATTCCCTGAACAAGAAAACCAATCAATGCTGCACCGATTGCCACAAGTGCAACGGAGATTTTGTTTCCTTTTCCCAAATACTGATGGCCTCGGATAAGTCGTTTTATAACCATAAACAAGAGGAGAAGGAAGACGAAAATTCCCACAACGCCTGATTCTGTTATGATATGCAGAAACAGATTGTGCGGATGTTGGGCAAGCACCAGGTTGTAGGAATAGAAGGGGTAAACCTGTGTGAAGGCATCGGGACCGAGACCCACACCTGAAACCCAGAAATCCTTTAACATCAGTATTGTGCCTAGCCAAATGGCTACACGGTAAGAGGTTGAGGAATCCGACATATCACCTATGCTTGTGAAGCGGTTGAGAATACTGTCCGGAATTATAAAGGGCAATGCAGGAATGGCGATGAGTGCAAGTCCCCAGAGCTTTCCTGCTACAAAGGTGACGAATATCACCGCTGATGCCATAAGTCCAAGCCAGCAACCTCGGGAATATGTGAGAATCAGAGCCACAGCCATTATTCCTGTGAAGCCTGCAAAGACCAGCTTTGAAAAGATTTTTTTTGTTGACCACATAAGTGCTACGCTGACGGGAAGTGCCAAAAGTATATATTCACCAAGAACATTGGGGTTCTCAAGGGTTGAATATATTCGCAGCTTTATGTCTGAGAACATATCTGCGTCCATCCAGGACTGGGTCATTGTTGCCCCAAACAAATATTGCATAATTCCCAAGAGGCACACCAGCACCCCGGAGAGGGCAAAGACCTTCAATAAGTCGAAAAGCTGCTTTTTTGTTTTTATTGTGTTGATAACAACAAAGTAGAAGGACAAGAATGCAAAGTAAACTGCCCATATTTTTGCACTACTCAGTGGTGCAAAGGAGGTGAGGGTTGATATGAGGTAAACAATCAACATCATAATGACCAAAAGCCCGATTCCTTCTGTGCGGAAGGTGAATTTCTTTGTGGTCAGGGCTTTGATTATCAGCGAGAGGAAACACAGCAATGCCAGTCCCACAACTGCCATTGTGGGCAGTATTGGTGCAAGGAAAAGTGTTGCGTATACTCCGAATTCAACCTTGTACAGGATGAGTGCGAACAAAAACAGACCGCCTATGAAGGCTATTCCGAAAAATAACGAGAGTTTTGTTGCGATTATTCCTGCCAGGATGCCGAAAACTGCGGCAGTTACCAATCTGGGTCTGCCACCGCATTTTGTCAGATAAAAGAAGTTAAAGGAAAACTTCGTATCTATGGCACATTCCGCAAATTTAACCGCTAAGGATTCGGAAAGGAGTTCGGTGAGGTTTATGTCAAAGAAGCACAGCACTGTTCCGAATACAGCGAGTATGATTGGGAATGTCAGCTTGCCACCGGTAAGCGCAAGACCTGCAAACAGGGTTGTTGAGAAAGAAACTGCAAGAACTCCCAAAAATCTCAGGTTCAGGGCGAGAATGTTGTGGAGCAGGTAGTTGAATATCCTTACAATACGGCTTTTTTCCTTTTGGGAGGTAATCCATTCACGTTTTTTGTGCTGAATTCCTTCGATGAATAAAAAGGGTGAAAAACAAATCTTTCCCCAGATACTGCTTCGTGCAGTGCCTTCGGTTACGTATTCCTTCCGGAAGATATTAGTTATACGGCTGGTTTCCCATTGGCGTGAAAGAAATCCGTATAATCCGTGAAGGATTTTGTAGGTCAGGCTGGATTTTATTATTTCTTCCCAGAAATACAGCCAGAATGTCAGAAAATAACCTTTATTTCCCATGACCGAGCCTCCTTAACTGTTTTAGTTCGTTGATTCCCAGCAAAATACCCATAATAAGGTATATGAGTAGTGCGGCAATTGCCGAAACTCCTGCTTTTGCAAGAATTATAAGTGTGCCGCCCTCTATAAAGCTCAGGGCGGAATATATTCCGTATGCCGTAGCTCCGCATATTACAGCGGAAATCACCGTTTTTGCCATATTGATTACAAATGTCACGGGGACGATTCCACCCTTGCGGCGATTTATCATATAGAGAAGAATAATTGCCATAAAAACAGAACTTACGGCACTTGCCAATGCAAGTCCGCCTATGCCCATTTTGAAAACTCTTACGAAAAGAAAGGCGGAGCCGAAATTCACGATGATACCTGCGATGGATGTGAACATTGGAGTTTTTCCGTCACGGATGGCGTAAAAACTTTTGTTGAGAATTTCGCAGATTGCATATCCCACCATTCCGAAGGAATAGAAGAAGAGGGCGGTTGCTGTTATTCTGGAATCGTCGGCAGTGAATTGACCGTGTTCAAAAACAATTTTGATTATTGGCTCGCTGAGCGCCACGAACATAGCTGATATATAGGCAATCAGCAATGTAACCCAGCCTAAGGAGGTGCGTGTGGTTTCGGCAAAGCCTTCGTCGTTGTCGCCTGCACTGAGACGTGAGAGCTTGGGGAATATGAAGTTTGTTACGGCATAGGCAAAAACCCCTACCATTATTATATACAGCTTGTTTGCCCAGTTCAGGGCGATTACCGTTCCGTCACCCATATATGAACCAAAGGCGGTGTTTATTACCACACACAGGGGTTGAACCCATGAACTGATGAGAACCGGAATGGCAAGCTTTACCGCATCCTTGATGCCTTCGTCACGAAGGTTGAGGGTGGGTTTGTAGCGGTATCCTTTCTTCAACAGATGGGGAATCTGGACAAAAAGCTGTGATGCCCAGGCTATTAGCATTGAGATGATCACACCTGTCAGCCCAAAACGGTTTCCCACAAGAACCAGATACAGAATCATAATCAGGTTTGATACCGCACTTATCAAAGAGGGAATGTTGAATTCCCCGAAGGACTGAAGTATTCCCACGGATGTATATGCTGCTGCGGTGAAGACTATGGATGGGAACAGTATTCTCAGAAGCCTTGCGGTTTCTGCAACCTTTGCACTGTCGAAGCCCGGTGCCATAAGGCGGACAATGGGTTCGGCAAATATCATTCCGATTGTTGCACCTATTGCCGCAAAGGTCACCACAACCGACATAAAGTTGTTTGCAAAGCGAATTGCACGGTCTCTTCCGTCACATTCAAGGTATTTGTTGAAAATGGGGACAAAGGTTGAAAGAATTGCAACTCCCAGGGTCATATCAAAAAACAGCAGGGGAATCTGGGTTGCGGTTCCCAAAATGTCAGCGGCATATGTTCTGCCGTAAATCCCTGCAATGAAATTTTCACGCAGAAGACCCATTATCTTTGCCACAAATGTTATAATAGCCATAAAACCGATTACTTTGACGGTTTTGGACTGAGAATCTTTTTTCAAAAAATCACTTCCTGTTTTGCCTTTGCTTTTTGCATAGGCGATACGGCAATTATGCACGTTCTGTTCTATTATACCACATTATTTGATAAAAGTAAAGAAAATTGACAGCTTTTTATATTTATGATACAATGATTTCAAGAGGAGTATGGTTGCTTTGCGGTGCAAAGCCGGGGATTGGTTAACTCCCTCAGTCACTTCGTGACAGCTCCCTCTAAGAGGGAGCCAAGGGGAAGAGGGGAAAGTTTGCCTGAGGGCAAGTGAAGTTAACGGTGTCAGTAATGTTCGCTGTGCGAGTGATGTTTTGCCTATGACAAAATTATGGTTGCTTTGCGGTGTAAAGTCGTGAATTGCACTTTACGCAGGGCGGCGGAACGGAGATTTTTATGAGACATATCAAATGGAGTTTCCTGCTGGTTGTTTTTGCACTGGTGGTCGGACTTGCTCTGAATAAACTGAACAGTAATAATGAGGTTTCAAAGGAAAAGTTTCTTTTTGATACGGTTTGCAACATCACCACCTACGGAAAGGATACAGAAAAGGCGGTTGATGCGGCTTTTGAACGGCTGGATGAAATTCATCAGCTGACAAATATGTTTTCGGAAAAGTCAGAGGTGTTCAGAATCAACTCCGCAAAAGCCGGTGAAGTTATTGAACTCAGCGACGAACTGACCGAAATCCTGACGGTTGTAAAAACGGTTGAGGTTGCGTCGGGGGGTGCCTTTGATGTTTCGGTTGCCCCGGTTGCTCTGTTGTGGAGCTTCGATGATGAGGGCAGAGTTCCCGACGAGGTTGAGATTTCGGAGGCTCTTGCGGTTTCGGGGAGCGGTATGATTCTGTTTGATAAAGAGAAAAAGACCCTTGTAAAGACCCATAATGATGCAAAAATTGACCTTGGCGGCGTTGCAAAGGGTTATGCCGGCGATGAAGCGGTCAGGGTACTGAAGGAGCACGGGGTTTCGGGTGCTATTGTGGATTTGGGCGGAAATATCTGCTGTATGGGAAAGAATCCCAAGACTTCAAACGGTAAATGGAGAATCGGTGTTCAGGCTCCCTTTGAAGCCACCGGAGAATACGATGAAGAAAATATTATTGAGATTTCTGAAGGCGCTGTTATTACCAGCGGAACATATCAGAGGTATTTTGAAAAAGACGGAAAGCTTTATCATCATATAATTGACCCGTCAACCGGCTATCCTTCAGAACAGGAATACAGCAGCGTGACGGTTGTGACTCAAAGCGGTCTTTTGGGGGACTGCCTTTCAACGGCTTGCTTTGTGGCAGGCAGAGACGGAGCTGTGAAGCTTGCTGAGGAGTTTGGAGCGGAGATTTTTGTTAACTGAGAATTAAAAGTTATTGCTGATGTTGAGGTGATTATTGACAAGCCGGAAAAGAAATTGTATAATGATTAGGTTAAAAATAATTTTAGGAGAATTCAAATGGGATTTCTTTCGTTTTTTTGGACAAATTATGTAGGAAAGTTGATTGCTACATTTATACTTTCAATGTCGCCTGTTCTTGAACTCAGAGGGTCTATTCTTTATGGCGTTACTGCAGGGCTTGATTATTGGTTGGCAGGTGCTGTTTCCATTGTGGGAAATATGCTTCCCGTTCCCTTTATCATACTTTTTATCCGAAAGGTTTTTGAATGGATAAGAAAACATATGAAGTGGCTTGGCGGAGTTGTTGAGCGTATGGAAGCAAAAGCCGAAAAAAACAGTGAAAAGGTGAAAAAATACGGTTTTTGGGGCTTGTTGATGTTTGTTGCAATTCCTTTGCCGGGGACAGGTGCCTGGACGGGGGCATTGGTTGCGGCTTTGTTAAATATGAGATTGAAAAATGCGGTTCCGGCAATATGTGTTGGTGTTGTCAGTGCCGGTGTTATTGTTACTCTTGCTTATGCCGGACTTTTTGGTGCGGTCAGCAAATTCTTGATTTGAAATGAGGGAAAAGGTTGGTAGCTTTTGAACTTGAAATTTTGAAAACTATACAGAATACAGTTGGATGCGGTTTTATGGATTCCCTTATGACCGCATTTTCTTTTATCGGGAACTGGGGTCTTTTGTGGATTGTGGTTGCTGTTTTGATGTTGATTTCAAAAAAGTACAGAAAAACGGGAATTATGCTGGCAGTGGGCTTGGTTCTGGGGCTCATTTTCGGGAACCTGATTCTGAAAAATCTTGTTGCCAGACCCAGACCTTGTTGGATTGTTGAGGACATTGAAATGCTCATTGATGTTCCAAAGGATTTCTCCTTCCCATCGGGACACACTTTGTCGTCCTTTGTTGCGGCGTTTATACTTCTTGACCGGGATAAAAGATTTGGGATACCTGCCATTTGCATTGCGGCGATGATAGCGTTTTCAAGAATGTATCTTTTTGTGCACTTCCCCACGGATATTCTTGGTGGAATTGCCCTTGCCGGCTTGATTTTTGCGGGGTTGAAGAGTTCCTTTTTTAAAGAAATATTGAAACAAGTACGGTGATGAGACCGCACAGACCAACGGCGATGCCGCTGAGTGAGCCTTCAACTTCACCGATCTCTATGGCTTTTGATGTTCCCAATGCGTGGCAGGATGCTCCGATGGCAAGCCCTGCCGCAACGGAGTTGTTGATTCTGAACCACTTTATGAAATATGGCGACATTATTGTTCCGAACAAGCCTGTGACCATAACTGCCGCAACGGTTATGGATGGGATTCCGCCCAGGCTTGCCGAAAGGTCGGCAGCTATGGCAGTGGTTATTGATTTTGGTATCAGACTTAAGGTTATTTCGTCCGACAAACCAAAAACTTTGCAAAGAACGATAACACTTGTTATTGCCGAAATTGAACCTACGGTGCACCCCACCAGAATGGGTATCAGATTTTTTTTGATGATTTTTATCTGTCTGTATATGGAGAGTGCAAGTGCCGCTGTGGCAGGAGCCAGAAACATAGCGATTACGTTTGCACCGTTCATAAAGTTTTCAAGGGGTATGCGGAACAGCATAATAATGCTGATGCATATTATGGTGGCAATTACCAAGGGGTTTATTATCGGATAGTTGAAGCGAGCTTTTGTTTTTACACCGATGTGGTATGAAATGACGCACACGGTGAATCCGAAAAGGGGCTGAGCGGTGAATTGTTCAAACATTTTTGCTTTCTCCCTTCCGTCTGTTCATAAGATAAATGGTGAGTTTTACGGCATATGCCGTGCATAAAAATGTTGTTACTGTGGTTATGGTGCAGATTGCAAGGAACTGCCACAAAATGTTTTGGAAAACACCTACATATGAAATAATTGAAACTGTTGCAGGAAGAAATATAAAAGACATATTCTTCAGCAAAAAGTCTGAAATAATGTTCACCTGTTCAACCTTTATCAGCTTGAAGACAAGACAAAGGAAAAGGAGAATCAGTGCAATTACACTTCCCGGAAAGGGAAAGGGCAACATAAAAGAAATAAGGTCTCCTACGCAACAAAGCATAAAAAGACGCATTATCTGTCTGAAAAAACGCATAGTAATCACCGTCCGCGAAAGATTGTTATTATATTAACACACTCAATTCTATCATAAAAGGTGATGTTTGTATATTTGTATTTTTGACAAATATTTTTTGTCTGTGACAAACTATTTGGGAAATATGATTATAAAAAAAGTGTCTGATTAAACACATCAACTCCCCTGCCCTTCACTCTTGAGGGGATGAGGGTACACTTTATTTGTAATTTACGAAATATAATATTCTGTTATAATTTTCTAAAAGATAAAAAAGAAGGAGAGGTTTTGGACTGTGCGGAATGGTGAAGGGCTTTCCTGTTGTTTTTCGGGGCATCGTTTTGTTCCTGCAGATTGTGCCCCTTTGCTCAGAAAGGAGCTTGTTCGTGTTGTTGAGGAGCTTTGCGAGAAAGGGTACACAAGGTTTCTTTCGGGTGGTGCATTAGGGTTTGATACAATGGCGGCAGAGGTTGTTCTGGAGGCAAAACGGAAGTTCCCCGAAATCGGTCTTGTTATGGTGATTCCCTGCCGTGACCAACAGGAAAAGTGGAGCAGGGCAGACAAGCAAAAGTATGAAAGAATCCTTCCGGAGGCAGAGCAAGTTATTTATCTGACAGAAAAGTATTGCACCGGATGTATGCATCTGAGGAACAAGTATCTTGTGGATAACAGCGATGTGTGCATTGCGTACATGACTCATCGGAGCGGCGGAACGGCACATACTGTGGGATATGCTGAGGAAAAAGGAATAGCGGTTGTGAACCTGGCTCAGGCACTCTGACCAAGCAGATAGCATACGGCGAACAGGAGCACAGCAGTAAAAAGAAAACCGAGCCATGCAGGGAATTTGCCCTTTGGCTTTTTTCTTTTGGAAGTCTTGCCTGATGGTTTTGATTTCAGGTATTCCACCTGGCGAATGTAGTTGTTGATTATGGTCTGGGCTTCGCTGACTATGCTGAAATCCGTTTTTGCCGAAACTACATCGGTTTTGTCGGATTTCAATATGAAAATTGCCTGGTCGATTGTGTCGGAACTTATGTTATTGATGATTACCACTCGTCTGGATTTTTTGTCTATCATAATAAATTACCCTCCGTATTGTTATAATGAACGGGCCGTGTGGGAAAACCTTTTCGATGTTTTCCCGAGCCAAAACCCGGTTTTGGCAAGGAATATGCAAGACAAATTCCCGGCACTTCATTGCAACGAAGTCTTCGGAAACTATTTTTGAGAAATAGTTTCCATAACAGCAAAGTAATTGCTGTTGTGGAATAGCGATATATCGCTATTCCGACTGAAGACATTCGTTATATAGGAAAGTATTGACATATACACTTTGTTTTATACAAAAAAAGAACACACAAAAAAGCCTTGCTCCTGCAAGGCTTTTTGAATTTTGGCTATTTTACTGGAGGACGATTGCTGTTGCTTCAAGAACACCGGATGCTGTTGAACCTGTAACGGTCAGGGTTCTTCCCTTTTCAACATTCTTCAGCTGAACTGCTTTTGCAGTTATGCTGTCGATGATTTTTGTGTTGCTGTTGCAGAATACGTTATATTGAACGCCGTCTTCTTCAACAATCATAAGTCCGTAAGTTGTGTTTATGCTTACTACGGTACCTGTTATCTGTGATTTTTCAACCGAACCTGCAGCCTTGATTGAAATGATTTCACTGCTTTCGATTTTGACATTTACGTCAGAACCGGGACGGAGGTCATAAACTGTGCCTTCTTCGGTTGAGTTGATTACAACGGAAACACTCTTGTTGATTTTGTAGTCTGTGGATTTGCCGTTGGCTTCAATTACCATTGATGAACCTGATGTTGTGTGGGTGATTGATTTGATCTTGCCTGAAACTGTCTGGCTCTTGCTGCTTGCGGAAATCTTTGTAACTTTTCCGTAGGTCATCTTCAAAACGATTGTATCACCCTGCATAAGTTCTGCCAGGCTGCTGTCAAGGCTGTTGCGGCCAACAACAACGCCTTCGACTGCGATTTCATAGGATTCAACGTTGCCGGATGAAGTGATGATGTTGAGAACTGTGAATTCACCTGTTGCATCAACGGATTCAAGTGTTCCGGTTGCGGTTGAGTTTTTGTCGATTACTGCGAGTTCGGTTACAAGACCGTCTTCGATGGTCAAAGATACGTAGTGGTTTGCTTTAACCTTTGAGAAGAGGTCGATTGCGCCGTTAACTTTGATTTTTGCATCTTCTGCAAGAACAAATGTTTCAACAACTGAGGTGTCGTTTGCATCGGCAATTGTAACAGACTTTGTACCGCCTGAATTCTTTGTGTTTGCAACCAGACCGTAAAGCACGGTATCTTCGATTGTTACGTAGTTTTCAATCATTGCAACTCTGCCGGCAACGTGAGTTATTTTCACGTTCATACCTGTCGCCATATCTTCAAGTGTAACGTTTTCGCCGTTGATTTTGTATACGGTGCTGGCATCAATGTAGTGGATGATGTCCATACCGTCAATGGAAACAGTTATTGATTCTTTGAATGTGTCGATGCTTACAACTGTTCCTGAATCTGCTGAAAGGTCAATTACATCAATGAGAGTGTAAAGGATTTTTGCCATCTGTGAACGTGTTACGGGACTGTTGGGCCAGAATTCGGGGAGACCGTCATCGTTGTTGCCCATACCCTGCATGATGCCCTGTTCCTTTACGTATTCAACATATGCTCTTGCGTTGTCGGGGATTTCGGGAGTGTCGGCATATGATGATGATACAAATGCGTTTGAAAGAACTTCTTCTTCAGCGCCAAGGAGTTTTGTGAGAAGGACTGCTGCTTCATATCTCTTGAGAGGTTCGTTCTTGTTTGCATTTGTGAGGTAGTTGTCAAGGTCGGATTCCTTGAGAACACCTGCGTAGAGCAGGAATGAAACTTCGTTCGCATATTTTGTTGAGTAGTTGTCAAGAACATCTTCGTATTCTTCAACAGCGAGCTTGACAGAATCGGCAAATCTGTTGTCGTTCACGCCAATCATTCTGGCAAGAAGAATGAGAGCTTCTGTTTTTGAAATTGAGTTGTTGGGCTTGAAAGTTCCGTCTTCGTAGCCTTTTATGTAGCCCATATTTGCCATATCGTTTATGAATGGCTTCGCCCAGGAAACAGCAGGGTCGTTTTCAACGTCCGAAAAAGTTACGTTGGCTGCTGAAACACCGGTGAACAGGAATAATATACAAAGTATTCCGCTCAATATTTTTTTGTTAATCATTTTTATTCCCCCTTGGTTTTTTTATGGAAAATTAATAATTATCATTTAAAAACACAACATATAGTCTATGTCATTCTTATTCTAACACAAATGTTTATATATTTCAACTATATTTTTATAAAAAGTTTTTACATATTTGTAACAAAAGCATTAAAATTTTAAATATTTGCAATTTTTGTTAATCTGGATGAGAAATAATTGACTATAAACCGGGTAAAAAGTGTAATATGCTCACGAACATTCCCCGTAAAAAATGTGATAAATTCTATAATATTCGTTGCATTTTTTGAAAATACGTGGTATAATAATCTCATAATAAGACCTTGGAGGATGGACTATGTATCGTTATGCAATAGAAAATCTTAATAAATGGAAAAATAGTAAAAACCGAAAGCCTCTTATTATCGAAGGTGCAAGACAGGTGGGCAAAACCTGGATAATGAAGGAATTCGGTAAAAAGTCATATAACAAAACCGTATATATTAATTTTGATGCTAATGTACAAATGGCGGAATTGTTTTCCATAGACTTAAATGTGGAACGCATAATTATGGGGCTGGAATTATATGCAGGACATAAAATAAACCCGGATGATACGCTAATTATATTCGATGAGGTGCAGGAAGTGCCGAAAGCATTATCTTCGCTTAAGTATTTTTATGAAAATGCTCCTGAGTATCACATTGTGTGTGCCGGTTCACTTCTTGGAATTGCTTTGCATGGAGGAACATCGTTCCCTGTTGGCAAGGTGGACTTCCTTAAACTATATCCTCTGTCATTTAAGGAATTTCTTATGGCAATTGGTCTTGAAAGATTTGCAGAGCTTTTGGATAAAAAAGATTATAATATGATAAAAAGCTTTAAGCAAACATATATTGATGCTTTAAAGCGGTATTACTATGTTGGTGGTATGCCTGAAGTTGTGGCAGCCTTTGCTGATGAAAAAGACTTCGTTGAGACAAGAAAAATCCAAAAGAGGATACTGGCTGCTTATGAACAGGACTTTTCAAAACATGCGCCAAAGGAAATTGTACCCAAAATAAGAATGTTATGGGACAGCATACCCTCGCAGCTTGCAAAAGAAAACAAAAAGTTTATATATGGTCTTATTCGTGAAGGTGCAAGAGCAAAAGAATACGAAACTGCAATTATGTGGCTTTCTGATTGCGGACTCGTGCATAAGGTCAGCAGAATCAATGCACCCAATATACCTCTTAAAGCATATGAGGACTTGAAAGCATTCAAATTATTCATTGTTGATGTGGGCTTGCTCGGTGCGATGGTAGGCTTAAATCAGCGTACACTCTTAAATGGAAATGATCTATTCACGGAATTTAAAGGAGCATTAACAGAACAATATGTTATGCAGCAGCTTGCGGTAAATCAAGATTTGGGAGTTTATTACTATACCAATGACCGAAATACTTGTGAAGTTGATTTTATAGTGGATAATGGTGATAATATTATTCCGCTTGAAGTCAAAGCAGAAATCAATCTCAAAGCAAAGAGCCTTAAAACATATAGAGAAAAATTCACACCCGAAATCTCAATACGCTCATCTATGGCAGATTATAGCGAAGAGGTTGGTCTTATTAACCTTCCGCTGTATGCGATAGATGGAATTGACAAGCTGGAAAAAGAGATGAATACATTGTCCTGAAAAACGGACACTAAACATTATATAATGTTTAGTGTATCGTGGCAAATTGTAGTGTATTACACAAAATTATTTTAAATGTGAGGAGCCACTGTTTTGGTAGAGCTAATTAAATTAAAAGAATACCCTGTAAGGGACTTTTTGAAAAAGCTTTTACAGGATAAAACAACTAAAATGAATATAAAATTTGCGACTTCTACATATGAAACATATGGTTATTCGGAGGAATCGCAAATGACTGAAGGTGCTCTTTTAGGATTTTCTTCATGTGATATACAACCCCGTGTTTACAAATCGTTGGAAGACCAGGGAGACCGAACTCGTAAAATACCATTTGGGGACGCACACAAAACGGTACTATTTTGAGCTAAATCAAGGAAAATATACCAAAAAATGTACGTCCCCAAATGGCTCGTCCCCAAATGGCTCGCAAATGGCTGTCCCCAAATGGCTCTATATTTTTAATTGCTTTTTTAAAATATAAGTGCATAAGCACCCTGCCAAGCAAGGTGCTTATGCAACATGGTTTAGTTGTTAAATTCTATAAATCTTTGAAGGATTGCTGCAATTTCTGCTCTTGTAGCGTTCTCCTTTGGATTGATTGTTGTAGTTGATTTGCCCTTCATAAGACCTGTACCAACTGACCAATTCATAGCCGAAACTGCATATTCAGAAATCTCGTTAGCATCTGCAAAGTGGAGATTTTCTTCCGATGTTACAGTTTCCATGCCCTTGTACTGTGCATATCTGAATATAATTGCTGCGATCTGTTCACGAGTGATGTTGGCATCAGGTGCAAATTTGTTTTCTGTTACACCGTTTACAATACCATTCTGTTTTGCCCAAGAAACTGCATTTGCGTAATATGCGCCCATATCAACATCAGCAAACGGGATGCTTCTGTTTGTAGCAGGTTCTCCCTCTTTACGATAAAGAACTGTTACAAGCATCGCTCTTGTAAGTGTATCATTTGGAGCAAACGTATCTTCTGCAACACCGTTCATGAGTTTGTTTTCAACAACATACTGAACATTTGCATAGAACCAATCTGTTGCTTTTACATCTATAAATATCATTGATTTATCAGTGTCATCTACTTCAGGCTCTTTTTCAATTTTAGTCCACTTAGCATAAAGAGTAAAGTTCTTTGTCACCTTTGCTGTGAAATCATAAGCTGTTGTGAGTTCTTTATCTGTGTACCAACCATCAAACTTAAAGCCGTCTTTTGTCGGTGCAGTAGGCTCTGTAGCAACAGCATTTTTGTTTACTGTAATTGTTTTAATCGCACTGCCACCATTAGTTTCGAATTTTATGGTGTAGGTTGAAACTCCACCGCCACCACCTCCAGCGGGTGAAGATGTTTTCTTTGTGAATTTAGCTGTTATCGTAGTATTATTGGCGGGCATTGTAAATGTAGTTGAAGATGAATTAGCATTAGCAAATGTACCACCATTTGAAGTTGTCCACCCAGCAAAACTATACCCGCTGTCAGCTTTTGCTTCTATATCAATTTTTTTGCCTTCATAATAGTTGCCATTATTTCCGACAATAATTTGACCACCATCTTCACACTCAAATTCTAACGGATATGTTTCAGCCTCTTTGAATTTTGCAGTCAATTCGATATCCTGTGTTACACAAAAACGATACGGGTTTTCTTGTGATACCTGTACATTTTGTGCATACCAACCATCAAATTCATAACCTTCAAGCGCTATAGCTTCAAGTTGTACAAAATTCCCTTCATATTTTTCACCAGAGCCGGTAACAATACCTTTTTCTTCATTTTCTGATATTGCATTTATCAAAAACCTATTTGCATCTAGGTCGCCTTTTAGATCAACATTTGCAGCAATTTCCTCGCCGTTATCACGCGAAAGGGTGTATAAAGTATTTGTTCCATTTTCAACACCTGACTCAATATCTTGAACGCTATATTGCGGAACATTTCCTAGTAATACATCCCCTGTTGCAATATCGACATTATAATAATTGACAATTCTTGAAATATCACCATTTTCAGGGTTGTATTCATTTATAGAATAATTCATTTTTCCGTTATCCGTTGCTGTTATGTCAACATCATACTCTGAATCAGATGGAAGATATATTAATTTTTCACCATCATCGTTAACAGCCGCTACAATTGTGCTGTTTGCATATTTTTGAGGAACATCATCAACTATTTTAGCTACTATATCACCATCACTATTTTTTATTGTAACATCCACAGGGCAGTTTACTCTAACAACCCTATAGCCGTTGCTAAATGTAACTTCAGCATCGTCTCTATAATTCTTATCCATAGACAAAAGCCAAGCTAAACATAATTCTGGATCGTGTGCATCGAATATTGGGTTAAATATTAATGTGCATACCAGATTAGGATGTGAAGTGGTAAAATCTACAAGCATATCAACCAACGGAGTCACCGCAGTTGTTAGATTTGTTGACTCATATGGTATTTCAGCCTCATTTAAACCTTCTTTAAGTGAATCCTCTAAAATACCAGTTAATATTGTTGTTTTTGCCTTTTTATCACTACCTATAATCAGTACAATATCATCAAAACTTAAATCTTCACAACAATCCTTAACTTTGCTAGTAAAGGTTTCGTAGAAAACATCTTGTTTTTTCCCGCTTTCATTACAAATACTTAATAAGTCTCGTAATCCTGTCTGAAATTTGGAAACGTACTTTTCTCTTGTTTTAATAGATTCATTAGATAAAGTAGTAATAAAGTCATCAAGAAACATGGATTGAGAAATCGTATTATCTTTATTGTTTTTGATTATGTCATTAAATTTCTCACCTGCAGCTGTTATAATATCTAATCTTTTCATCTGAAAATCATCGATTATATAATCCTTGCCGTAAGTTTCAAAACATTCTACCATTTTATCCCTTACTGTTTTATAATCGGAATAATTTTCTGCAGTAGGAAGTATTTTGTCTACTCCATATCTTCCAAAGCCCATTGCCGCTGGTGCTACTTTAGGTACTGGATCATTAGGGTTAATTATGTTGAATATATTTTTATATACAGCAGATTTTAAGTCTACAGAAGCGACACCTCCGGCCGGAGTTTCAAAACAGTAGGCATATACGTCATTACTTGATAAGGAAACCGTTTCTCCCAAAGAGGTAACAACACTTTTTGCAGTGCCATCATCAAGAGCTGCTGCAGTTAGGTTTGACGTTGCAGCAGCACGACTGAAGCCTGTTATCCATACTTTAATTTTTCCTGTTATATTATTGTTGGTAATATATTTATTGAGAAAATCCAGTACGTTTTCTTTAGCTTCTCTAAATCCTTGATGTTGTCCCTCATTACCGATAGTTACATTACTTGACCATTCTTTTCCATATCCGCCACCTCGTACTGCAATCGCAATTAAAGTATAATCTCCTAACGATTTGCTTGCTCCGGCAACACCTATAGAATCCGTTGTAGGTGCATTTTCATTGTCAAATCCGCCTATTAAATAATCATTTGTTTCATATGTATCCATATCAAATTGGCAACTTTTTAATAAAGCCTTAACATTTTCACTTTTTTGTGTTCTATCTTTATTGCTGCTAGCAAAAGCACTATGTGCAAGATACATAGACATTGTCGCAAGACTTGGGTTATATGTATATGAAGAATCTTCAAAATATTTGTCACTGTAGTATTTGAAAGTATATTCAGGTTCGGGAACAACAGGATCATCTGGCAAATTAGGATTGTCGGGAATATAGTTGAAATGTTTGTTTGCAATAAACCAATTCCCATGGTTAGAGTCTGTTCCGATTTTTATGTTATTCCAATCTTCTTCAGAACCGGCATAATATATATCTGACAAATTGTAACAATTTTCAAAAGCAGTATAGCCAACGCGTCCAATAGTTCCTAGTATATATACAGTATTTAAATTAGAACAATTTTCAAAAGCCGAACCAGGGATTTCCCATATTTTGTCTGGAATAGTAACATTTTTTAAATTTGCACAGTTATGAAACACCCCATACTCAAGAGTTGTAACAGTATCAGGAATAATATATGATTCCGCCTTACGTGAAGAAGGATACACCAATAATGTTTTTTTATCCTTACTAAATAAAACGCCATCTATAGATGATATATCAGCACTACCTTCTGAAACAAAAATATTGCATAAGCTAGAGCAATAGTGAAAGTTACCTTCACCTACATTTTCAATACTACTTGGTATGCTTATGTTAATTATCTTATTGCAATTTAAAAAAGCATAATCACCAAGAGTAGAAACAAATGATGGAATATCATAATTTCCTGATTTTCCATCAGGATATTGCCATAATATTTTCTTATCCTTACTAAACAAAACTCCATCAATTGAACAATAATTCTCATTATCAGGATGAATATTTATATTTTCTAAACTACTACAATTTTCAAAAATATCAATATAACTTGTTCCTTCTCTTCCAAGTACAGTCACACTAGAAGGAATATTAATAGTCTTTAAACTTGTACAATTCTCAAACACCCGGTTATCAATTGATATTATGCTTTCCGGAATAATAACACTTACCAAATTATTACAATTTGCAAAAGAAAACCATTCAATATTAGTTGCACCATAATTTATAACAACATTTGTTATCTTTGACTTTGATTTGTGCCATGGAACCGCGAGGTCAATTGTCCAATCATTCATTGGTCCCGTTCCGCTAATAGTTAGCGTTCCATTTTCTAACACCCATGTCAAATTTTCTCCACAAGTACCACTTGTTGGCGGATCTGGATATAAATCAATCCATGCACTTGCAGTTAAAGGCATAGATGTTATCAACGACACTACCATACATAAAATTAAAAACACACTAATAATTCTTTTCATTTTAAATATCCTCCTCTAAATTATTGGTACATTTTTTTAATTTCTTTTTCTGCTCGTTCTATCTCACCCGAATCAATAAGCATAAAAACCAAACCAATTATGATCATAACAGCAACAAGAGTAAAGGTAACCATTAAGCTTTTTGCCAAAGATATGAGCACCCCAATAAATAATATTATTTCCAAAAGCAACACAATAAATATGTATCTCTGGCGATTCATGGCTGCAATATCGGTAGGAATAAGTTTATCTGCATCAGTTTGCGAACTTAATCCATTATGAGCCTTTAAATTTTTGCTATTATCATTTCTGGCACGTGCAACATCAAGTTCATCAATTAAAGGAATAATATGATTAAACTTTTCATCAAATTTTTCTTTACAAGATGCACTTTTCAAAACCTCATTTATTACGAAAACATTTTCTTTGTATTTATCAGATTTGAAAATAAAGTCAAAGGAAACTGATGTAATTATTGTAAATATAGTGATAATATTTACCGTTTCTTTACTAATCGCAAATAAATTGTTAAGTTCTGTAGCATTAAATAAAGATATAATGAGAATTATTAGAAATGCTATTGAGCTACATAAATCAATCCACTTTGCAAACATTTCATTTCTTTTTCTTACCGCTTTTAAGATTTCTTGTTTTAATTCATTACTCATTTTGTCATACATTTTCGCTTACCCCCATTGTTACTTTTACCACATAACTGAAATTATGTAGTGAAAAATTTTAATAAATATAGGTTGTAAGAAAAATATATGGATTTTTAGCAACAATTTTTAGACCAATTATCGTTATTTTTCAAATTGGTCTCTTAATGTTGTCTATTTTTAGAAAATATGTAGAATTAAATTGTATTTTTTCTCAAATCATTGACTTTATCTAGGTTTTGTGGTATACTTTATCTGTAGTTTTGTATCAACTTACTACATAATTTCAGTTATGTGGTATTTTTATTTTAGCATAGCAGCAAGCCTAATTTTTGTATTTGCTGACGATGCACAAATCCGCTTTCCATAGTATAAATTCTCGTAGTATTTACATTTGAATGACCAAGGATATCAGCAAGTCTTACTACATCTTTTTGGAGAGAGTAATAGGTTCGTGCGAATAAATGACGAAGGTTATGTGGAAATACTTTATCTTTTGATACCCCTGCACTTTCACATAACTTTTTCATATCAGACCATATGTTTGACCTATCAAGCGGCTTCCCGTTTTTACTTACGAACACAGAGCCGCTTTTTATATTGTTTTCTTTTATATAGTCTTTTAGCATTTTGCAAAGTTGTCTGGGCAATATAACAATTCTCATTTTTCCTTTGCAGTTTATGGTCGCTTGGCCACATCTTACAGCATCGGTTGTTATAAAGCGTAATTCAGACACTCTCAAGCCCGATGAACAAATTGTCTGCATTAAATAATATAATCTTTCATTTTTCTTATTCCTGGCGACCTTTAGCAATCTTTCATATTCTGCCTTTGTAAGCTCTTTGTCCTTATTGGCAAAAATCTGCTTTTGAATTTTAAGTGCCTTAACCTTCAAGTCATACCATTCGTTATATGCGAAGAAGCTGTTAAGGGCAGATATAATTGAATTTACACTCGCTGGTGCATATTTTTCTAGTATCTCTTGCTTGTATTCAAGCACAAGACCCTTGCATAATTCTTTGTTTTCGCACCATGCCATAAATGTGTTTACGTCCCTGATGTATTTATCTAATGTCGCTACCGATTTCTCCTCGTCAATCAAATATTCTTTGAATTTCTGTATTAATTCATTAGTTATTTTCTTCATATTGTATCAACTCCTTTAATTTCATTTTACCACTAACAATAAAATATATAAGGGTTGTCAGTAATTTGAGCTTTCAATTGCATATATTAAAAGGCGATTGTAATTTCATTATCTGAAATACAATCGCCTTTATCGCGTATTTTCTTTGCTGGTTTTTTTGGGAACGGCATTATGCCGCACATCTTTCATAGTTTCATAATATCATATATGGAAGTTTTTGTCAATAATATTGGAATTTGTTAAATGAACCAAAAAGTTTGTGTTGTAATTTTGTTTTGCTGACACAAAATAATCCCGAAACATTTTCAAAATTATAAGAGGAGGACTAAAAATGTCAAAAAGATTTATATCCCTGTGCCTGGCAATTTCTATGCTTTTTGCTTTGGGAATAAGTGTTTTTGCTGCTGAGACTCCTGCGGCTCCGGTTTCGGGTGAAAACTTCGATACTCCGGGCGAGGCTGCGGGCAGTGCGGACGGCAAAACTTCAGGTCAAACAGGCGTGACAGGGCAAGCTTCGGATATGCAAGCTGAGCCAAAGGTCACAAGAACAAGTGATAACAGTGAGGCAATCGTTGAACAGAACAGAACAAAACACAACGGAATGATGAATGAGGACCTTTCTGCGGAGGTTGCACCTTCAAGATACAGCCACAGCAGAGTTGTGATTCCTCCCGATATTGAAGGAACAAAATACGAAGAAGCTGCTGAGGTTCTGGGTGCTCTTGGAATTATGGTGGGCGACGATACAGGTGCGTTCCGTCCCGATGACAATATAAAGCGTTCAGAAATGGCGAAGGTTGCGGTATATTCGGTGGGACTTGAGGATGTGGCAAGTGGTTCAAACACACCAACAATTTTCCCCGATGTTTCAAAAAATCACTGGGCAAACGGTGCAATAAATGTGGCGCATCAGCAGGGAATGGTTATCGGTGACGATAAAGGAAAATTCCGCCCCGACCAGTCCGTGTTGTTTCAGGAAGCGGTAACAATTATGGTCAGAGCTTTGGGTTATGAACCTGTGGCTCAGCAACGAGGCGGTTATCCTGCGGGATATATGGCTGTTGCTTCGGAAAATCAGCTTCTCAAGGGAATTTCCTCGGCAGGAACAGTTGCGGCAAAGAGAGGGGATATCGCACAGCTGGTATTCAATGCTCTCACGGTTAATCTTATGGAACAGACCGGATTCGGCAGTAACGTGGTTTATGAAGTTGTTGACAAAACACTTTTGATGGACAGACTCAATGTGGAAAAGGCTTACGGACAGATTACCGGAACAAGTGAAACAACTCTGACAGGGGGCAGTGCTACCTCTGAAGACCAGATTATGATTAATGAAAACATTTTTGACGAGGGAACCACAAACGCAAGGGAATTCCTGGGCTACAACGTGGTTTACTATGCAAGAATTGACTCAACAACCGATGAAAAGACTCTTATTCTTGTCAGACCCCAAAGCAACAAAAACAAGGAGCTTACGGTTAATGCAAGGGATATTGTGTCGGTTACGGGTGATGACAACGCAAACAAGACCTTGACATACTGGAGAGCCAACACAAACGACCAGACAACAAAAACTGCAACAATTGTTGCAAAGCCTGTGTATATTTATAACGGAAAGTTTATTGATACTCTTGCCAACGATCAGCTTATGCCTGAAACAGGAAATCTGATTCTTCTTGATACTGACGTTAACAATGTTTATGATATTGTTTTTGTTAACCACTTCAGCAATCTTGTTGTGGAAACGGTATCTGCTGTTACCGGAAGGGTTACTGACAAGTATAACAACGGGTCCCTTCTTCTTGACCCTGATGACACCGAGGTTATGTTCACTCTTATGAAGGACGGACAGGAAATCAAACCCACCGATCTGGAAGAGTGGAATGTAGTTTCGTATACTGTCAGCCAGGACAAACAGCTTATCAAGGCTTATGTGACAACAGAGAATATTCTGGGCAGAGTAACTCAAGTTACAGATGAAGGATTTAGAATCAACGATTCAGACAAGGTTTATAAGAAGGCAAGCAATTATCCCAATGACATTAACCTCAGAGACGAGGGAAGATTCTATCTTGATATTGAAGGCAACGTTGCGGCGGTTGATACAACAGCTTCAACAACAGGTACAGCAATCAGAGGTGCTTACGGATATCTGACAAATGCGGCAATTACAGGAACAATTGACGAAACAATTCAGTTCAAGATATTCACAGCAAAGGGCGACACTCAGGTGCTTGACGGTGCAACCAAAATCCGTGTCAACGACACTTACGGTCTTACAGCTGAAGAGGTGCTTTCGAAATTCGGCAAGGATGGTACAGTTTCGCCTCAGCTTATCACTTATGAAACAAACTCGGCAGGCAAGCTGACAGGGCTTGATATTGCGGTTGACAACACAAGTACAGGAGCTGTCAACAAAGGTGTATTCACAAAGAACTTTGCGGAAGCTGACCAGATTTATAAGAGTGCATCAAATACCCTTGGAGATGTGAGAGTGAATGCGGACACTGTTGTGTTTGATATTCCTGCGGAAGCCGGAACAGACACAACCCGTTATGCGGTGAGAGACTACAAGATGTTCTCGAACAACACTCCTTATGACATCATAGTTTATGACCTTCAGGAAGATTTCTCAGCCAAGGCTATTATTGTAACAAGTGCAACAGGTGTTACAGAGGCAAAATCGCCCATTGTTCTTGTTGATGAGATTGCAACAGCACAGAACGAGGATTATGACACCGTTGATGTGGTTTACGGTATTGAAAACGGCAAGGAAGTTGAACTTACAGCAACAGACACAACCGTATTTGTGAAGGGCGACAACAAAAAGCTCAAGCAGGGTGATATCTTCCAGTACAGCACAAATTCAAAGGGCGAAGTGGACAACATCACACTTCTCTTTGACAGCGATGCAATGGATACAGAGTTCACAAAGGATATCAACACAGACCTGACAACTGTTTACGGACGTGTGACCAAGAAGTTCAGTGATTCTATCAATGTCAGCGTTAACGGAAGCATTAAGAACTATTCAACTGAAGACGCTTTGGTTTATGAATACAATTCACAGAGAAAGACAGGCAATATTTCTGTTGTGACAGCAGGTGATATTGAAGTCTTCGAAGAAGGCAATGAAGTGAGAGTGTTCATTAAGGTTTATGAGGATAAGGTAGCTGAAATAGTTATTGTGAGATAGTAATTAGAAAAGTTGTCCCGGTGTAAGTCGGGACAACTTTTTATGTTTAAAACAATTAAGCACATTAACTTCAAAAATATAGCGGTATACTTTATTTGATTATTTACATTATAGTGACGGTATGATAAAATAAAGCATATTTGAAATCTTTTTCGGAGGAAGAGCTATGAAAAAACCGCTACTTTCAGAATTAACATTAAGAGAAAAAATCGGACAGACAGCCCTTATGGAATCGCCCATACTTATGGGAATGGAAAATGTTGAGGAATATTTGAAGAATAACCCCATCGGCAATGTGTGGCACACCTGCAACGGAAGTCTGACTTCAATAAATCTTGTTGATGCACCCATAGACAAGCCCGAAGATACCAATTTTTACCGCAACTGGACAAAGGAATACGGCAAGATGCTGAAGATTCCGCCAATTGTGGGACTTGACGGACCGGGACCATATCAGGCAACGGATATTCCCAGCTTTGTGAATGAGCCGGTGATTGGTGCGGTAAATTCTGCGGAGTTTGCCTATAATTACGGTAAGTACCGTGCTCTTGCGGCAAGAACTCTTGGAGCAAACTGGATATGGAGCCCAAATGTGGATATTGCTTCACGTTTCAGCTTCACCCACATGAGAACCTTCACCGACTATGTTGACAGAATGGTTATGCTTGGGGGTGCATTGATAAAGGGTATGCAGGATAACGGCGTTGCGGCTGCAATCAAGCATTTTCCCGGCAAGGATATGGTTGAATACAGAAATTCTCACTACGCTCCTACTTACAATCACTCAACAATGGATGAATGGCGCAAAGGTCAGGGAATTGCTTTCAAGGAAATGCATACTGATGTTTGGAGCGTTATGGTTGGACATCATGGCTTCCCCGCTTTGGATGACCGCAAGATTGGACGTACATATCGTCCTGCCACAATCTCAAAGAACATAATCACAGGACTCCTTAAGGAAGAACTGGGATTCAAGGGTGTTGTTGTTACTGATGCTATTGATATGGCGGCACTGAAGGTTGTTGCTCCCAATCCCGAAGATTTGTATGTTGAGTTGTTCAATGCCGGAAATGATATGCTTCTGAAAATTGAAACCCTTGACTACATTGACCTTGTTGAAAAGGCTGTGAATGACGGCAGAATTTCAATTGAAAGAATTGATGAAGCTTGTCAGCATATTCTTGATATGAAGGAAAAAATTGGTCTTTTTGATGATACTCGTGAGGAAATTACAATGACCAAGGAACTTGTTGCGGAAATTGATGAATTTAATCGCAATGCGGCAAAAAAATCCATTACACTTGAATGTAACGAAGACGGACTTTTGCCTGTTGACCCTGCGAAAATCAAGAATGTTGCAATTGTTGGTTCTTCCAATGCTGATGGGGCTTACAATGCATTGAATATTATGAAAGCAGCTTTTGAAAAGCGTGGAATGAACGTAACTCTCCAAAGAGGGGTTATGTCAAATGAAGCAATTGAAAAGCTTGACCGTGAAAATGATTTGATTGTTTATGCTTCATATCTTATGCATGAGCCTGTTTTCCACGGTGATGATGTAAACTCATTCTTCTATGTTATGACAAAGGGAATGGAGAAGTCAATCGGGGTTTCCTTGGGGTCGGTTCACGTTTATTATGATTATTTTGAGAATGCACATACCTTTATGCACGCATACAGCGTGAGCCCCAACAGTCAGGAGGCTGTTGTTGATGCAATATTCGGGGATATTCCCTTTGAGGGAACAAACCCCATGATGCCGGCAAGTGTCAATTGCGGACGGTAAACAAGTAAAGACAGAGCTTGAAAAAAGCTATTTATAATAGTAAAATAAGGTTAACTTATTTGAAGGAGAATAACAATGTCTGAAAAATACAAAGAGTACTTAAAAAATTTGATGACAAGCATTCATGACAATATTGACCGTGATTGGATGCTGAAAAATACTGTTGATTTGTGGAGGATTGAGCTTCCACAGAATTGGTCGGCATATACTGCGGCGGCTGACCATACCGAAGCACTTCTCAAGGCTGAAGGCTTTGATGTTGAACGCATAAAGTTTCCTGCTGACGGCAAGACCGTTTATCAGGACAAGCGGATGCCTTATGCATGGGATGCCACAATGGGCAGACTTACCGTAACAAAGTCGGAAATGGATTTTGAAAATCCCGTGGTTGCAGATTATGACGTGCATCCATTCCATCTTATGCGAGCTTCCACAAGCCTCCCTGAGGGGGGAATTGAAACTCAGCTTGTAAGTCAGCAATATATGCTTGAGGGTGGCGATTGCAAGGGGAAGATTGTTCTTCTTGACCATGACACACCTCCGAATTTTCCCATTGTTGTTCCTGCATTGGACAGCGGTGCAATCGGCTTTGTTTCAAGCTATCTTGTGGGCGGAGAGGTTACCCCTGACAGTTTGCAGTGGTGTACCGCAGTTACCGAGGGTGAGCATTGGCATTGTCAGTGTGAGGACCGTGACTATGTGGGTTACTGCGTTTCGCCTAATATGGGAAAAAAGCTCCGTGAAGCGCTGGCTTTGGGGGAAGTGTGGGTGAAGGCTGAATCTGACGGCAGAAGATATGAAGGTGAAGTCAGCACAGTTACGGCACTCATCAAGGGTCGCAGAGAGGAAGAGGTGTGGATTTTTGCACATCTTTATGAACCTCTTATCAATGATAACTCAGCAGGCATAATCGGAGCAACGGCTGTTGCAAAGAAAATCCGTGAAATGGTTGCATCGGGCAGAATTGCTCCTCTTGAATTTTCAATCCGATTGGTGTTTGGTATGGAATTTTACGGTTTCTGTGCAACAGCAGAGCATTTTGGCGGCAATCTGAGGAACAGAACAATTGCCGCAATCAATATGGACGGTATGCCTTTGGGCAAACCTGACGAAGGTCCCATTTCCATTATGACTGCACCTTCAAGCACACCTTGTTTTGCAAATTATATTGCAGAAATCCTTAGTGAAATCAATAATGAGGTTGGAGTTCTTCCGTCACAAATGGGCGGTGCAGGTCTCATTGATGATATGTTCCTTGGGGATTCCACAACAGGACTTCCTACCCTTTGGCCAAAGAATGGCAGTAGACGGTTCTGGCATAACTCATTTATGGACGAAAACTTCATTGACATAGAAAAAATGACGAATCTGGTTGCATATTGCGGCGCATGGGTTGCGGCGGTTTCCACAATCAATGGGGAAATTCTCCTTGATGCGATTAATGCGGCAAGGGATGTTGCAAAAAAGCATATTGAAAGGGAATATGCACTTGAAACCAAAATCGGCAACGAAAAGTGCAGAATGGATTTTTGGTTTGATACGGAAGCGGTTCAGCTTCGGGATTTTGCAAGAGTTGCAGATGTTCCGGAAGTCGAAGAAGCTGTGAAGGAAATAAATTCTTTGCAGAAGCTTTGTGATGAAACTCTTGTTACGGATTGGCTCCTTAGTGCAAAGGATATTGTGCCGAAGAGAGCAACGGTTGGAATCCCCTTTGACCACATAAAAGTTCCAAAGGCTGAAAGAATGCCTTTGCCTGACGGAACACTTTATGGTCTCATGGCGGTGATTCTTTCCAATATGGACGGAAAGAAATCTCTGGCAAAGGTTATTTGTGAAGCGGCGTGGGAAACCCACAAGGAAATTGACGAAAAAATGTTTGAGGATTATGTGGATGCTGTTAAGTATCTTGCCAAGTGGGGATATATAGAGATTTAGATGTTTAAAAAGGGTTACCGTCAGGTAACCCTTTTTGCGGTATGACGGGCATATCAATG
>JAZNLK010000131.1:0-1854 GCA_045579055.1 Clostridia bacterium
AAGAAAAGAGGTCTGCTATCACTAACAGACCACTATCTAAAAGTACATACTGAAATATGAATTGAACCGCCGTATGCCGAACGGCACGTACGGTGGTGTGAGAGGGGCGAAACTCATTAAGAGTTAGCCTCTACTCGATTATATTGTCAAAACCTCTTTATTTTTTTCTTAAAGGCTTTTGAAATCAAAAGGCACATCTTTCGATGTGCCAAAATTCTTATAAATCATTTGAAATCAAATCTTCGAGAGATTCTCTGCGAACTGCAATATACTCATTTTCCTTTGCCAGCATAACGATTGGCGGTCTGGGAATCTTGTTGTAATTTGACGCCATTGAATAGTTATATGCACCGGTTGTGAGTACAGCAATAATATCATCACGTTTCACCGAAGACGGGAGCTTTATATTCTCCTGAATAATGTCTCCACATTCGCAACAACGTCCCACCAAAGAACACTCAAAATCATTTTTTTCTTTCATTTTGTTTGCAACAAAAACAGTATACTCAGACTTGTAAAGTGCATATCTTGGGTTATCCGTCATACCGCCGTCAACGGAAACGTAATTCCGATATTCAGGAATTTGCTTAACACCACCAACTGTGTAAAGTGTCATCCCCGCATCTGCAACAATTGATCTTCCGGGTTCCATCCTTATTGCCGGAACATCAATTCCCAGTTCTGCACATTTGTTCTTCACAGCCTTTGCTACCTGTGCAATGTTGTCAGCAATATCAATAACAGGGTCTGTTCCAACATATCGAACACCGTATCCGCCACCAAGATTCAATTCTTTTGTTTTGAATCCCAGTTCATTTTCCATCCTTGCAATGAATTTCAGCATCACATCCGATGTTTTGAAATAAACGTCAGAATCAAAAACCTGCGAACCAACGTGACAGTGAAAACCAAACAACTTAATATTCTTCTTTGAAAGTGCATACTTCGTTATTTCCTCAGCTGCGCCGGTTTCAATTGCAGAACCAAATTTTGAATCAACCTTACCCGTTGCAACCTCATCATATGTGTGAGGGTCAATTCCGGGAGTTATTCTAAGCAAAACTTTCGACACTCCCCCAAGCTTTCCGGAAATATCATCAATCGCATCAAGTTCCTCATGGTTGTCTGCAACAAAATAGCCAACTTCATTTTTTATTGCATATTCGATATCTGCATCAGTCTTATTATTGCCGTGGAAATATACCTTTTCCATAGGAAAACCTGCCGCAGCGGCAGTGCAGATTTCGCCTGCTGAGACAACATCAACACCCATTCCTTCTTCCTTAGCAATACGATAAATCTGTTTAAAGGAATTTGCCTTGCTGGCATACAGTGGAAGAGAATCGTCTCCAAAATACTCCTTCATTGCATTAACATATGTTCGGCAATTAAAGCGAATTCTTTCCTCATCCATAAGGTAAACCGGTGTTCCGTATTCTTTTGCCAGTTCAACGGTATCACGTCCCGCAAAGCTGAGATTTCCGTTTTCCAGCACACCTAAATTATCACAAATCATTTGTATTTCCCTTCTGACTTAAATCTCAATTTCACATTCTTTCATAATTCTAAACATATTCTGCTTTTTAGCTTCATCCATAGGTGTCAAAGGCAATCTGAGATAATTTTCTCCGTATCCCATAGCGGCAGTTGCAGCCTTTACGGGAATAGGATTAACTTCGCAGAAAAGAGCATCAATAAGTTCAAGATATTTGAGCTGAAGCTTTGCACTTTCCTTTGTGTTTCCGGCAAAAAACTCATCACAAATTCTAACGGTTTCCTTGGGAAGAATATTTGAAAGAACAGAAATAACACCTTTGCCGCCCAAGGACATAATAGGAACAATCTGGTCATCAT
>JAZNLK010000132.1:0-13188 GCA_045579055.1 Clostridia bacterium
AACTTGGCGCTCCCTGTGGTGCAGGAACACCAAGAGTTACTGAAGTAACAGTTGAATTTGAGTAAGAGAGGTAATTATAATGAAAGATTTTGCAAAATACAAAAAACATTTCCACGATGCACTTCTTGAGGACTGCATCCCCTTCTGGGAAAACAGCGACCTTATTGACAAGGAATACGGCGGTTTTATCACATCGGTAGACCGTGAAGGAAAATCATACAACAATGACAAATCCGTATGGTTCCAGGGCAGATGCCTTTGGACATTCTCTGCACTTTGCCGCCTTTACGGCAAAAAAGATTCTTGGATGAATGCCGCAAAGCAGGGTATGGAATTTCTTGAAAAATACTGTACCGACACAGACGGCAGAATGTTCTTCACACTAACTCAGGACGGAAGACCGCTCCGCAAGAGACGTTATATGTATTCCGAGAGCTTCTATGCAATGAGTATGGCAGAATATGGTGCGTTAGTTGGTGACAAGGAGATTGTTGAAAAGGCGGCAAAATGCTATGACCTTATGGTGCAATTATACCGTGACCCGGCATCTGACCCCTTCAAAATTACACCCAAGGGCTATGCGGAAACAAGAGCAGACCGAGCATCGGCTGTTCCCATGGTTCTCATCAGCACAGGTCAGGTTCTTCGTCGTTGCTACCCCGAAAAGGCTGCATACTACACCGAAATCGTAAGGGAAGTCATCAATGACATTTTCAAGTATCATTACAAGCCCGAACTGAAATGCGTTCTGGAAACTGTTGGTGCAAAGGGTGAATTCATCGACACTCCTGCGGGAAGATGCATCAATCCCGGTCATTCCTGCGAGAATTCTTGGTTCATTATGTGCGAAGCACTTTACTCAAAAGACGATGAAATGATGAAAAAAGCTCTGAATCTTCTTGATTGGCATTTTGAATGGGGCTGGGACAAGGAGAACGGTGGCGTTAATTACTTTGTGGACGTGAACGGCAGACCTTGCGAACAGCTTGAATGGGATATGAAGCTCTGGTGGGTTCACAATGAAATTATGATTGCAAGCCTTATGGCTTACGGCGTAACAAAGGACGACAAGTATTGGGAAATGTTTGAAAAGACCTTTGATTACAGCTTTTCACACTTTGCCGACAAGGAACACGGTGAATGGTACGGATACCTTCACCGTGACGGCTCGGTTTCACATACCCAGAAGGGTTCAATGTGGAAAGGTCCCTTCCACCTTCCCAGATGCCTTATGCTCTGCGAACAAATTCTTGCAAAGCTTGAAAAAGACGAACCAATGGAAAGCGTACTTTAATGCAACGAGAGGCAAGCCATGCTTGCCTCTCGTTATATTTAAAATAAATAAATGATAAAAATACTGCAAAATGACAAAACTAAGTATATATATTTTTATTAATCATGCCATTTATGCGAGGGTTAAATTAAATAAAAATTTATTTTTTATATATAACATCCGATGATTTGGTTTCAAGTTAAAAAAAGCTTGATTTTTTATTTGAGATATGATATTATTGTTTAAACAACAAAAACGAGGGTGAAATTTATGGCTTATAAAGAACTAAAAAGTTTATATTATGGAAATCATGAGATTTATGCACAGGAATACCTGAATAGATTTAACTCAGAAGAAACCACAAAACTAAACTTTTATATAGGCGAAAATCAGGCATTCTTTGTGGGAAACTCTGAAACATGGAAACTCATCGCTAAAATTGCAAGGTTGGATAAAGAAATAGGAGACTTATGTAAAGAACTTCCCGGAGTTGCAATAAGCCAGTATTCAAAGAAATGCTTAATTGATGAAATTGTCATCACAAACAAAATTGAAGGAGTTCACAGCAGCCGAAAGGAAATTGGTGAAGCCTTAGACATATTGGAATTGCAATCAAAAAGCAAAGGAAAGCATCAACGTTTTGTCAGTTTGGTTAACAAATATCTGAAACTAATTAACCACGAAAATATTCTTATTGAAAAATGTCAGGATATAAGAGATATTTATGATGAAGTATTTCTCGAAGAGGTGCTTCATGAAAATCCAACCAACAAACCGGACGGTGAAATTTTCCGCAAAGAGGTTGTTACTGTTCACAGCGAAACGGACAAGGTAATTCACACAGGTTTAACGCCTGAAAGCAAAATAATCGAATCAATGACAAACGCCCTTGATTTTTTAAACGATGATTCTGTGGAAGGTTTGTTCAGAATATGTATTTTTCATTATCTGATAGAATATATTCACCCCTTCTATGACGGCAACGGAAGACTTGGTCGATTTATATTAAGCTACGGTATTTCCAAAACTTTAACCCCTTTAATTGCTTTCAGGATTTCCGAAACCATAAAAGAGAATATTACTGCATATTATAAAGCGTTTATAGCCTGTAATGATCAACGTAATCTTGGCGATATGACTCCTTTTCTGTTGATGCAACTGGAAATGATTCTTTCGGCGATGAAAGAGCTGAAAAAATCTTTACTTGAAAAATTGCTAACGTGGAAAAAATACGAAGAAGCTATCAAAAAGCAATATGACAATTTTGAATTGCTCAGACTGTATAGTTTTTTGATTCAAGCGGCATTATTCAGCGAGCAAGGCATTTCCATGATAGAATTACAACAGAATATGAATCTCAGTCAATACATGATCAAAAATTTAATGTGTAAAATACCGGAAGATATGATTGTCATAAAAACAAAAAAGAAGTTTAAATTTTATTCTAGTAATTTAGAAAAACTAAACACAATAATCCTGAAGGAAAGTGTAAATGCTATTCAAAAAGCGAAGTAACCATACTGCAACGAGAGGCAAGCATCGCTTGCCTCTCGTTATTTCTTCTTTATTATTTATTCAATATTCTTTATTCTTTAATTCTTCTTTGGGTCGTTTGTAAGACCTAATATATAGTCAGTCGAAACATTATAGAATTTGGAAAGAGTTGTTAGTGCAACCGTAGGAATATCACGGTAGCCTTTTTCATATAAAGAATACTGTTGCTGGGTAATAAACAATAATTTTGCAATCTCTTTTTGTGATAAATCCTTATCTTCTCTCAAATCTCTTAATCTTTTATAGTATGCCACTTTAAAACCTCCATACGTTACAAATGTTGCATTTCTTTGTGACAGTACGTTTCCCTAGCCTTTTTTAGGGTTATCTGTAAGCCCTAAGATATAATCTGTCGAAACATTGTAAAATTTAGAAAGAATTATCAACAGTTCACCTGACAAGTCACGAAGTCCGCTTTCGTATCTGTGATACTGGGGTTGAGTTGTGAATAATACTTCGGCTATTTGTTTTTGTGTGTAATTATTATCTTCTCTTAAATCTCTTAATCTTTTATAGTATGCCACTTTAAAACCTCTCAAAATATCTGTTTGGATATATTGACAGTTTAGCATTTTTAAGATAAAATATAATAAATTATACCCGAATGGATATAAAGGGGCGATAAACATGAAAATAAAAACAGAACTTATAAAGGGTTATATTGCAGATGCGGTGTGTAGTCAACTTTCAGACTTTGAAATTGACGAAGATGCCGTTGCCGATTCAAGAGCAATTATAATTCTTGAGGCTGTAAGAGAAATTTTGCTGAAAGATGAGCTTGACGACTTTGAAATGATTGAGGAAATTGTTTCTTTGTTTAATCGATGCAATATTGACTGCGATGGCTGTCACGATTTTTAATTTTGCCAAACCTTGCACATTTTAACGTCAAATATACCGTTTTGTGCAAAATATGGCTACTTTGTTCCCTTGACTTTTGGTATAGACTTTGTTACAATTAAGATAATGGCAATGTGTGCCATAATGTGACTTTAAGGAGGCAACTCAATATGAAATGGACAAAATCCGGTTTTGACGGATTCCGCAAGGGTACTTTCGGAAACGGCGGTCAGAACCTTTATGTAACTGCAAGCGGAACCTTGCAGAGAATCTTCAACTTTGACGTGAACGGAGACGGCTATCCCGACATTCCCATCGCAAACAGCCACTCCATGAACGAAAAACCCGAAATCTACATATACAACGAACTTGGTCAGAAAGAACCCCTGAAGCTCCCCACATACGGTGCTTTTGATGCAATTTTTGCTGACCTCAACGGCAACGGAACAGAGGACTTGGTTGTTGCCTGCCAGCATAACGGTGTTCACTCTGACGTGACAGCTGTTGTTTACTTCGGCTCGGAAATGGGTCTTTGCGAAAAGTATAAGAGTGAACTGACAGTTCCTTGTGCTTTTGGTGTTGCTATGGGTGACTTCAACGGCAACGGAAAAAAGGATTTGATATTCAATTCAAACGGAAAAATACGTCTTTTCCCCCTTACCGAACTTGGCTATCAGGCAAGCAAGTATGAAGATATCGAAATCAAGTCTGTTTCAATGACCGTTGGCGACTTTGACGGCGATGGTTATGATGACCTTTATGTTCTCAATTCCGGAACTCTTGACAATGCAATTTATTGGGGCAGTGAAAAGGGACTTGACCCCGAAAATAAAACCGTTTTCGGCAAGGAACTGAAAATGAGCGATAGTGCCTTCACTTCAACAACAGCAGGAAGAATGCTTATGCGTTGGCTGCCCTGGACAACAAATGCAGTATCAATCAAGGGCAAGACAATGACCTTCCGTGCAGAAACCGAAGACGCAGTTTTCGAAAGCTTTGACAAGGACAGAAACGTCAAGGAAGAATTCCGTTTCCATATATTCGATATGGATAAGGTTGAACACGAAATGAACAAAAATCGTTATGAAGGGGTTATGTACGCAACAGTAGGCGACCTGAAAAACTGCGGCGACGAAGACATCATCATCGCTCACACCACAGGATGCGACTTTGTTGACGACCTTATCATTCTTTGGGGCAGTGAAAACTATTCCATGGAAAAGGCAACAAGAATCCCTGTTCGTGCGGCACACACAATGACGGTTGCTCCCGTTGAAGAAGGCGGCAAGAACTACCTCTTTGTATGTCTCAGCGGCGAAGAAGACAAGCTTCAGGTGTCACACGAGGTATACAGCTTTGACGAAAAGGGAATTCCCACAAAGGTTTGGGAAATCCCCGCAATGGAAGCTTCAAAGATTATCACAGGCAAAACATACACAGACGGCAGATATCAGATTGCGGTTATCAACCACGAAGGCGAAGGCAAGCTGGGTCTTGAAGATATCTGGGTATATCTTGGCGGCGAAGACGGTTATAAGGCTGACCGCAAAATTGCACTTCCCGGCTGTGCGGCTGTTGATTGCGTTCCCATCAATATGAAGGACAGCGGCAACCCCGAAATTCTGGTTGTCACCTGTGCCGAAAACGCACCTCACCTTGACCCCGGTGCAACAATCTATTTCAGTGATGAAAATGGTTTTGACAAGAACAATAAGTTCTGTTTTGACACAATTCTCGCTCACGGTGTTGCAGTTGGTGACTTCCGCCACAGCGGATATCTTGACTTTGCATTTGGCGGTATCAGAAACCGTGAAATGAGAATTTTTGAAGGTGGTCCCGATGGCTACAAAATGAAGAAAATTGTCTTCGGTCCTCACCCCGAAACCTTCGTTCCATTCCCCTGGGATGAGGCGGGCAAAGACCCCGATTATTCCGAAGAGGAAACCGCACTTGTACCCGATTTCGGTAATATGAGATGGTTGCATGCCGCAGACTATAACGGTGATGGATGGCTTGATATTTTCGTATCGGAAATCACAGGTACAAACAGCTTTATTCTTTGGGGTGGTCCCGAAGGCTACAGCACCGAAAGAATGCAAGTTTTGGCAACTGACGGTATTTCTGCCGCAAATGCCGCTGACCTTGACGGTGACGGATATCTTGATTTGGTTGTTTCATGCCACCTTACAAAGGGACACAAGATTCCCAGCGAAAAGGGTAAATTTGTGATTTATTGGGGTGGTCCCAACGGCTTTGAAGAACACAGAAAGTCACAGCTTCCCACATACTGTTCAAATGCTCTGACAATTCAGGACTTCAACAATGACGGACTTCTTGACATCTACGGCACAGCCTACAACAACGGACGTTGCCGTGATATTGATTCTGTTATGTACTTCCAGGGCAAGGACAGAATGTTCCACTATGACGACAAGCAATACATATTCAACCATTCAGGTTGCGGATGCTTGGCAGGCGACTTCAACGGTGACGGATATATTGACCTTGCGGTTGCATCACATAAGAAAGACGGTAATCACGTAAACGAATCATATATCTTCTGGGGCGGCGAAGACGGCATAAATGAGCAGAGATTCACAGCTCTCCCCTGCCGTGGTCCCCACGGAATGTGCTCTGTTGACATCGGTAATCTTATGGACAGATCAGACAGCGAATACTATACTTCCGAAGCCTTTGAATCAGCAACAAAGGCATTGAAAATTGAATGGAAAGCAGAAAATGCACAGAAGACATGGGTCAAGGCTCAGCTCAGATGTGCAGACAGCTTGGAAGCACTGGAATCATCAGAATGGAGCGAATCCTTTGAAAACGGTGCTGACCTTTCAGCTTTGAACCTGAAAGGCTTCGTTCAGTATAAGCTTGAGCTTGGTGCTAAGTGTGGCTGTGGCTCACCAAGAGTGACAGAAGTAACGGTTGACTTTGAATAAGAAATATTATGCATAGTATAACTTGTCGGCACCGCAGGTTGCACCACATTAAATCAGGGCTCCCACAAAAGCATTGCTTTTGTGGGAAGAGGAGCACCCGACCGACAAAGCGGAGTCTGAATACCTGGAAGACGGAGCAATAAGGGATGGGTGCGACGAGCGGTTGTGGCTCACCAAGAGTGACAGAAGTAACGGTTGACTTTGAATAGTATCAAAAAAACTCCTGACTTTTGTCAGGGGTTTTTGCGTTTTAAGAGTGTAGCAGTCTTGTTAACTGCACATATGTAAAAAGTGTGCAGTCCCAATTGCAATTGGAACTACACACCGAAAAATACATAGCTCCAATTGCGACCAAACAATTATTATTAAGCATTACAAGATATGCTAAAATAGAGCATCTGTATTTTTGCCAAAAAACAAAAATACATACCCCGTAACGCTTTTCAAATTGTTTGGTCTTGCATATTATAACATAATATTAAAAAATTACAATATAAATCTCCGAAAAGTCTTTGGAGGATAATTATAAATAATTGACATAACACACCACCTATGTTATATTATTAAGGTAAATCTAAAAAAGGTGATGACACACTATGAACACAGCAGACTATAAATTCAGAACCGAGCTTCACGCACACACCAATCCGGCAAGCCCGTGCAGCAATTTTACTCCCGAAGAGGTAATTCAAAGATATTCAGAAATAGGCTACGACAGCATTGTTATCTCAAATCACTTTTACCCGGGAATGCAACATCTCGATGACAAGGAGACTTGTATCACCGAATATCTGAAGGACTTCTATGTTTCAAAAGAACTGGGCAAAAAATACGGAATAAACGTGATTTTCGGCTGCGAACTTCGTTTCACGGAAAATGTAAACGACTATCTTATATTCGGCATCGACCCGGATTTTACGGGTTTTGCCTTTGACAGTATGCCAAAAGGTCTCGACTTTTTTTCAAAAGCCTTCAGAAGTGACAAAACCTTGATTATCCAGGCTCATCCTTTCCGTGACAGAATGACCGAAATGCCGGCAGAACTCCTTGACGGGGTAGAAGTCTTCAACCTTCATCCCGGTCAAAATTCCAGAGTTGCCTTTGCTGCAAAATACGCACAAAAGCATAACCACATTGTGACCTGCGGCACGGACTTCCACCACGAAGGACACCAGGGAATGACCGCCTTCCTCACCAAGACCGAAATGAAGGATTCCCACGATATCGTAAAAGTGCTGAAGAGCCGAGATTACTTAATCGAAATCGGTGGATGCATTGTGTTGCCATACGGAAAAGCTCAGTAAATAAATACGGCTGTTTAAAACGTTGTTTTAAACAGCCTCTCTTTTTTACTTCATCAACTTTTCAAGATACTCCACACAACTGTAACAGTGTTCTATATAACTTTCGGATGTGTCATCCTTCGGATAAACAACCTCCAACGTCAAAGGTCCCTCATACCCGATTTCAGAGAGAATCGGCATAAGCTCTTCCCACTTAATTGAACCTGTGGAAGGCGGAAAATGGTCATCGTCCCAGCGATTGTTGTTATGGATATGGGTGCAGGACAAACGTTTACCCACATAGCGAAGCCCCTGCTGATGATTAAACTTTGTCAGATGTGCATGCCCGAAATCCCAGCAAACCGTCACATTTTCATCCAATGCGTCCACCAATTCACACAAATCTTCATAATCATATGTATAAAATCTCATATGCTGAATATCCGGGAAAATGGGCAGATTTTCAAGAGCAATTCCTATTCCTGCTTTTTTTGCCACCTCGTTGTATTCCGAAATCACCTTCAGATTATCCTCAAGAGACGCCCTTGCACTGTAATCCTTGGTAATCGAGCTTCTTGGATGATAAACACAAACCTTTGCGCCAAGCATCGCACTTGCCCTTATGCAATTTTTTATTCCCGCTTCCAAATCCTCATCAAGAATCTCGGATGAAATCCTCAAATCGTAATAGGGAAGATGTGTCTGCACACAAATAAGTCCGTTTTCCTCAAGCCACTTTTTTATCTGCGATACAATTTCCGTCCAACTGTCTTTGTGAAACTCCCTTGATGAGCCAAAGCCAAGCGATACATACTTGAAGCCTGCCTTTGCCGCATATCCGAACATTTTTTCCATTGATTCATCATACTGAATCTGAATTGCTTTAATCATAACTACGCACCCCTTTATATATTTCAAGAAAAACCGATGTAAACAACATCAAATAATTAACCAAAACCATACCTAAACCTTTTTTACCTTTATTTTCTGCACCAATGCAGCGCGATGAAGCACTCCGTCGCCTTCATCATACTTCATATCATTGAAGCACACAAGAACGCTATCCGATGAAATCTTTTCCACAAACACATTGCTGTAGCTTTCCATATCCCCATACTTGCTCTTTGAATCGGGGATTCCCAATGCACGAGCCTCGGTGTAATTCTTTCCGATTATGCGGAAGTCCTCACTCCACGTTCTGCCTCCGTTTTCCGAAACCTTAAAGTGAACACCCGGTCTGCCGTAAAACAGCACAAGCAGATTTTTGTCAAGTGCCACAAGCTGAGGAGTTACACTTGCCTCTGCCACCGGGAAGGGTTTAGTCCAGGTATACCCCAAATCCTCGGAAATCGCAACATAGGTTTCGCAGAACCGGCTGTTTCCTTTTGGACTGACGCTGACGTCCATCCGCATTGCACAAACCAATTTCCCATCATCGGTAAGAGCAAGTGAATTTTCAAAGCCGTCACCGCCATAACCGTATGGAACTTCATCAGCTCCCATTGCCACAATGCCACGCATTTTCCAGTTAACTCCACCATCTTCCGATGCCACAAGATAAACAGCACCGCAAAATCGGTCTGAAACGTCAGAATTCTGTCCGCATACAATTCCACAGATATTGCCGTCAGGCAATAAAGTCAGTGAACTGATATAGGGATTGCTCCAATGCATGGGCTTCACAAAAACCGGAATATCCTTGAATCCGTCTCCACCGTCCCAAGCCTTTGTCTCGGTGATAATCTCACGTTCAGGAAAGTCAAGAAGCAAAGGTTGAGAGTTGATTTTCTGTCCCGTCTCATCATATTCAACAACATCCATACCCATACACTCCTCAGGAATTGAACCGGCAGGAAAAGCCCCGAAAAACGAGCCTTCATTGGGGAACATAAACTCCTTCACCGGCTTCGCCTTCAATTGTTCACAACCCATTTTGTTGCGTACGGCAATCCAACTCCCGTCAGCCAGCCTCAGATAAGGACTGCTGTTGCCCTGGATAACTTCAGAATCATATTTTGCTGTCCCTTCACCATCAAGGCTCCAGCTTTCACCGTCATCCTCCGACGTAAAATAAAGGTTGGGAGCGGCATCCCGTGTTGCAGGGTCTGCACTGTCTACTTCACCATTAAGACGTACAACCAGTTTTCCTGTTGGCTCTTTCCAAAGTCTTGGTATGCAATAAACGCCCCATTTTTTTGTGGCATCATTAACCGGTGCCGAAAAAACTAACTTCTTCTCGCCCAATTCCACCTCAAAAGCCATTATCAATTCACCTTCCTGTCTTTTTGGCGGATTTCCCCGTTTCGGCTTTAATCACACGCAAAAAGTACTCATAATTGCCAAATCCCGAATCCAGAGCCACCTTCCAAAGGGGTTTTTCAGGATTTTTCGATATATCGGCAAGAGCTGCATCAACACGGCATTTGCGAACAAACCTCGCAATACCTTGGGGCATATACTCATTTGCAACGGTATACAGCTTGGACTTTGACATAGCAAACTTCTTGCAAAGCATAGCCACAGACAAATCCTCCGACACATTCTCTTTTATGTATTCACAAATCTGGAACCCGATGGGCTTTTCGGAAATATACACCATTTTCTGAAGAATAATATACGAGGCAAGAGCATTGATAATCTGCATAGTCGCTTCAATTCTGTTGTCAGAACGGTACTTTATATCCAGCAAAAGTTCTTTGATTGTTTGTTCTTCAATGCCAAAATCCTTGCACCGCTTCAGAACATCCGAAACAAAACGCTGACGGTCAGGCTGATTTGTCACCTGTCCGCAAACGGCATATCCAAAAACGGTGTCCTTTTCTCTCAGTGGTGAAACAACCTCGGTGAGCCCTGCATGACAGGTGTAAACAATCGGTTCTCTGTCCCCTGCATTCTTGCGACACATATCCGCTGTGAATTTGTGACATTTTTCTCTACCGCAACAATCCCACACCGTTTCGCAGAATCTGCTGGATTGTTCAGGATAGGTCAGAACCTCTTTAAAATCGTTGTCATAAATGGCAATTTTCATCCCCGAAAGCTCATAAAAAGCCTTAATCAACGGAAGCATTTTTTCAGAATCAATACTTACATTCACAATCCCACCGCCTTTCTTCAACAATACCACAATAATACCTCAAAATCAACAAAACGTCCACACTTTCGGACAAATTCGCAGTTTTTTTGTACAAAATATATACCGTAAATACCAAAAATATGTTAAAATAACAGTAGCAAGGAGGTATTCCAAATGAAAGTATTCAATAAAACAAAAGCAGAAAATCTCTGGTATCTATGCGGAGACTTTGGGGATATGAGCGGCGAATATGCCAAAGAACCATATTCACTCAAAAGTGATGACTACACCGTAACTCAGGAGCTTTCAAAGAACTCCGACGGAGTTTTCACACGCAAAGACACCTTTAAAAATATTTCATCCAAAACACTTAACCTTTCCTGCCTCAAATCACGTTTCGTCCTTGAAGGCGGTGAATATGAAGTCTACACCCAAGGCAACGTATGGCAGAACGAAAGCCACGGTCAATGGCATAAGCTGACAACACAGATTGTTTCACGCTCACGAAGTGTCCGCACCTGCAATAGTGCAACGCCCTTTGTTGCAGTCTGGAATAACCAGACAAACCGAGGAATCGCATTCCATCTCATTCCTAACGGCAGTTGGGAAATTGCCGTATCAATGAACGCTATTCCCGGTTTTCACAGCTATGTTCAGGTTGAAATGGGAATTGATGCCGACAACCTTTCTCTCAACGTGAACCCCGGTGAAACAGTTGAAATGCCCGAAATTCTCTACTATGAATTCAGATCAAAGATTGATATGGACTGCTGGAAGCTCCACAGATACTGTAGCGACAATATGCGCTACAGAAAAGTTCCGGTTATGTACAACACATGGCTGTATAAATTCGACAAACTGTCGGTTGAAAACGTAATGAGCCAGATTGAACCGGCAAAAAACCTTGGCTGTGAATACTTTGTTATTGATGCAGGCTGGTTCGGAATCAATCCCGTTTGGGCAAGGGGCATCGGCGACTGGACCGAAAGTCTCACCTTCGGCTTCAAGGGAAATATGATTGAAGTTGCAAATGCCGTTCGTGCGAGCGGAATGAAATTTGGCTTGTGGTTGGAAATCGAACGTGCAGTTGATGGTTCAAAGGTTCTTGAAACAGATGCTGTCAAATACTATATCAAGGGCGACAATGGCTGGTGGTTCCTTGACTTTGCAGACAAGGACGCTCGTGACTACATATATGACGTAACCTGTGGTGTTATCGAAAAATACGGAGTTGAATACATCAAGTTCGACTTTAATGCAGACCTGTTTTTCGACAAGCGCAGAAGCGGATTTACAGAATATTTCAAGGGCTATAACGAATTTGTCAAACGCCTCCGCACCGCATATCCCGATATGTACATAGATAACTGTGCATCAGGCGGTATGAGAATGAACCTTGCAAACTGCTACGACTTCGACAGCTTCTGGCATTCAGACTGTCAGGGAATTCAGGAAGGTTTGCGACTCTTCAAGGACGCAATTCTTCGTCTTCCTCCACAGATTTTCGACCGTTGGACGGTTATTGAATCCTCCAAGAACGAGCTTGTTGACGATGACGGACTTCCCCATAACCACATTATTTCAACCAGTGATGCAATCTGTGAACAGATTGAAGGAGTTCATATGTCCACCCTCACGGGCTGGCTCTCAGGCGGACCTTTGGGCTTCAGCTGTGACCTGACCGCACTTTCAGAATTGCACACCCAAGAGCTTAAAAAGCACATCGAAAAGTTCAAGGAAGACCGAGAATTCTGGAGAACAGCAGAATGTCACATTGCGGCTGACACAGGCAACATCCTGGTTCTGGAATTCCGCAGCCGTAACCTGAAAAAAATTGTTGTTCAAACCTTCTATAAACGTCTTATGCAGTATGGCGTCACTGTTTATCCCGAAGTTGACAGCACTCTCACCTATAAGTGTGACAACGGCGAAACCTATACAGGAGCAGATATCCTTGCGGACGGTATTCGTGTTGACTTTGACGCTTTCGGCACATATAAAATGAAACAAATTGTACTCACAGCAGAATAACACTCCTCATAAAAATATCCCTGCCGTTGGCAGGGATATTTCGCATTTCAAACTAAAATCTCAAAAATCATGTACTGACCCATAACTTAATTCATATTTGATAAAAACTTTTACAATTTCCTCAACTATTTCAAAAGCACTTAATTGACCACAAATCACATCTGCAATATACCCTTTAATCAA
>JAZNLK010000133.1:0-12813 GCA_045579055.1 Clostridia bacterium
CTTAGAAAACAGAGAATATCGTGATGGCTATTCCTATGAGCAAATGATAAATAGTGAAAAGGGTTATACTTCTTTCCAATCCGTGCTTAAAGATGAAGAGCTTTATGTTCATTTTTCTACACTTGAAGGAATTGACTGGAAGATAACTCTTGCAAGGTATGAGTCTCAGGTATTTGCAAAAACACATATAATATCAAGGCTCCTCCTTATTTCATTTATCGCAATATTACTCATCATGGCTTTCTATATTATGATTTTGATGAGCAGTGAAAAACAAAGAAGCTTTGCGACAGCCTGTGCATCAAAGATCAGAAAATTGCTTTTGGAAATAAATCAGCAGCAGAATAATGTTTCCGAGTCTTTAAAGGAGATTGCCGTCTTTGCAAAATCTCGATCTGCGGTATTCTTTGATGCTGACGGGGAAGATTATAATTATGCTATGCCAGCCGGTTTGGAAGAAATCCTTTCGGGTGATGACAGAAAACATTTTATATCAGAAATTCTTCGTTATGCCGCAGAATTTCACAAAGTGAACAATGTAGCTGTGAGTCTTATGTGCATTACTCCAAACAACCATCTTTTAAGAACGAACCACGATTTTTATGAATTTCTAAAAAAGCATAAAGTCACAGAGGTTTCCTTTGCAACAGTTATTGACAAAAATAATCATATCGGTATTCTTGGCGTTGTAAATCCCAAAAAGAGCAAAACAGTCAGACTTCTTTTGGAAGATGTTGCAGTTTGTTTTTCCATTGCACTTTACAACAAAAAGTATTTAAACAAAACAGAGGTTGCGGCAACGACCGATTCACTTACAGGAGTTTCAAATCGTGTTACATATAAAAAAGACCTTTTGATGTTTGACAAGGAAAAACCGCAAGAGTTTTCGTGCATTTATATTGATGTTAACGAGCTTCACCTTCGCAATAATAAATACGGTCATGCTGCCGGCGATGAAATGCTTTTGTATATTGCCAATACCCTGAAGGAAGTATTCTATGGTCACAAGATATATCGAATGGGCGGAGATGAGTTCTTGGTATTTGCCGAAAACACGTCTCAGAATGATATAAAACGAGGCATTGATATGCTGATTAAACAGCTTGAGCCAATGGATTATCATGTTGCGGTTGGTATGTCATACAGAACACAAAATATGAATACCGAAGAAATGGTGCGAGAAGCTGAGATCAGAATGTATGAGGCAAAAGCACAGTATTATCAAGTCAAAGAAACAAAGAGAGCTTCAAGTGATAATGATAATGGGTACGTTCACATAAATACGGGCATTTTAGAAATTGATACGATGATTTCCGTTATGAATGAAAAATATAACGGAATATATCGTGTTGACTTGGATACAAACAAAGCACATCGTATTTTAATGCCCGCGTACCTTGGATATAACGAAAATGAGGAACATTTTTCCGCTCTTTTAACAAAATATATAGATGATTCTGTTGCACCTGAGTTCCACAGAGCAATGATGAGCTTTTTGAATTATGATGCACTAAAAAGACAGCTTTTAGAAAGTAAAACACCAAGAATAACGTATAAAAAAACAAACGGAGATACCGTAGTTTTAAGTGTTTACAAGTTAAGCAACGAGGATATCGCCGTAAGCAATACGCTTTGGGTTTTTGCGAAAGATTAATTGACAAAAGCGAATCATTGTGGTATAATGTACAGAGTTTAATATTTGGCAAAATCGGTGAAAACCGGTGACGCAAAGCAAAGAGGCTAAGGTTAAAAACAAAGTTTTATACTATGCCAGTCCAGCTGCAATGATAAAGGTCTTTTAAGACTCTCTGTTGTTGTAGCTTTTTTGCTTTCAGCGGAGGTTTTTTATGAATGTTGTAAACAGAGAAGAAAAGAAATTTTTAATAAGCTTAGAAGAATTCAGGAGCAAATCTCATTGGCTTGACAGTCTTATGATACAGGACGAGCATAACGGAACAGATGGGTACATAATAAGGTCGCTGTATTTTGATACGGTATATGATGACGATTTTTTCGAAAAGCTTGAAGGTGTTGAAACCAGACGAAAAATAAGGCTTAGAATTTATGATCCCAAAAGCGATTATGCTATGCTTGAAATGAAGCAAAAGCAGGGAGCATCCCAAAAAAAACGATCACTTCGTATGACCCGGTCAGATGCAGAAGCGTTAATTGCAGGAAAATACGAGGTTCTTCTAAATTATGAGGAAGACTTCGCAATAGAGTGTTATGGTCTTATGCAATATAAGTGTTACAGACCTAAAACCATTGTTCAGTATAATCGCAAGGCATATATTGCAAAGGAAAACAAAATAAGGATAACATTCGATAATAATATCATAGCAACGGAAAGCTGTTTTGATTTGTTTTCCGAAAATCTTATAATGAATCCGGTACTTGACAAGTTTAATGTCGTGCTTGAAGTAAAATTCAACGGTTTTCTGCTTGATTATATCAGGCGGTTTATAAACAGCATTAACAAAAGTGAGCTTTCGGTAAGCAAATACGCTTTAGCAAGGCAACAAAGTTACAGCGAAATATAATTAAAGGAGTTATGTCAAATGAGAAGTCAGATTTTCAATCTTATTAAGGGGCAATCCAATCTTTCCTGGGAACAAATTGCAGCAAACATTATCGTTTCGGGAATCTTGGGATTATTAATTTTTGTATCCTATATGATTTCCCACCGCGGAACCATTTACAGCAAAAAATTCAATGTATCACTGATTGTTCTAACCGTTCTCACCTCTATGGTTATGACGGTCATCGGGAACAACGTGGCTTTGTCACTTGGTATGGTCGGTGCACTTTCTATTGTTCGTTTCAGAACCGCTATCAAGGATTCGCGAGATACTGTTTACATATTCTGGACCATTATCGTAGGTATCTGTTGCGGCGTCGGAGATTTTATTGTGGCAGGAATAGGCAGCAGTTTCGTCTTCATCCTTCTCCTTCTTTTTGGTGCAATAAAAAACAATAATCGTATGCTTGTTATTATCCGCAGTGCACGAACCAAAGAAACCCAAATCCAGGCTGTGATGTACAAATTATTTGGTGCCAAAGCGTTGCTGCGTGTTAAAAACTCAACCAACGAATCTATTGAATTTATATATGAAATTACTTCGAAGTTACTTGGTCAGGTGGAACGCAAGAACAACATCAGCATCGGTGACGAAATATATAAAATTGGCAACATTGAATACGTAAACGTTGTTATGCAAAACGACGAAATTTCAAACTAAGGATTTTTAGGAGGCGACAGGGTTGAAATACAAATTAATAGGGATATCCGTAACAGCCCTGATGCTCATCTCGGTGATATTTATTAATCTGTTAATTCCGGAAGAAAACGTCAAACGTTATATCGAGCACAAAATGGCTGAAGAAAAGACACCTTGCGAAGTTCATACCGACAATAATCTTTGCACACATCTTCCTATTGTCAGCATAAATACAAACGGAACAGAAATCCCCGGAAAACCCATATACGACGAAAATTATAACATAATCGACCATACATTGGCTGCTGATGGCACAACCACAATAAAAGCAACCCTTGATGTTGTGGACAATGAAACGACATATAATCACCAAAACGAAAATGTCAAAAGTATGGGCGATATTTTAATCAGAGTCCGTGGACATTCTTCGAGAAGATTTGAAAAACCAAACTACTTTATAAAGTTTGTTAATTCCGACGGAACAAACAACGCCCAAAGCTTTTTGGGTATGGATTCACACCACGAATGGGCACTTCACGGACCATATCTGGACAAGAGTCTGATCCGAAATTATATGTGGTATAACATAGCCGGAGAAATTATGGAGTACAGCCCAAATGTACGTTTTTTTGAACTGGTGTTAAACGGCGAATACCGGGGGATTTATCTTGCATTGGAAACCATTACATCAGGCAAGGAAGGCGCACGACTATCCCTTTCTGTCAACAAAAAGGACAACACCTTTTCAGGATATGCACTCAGACTTGACTGGGGTGATACAGGTGAAGAAAGCAAACTGTATCCCTTCACGAATTATACCACAAAAGCAAAAACACAACACGAACTGGTTTATCCCGGAATAAAGAATATGACACCTGAACTTAAGGAGTCCATCAAAGATGAGTTTTCACTTTTTGAGAAAACCCTCTACTCTTATGACTACAACAACGAAAACTACGGATACAAAAACTATATCGACACAGATTCTTTCGTGGATTATTTTCTGATAAACGAGCTGACTTGCAACTATGACGCAGGTTCCCTTTCCACATACATATACAAAGACACATCAGGTAGGTACAAAATGTGTGTGTGGGATTTCAACTCCGCCTGTGATTTCTACCAGGAAAGTGCAATGCCGACAAACGACTTCAGAATTAACAATACGCTGTGGTTCAAAATGCTCTTTATGGATATTGATTTTACTGACCGGGTTATTGAAAGATATCATGAACTCAGAAAAACTGTTTTCAGCGATGAATATTTGTATAAATTCATTGACGATACCGTGGAATATCTCGGACCTGCCATAGACCGAAATTATGAAAAATGGGGATACACATTTTCAGAAGAATACGATCTTCTTCATCCTACAGAAAGAAACGTCAGGTCATATGACGCTTCAATCAATCAGCTTAAGGATTTTCTGAAAAAGCGATTGGAGTTTATGGACGAAAATATCGAATCCCTAAAACAAAACAGCGCTGAATCCAAAACAAAAAAATATAACGAAGTATCAGATTAACTTATTAAGGAGGTACAAGTATGAAAAAGTTCATTATAATCATATCAAGCATAATACTTGTATTCCTTGCATTTGACTGGCTTTACTTCTACCAAGGTGTCTATTTTAACTTCGGCAAACAAAAACCCGTAAAGTATTTCATGAAGGTTGAAGGCAAAGAGATTTATATGGAAAAGAACGGCTCTTTTGAACCTTTTGAAATTAAGGGTGTGAATATGGGTTCCGGTATTCCCGGAGAATGGGCCACCTCCTTCGCCATTGACGAACAGACCTACAAAAGGTGGTTTAAGTATATCCAGGAAATGGGTGCCAACACTATTCGTATATACACAATCCAGAATGACACCTTCTACAACGCATTCTATGACTACAACAAAAACAATTCCGACCCGCTATACCTGATTCACGGAGTGTGGGTCAATGACTATGTGCTGAATTCACACAGAGATGCATATAGCGAAGATTTTTATGATACTTTTTTAGAAAACAGCAAGATAACGGTTGATGTTATTCACGGAAAAAGAAAACTGAACCTGGGAAGAGTCGCAAGTGCAGGTCATGGTTCATACCAAAAAGATATTTCCGATTGGGTTATAGGCTATATTCTCGGAGTTGAGTGGGATGATTCAACTGTTGCGTATACCGATGACTTGTATGAAGGCGAAAAGAACTATTCTTCATATCAGGGAAAGTATATGTACACATCGCCTGAGGCAACACCATTCGAAACAATGCTCGCTAAGGTGGGAGATAAAGTCATTGAATATGAAACAAACCGCTATTCCGAACAAAGACTTGTTGCATTTTCAAACTGGCCCACAACCGATCCTTTTGAATATCCGCAAATTATCAAGGATTTCTTTATGAAATGCGCCCGTGTCGATGTGGAGCATATAAAAACAACGGTCAAGTTTATTCCCGGACAATTTGCATCTTATCATGTTTATCCTTATTATCCGTATTACTTAAGTTTTGCAGAGGATTGGTCTGTATTTGGCATAGAATCAAAGGATGCGTTCCGTGATGAACAGGGCAGGGTCAATGCATACAGAGCATACCTTCAGATGCTTAACAATCATCATACAATGCCAATTGTTATATCCGAATTTGGTGTATCTACCGGACGCGGCATGGCACAGGTTGATAAGGATACAGGCAGAAACCAGGGAAATACATCTGAAAAAGCTCAGGGACAGGCACTTATCGACTGCTGGAACGACATAAAAGCCACAGGATGCAATGGCGGATGTGTGTTTACATGGCAGGATGAGTGGTTTAAACGAACATGGAATACTATGCACGCTGTGGATCTCTCCAGAACGGTTTATTGGTCCGATTATCAGACTAACGAACAGTATTTCGGTCTTTTGTCCTTTGACCCCGGCAAGACAGAATCGGTTTGCTACGTTGATGGTGATATATCAGAATGGACAGAAAAAGACATTATACTATCAGGACAAAATGAATTATCCGTAAAATACGATGAGAAGTTTATGTATTTTCTTGTAAAAAAAGATGGGCTCGACATCGATAACGAAACGTTATATATCCCGCTTGATATAACGCCTAAAACCGGCAGTAATTACTGCGAAAACTTTGGAATTAAGTTCGACAGAAATGCAGATTTTGTAATCGTCCTTAACGGCAAAGATAACAGCAGAATTATGGTTCAGGAGAGATACGATGCCCTTCGTTCAACCTATTCAAAAGATATCTATAAATTTGATACTTATCTGAAGAATAATATTCCTGAAAAGAATTCTCCGAAGTTTGTAACTATTGAGCTTATTTTGCGTACAGCAATTGCCTTGAGTCCTGAAACCAAGGAAACCGTCGCCGAATCCTATGAAACAGGAAAGCTTTTATACGGAAATGCAAATCCCAAATCACCTGACTTCAATTCTCTTGCTGACTTTTGTTCAAACGGTGATTATATTGAGATAAAACTTCCCTGGCAACTTATGAATTTCGCTGATCCGTCAAAAATGCTGATCCACGATGATTATTATGACGGAAACTACGGAATTGAATACATCAGTATTAATAAAATGTATGCCGGAATTGGTACAGGAAATGACAGAATCGCACTTAATGAGATTAAGCTAAAAGGCTGGAAAAACAAAGTTACATATCACGAAAGACTGAAAAGTTCATATTATATAATGCAGAATCTTTGGAGAGAAGGTGATTAAAATGAAGGTAGAACTTATGATATATGTTTATATAGCAATTTGCGTAAGTATGATTGCATATAACATTGTTTATGTTTTCATTTTAAGACACAGGGAAAAAGCGCTTTCCTCCAACTCCGAAAAAATGGAAAAAAATATATTGACGGAAATAGATAACTTGAAACAAACCGGTTCTGTATCTCAGAAACACATCAAGTATCTCCGAAAAAAACTCGATAAGTCAGCCGGAATCACAGCCTTTGACAAGGCATTCGAAAATATTTATAAAAAAGAGCCCGAAATGGCTCAGAAATATCTGGTCGAAACATTTTCGGTGTTTGAATACCTTACATACAGATACCTCAGTAAGGATACTCTGAAAATTGCGTATTTCCCATATATCCTACAAAAATATGAGATTCTGAAATATCACGAAGATGATAAAATCCTTTCGATATTGATGGACATGTTAAGATCCGTTAATGTTTATTGCCGAGAAAACACCTTAAAAGCACTATACGGCACTCATAATCCTGATATTGTTATTTCAGCACTCAGGGTAATCGACAAAAACCTCTCCTTCCACCATCCGAAGCTTATCTGTGACGGCCTCTTTGTTTTCAAAGGCGACAGAGAAACTTTAAAGGATAAATTCTTTGATGTCTTTGAAGAATTTTCTGTGCAGATGAGATTAAACATCTTAAACTATTTCAGATTCGCCAATGTGCGTTGTGATGAAAAGATGCTTTCTATTCTCACTGACGAATCCGAAAATCATGAAATACGTTTTTCGGCAATCAGGTATTTTGAAAAATTTCCTTCAGAAGAGGCAGCTCCTACGATTCTTAAGTTTGCCGAAAACGAAGCTGGTCTTACTTGGGAATATCAGTCCATCGCCACATCTGCATTAAAATCATATCCCGGTGACAAAACTTTCAGAATTCTTGTGAATAATCTTTCAAGTTCCAACTGGCACATACGTCAAAACAGTGCAATCAGTTGTGAAAAACTTGGTTATACATATCTTGATTTAATAAATGTTTTTGACGGCAATGACAGATATGCTCGTGAAATTATGAGATATCGTCTTGACAGAAGAAAAGCTGAAGAAGAGGTGGTGAAAGCGTAATGGAAATGGAAACAATAAAATACATACTGGATATTGTCGGTGTTTTCTTTATAATATATCTTATCGGGTACTCCACATTTTTGTTTTTATCAGTGGTAATCGGCGCCACAACTCTTTATCACAAAAAAATGCAGGATAGGATGATGAATAAGTTTTCCGACAACTACTTCGTACCCATAACCATCGTGGTTCCCGCTTACAATGAAGAAGTAACAGTTGTGCAAACGGTGAAGTCATTGCTGACGCTGGACTATAAACTTTATGAAATAGTTGTGGTGGATGACGGTTCAAAAGATACAACATCTCAGCAGCTGATTGATGCATATAACATGAAACCCGTGAGAAGACCTTTGAAACGCAGTATTGCATGTCAGCCAGAAGAATTCATCTATGAATCCCACGAACAAAAGGTTCCTCTCACTCTTATCAGAAAGAAAAACGGCGGCAAGGCAGATGCCCTGAATATGGGTATCAACGCTTCACAATATCCGTACTTCATCTGTATGGATGCGGATTCTGTTCTCCAGTACGATTCATTGAGGAAACTGGTTGTTCCCGTGCTTGAGGATGAAAACGTTGTTGCCGTTGGCGGAACGGTTCGACCTTCAAACGATGTGGAACTTCACGAAGGAAAGGTTGTAAAATACCGCCTTCCCAAAAAGATTCTTGCTTGTATGCAACTTCTGGAATATGACCGTTCTTTTTTGGCATCACGAATTTTGTTCGATAAATTCAATGGTTCCCTTATTATTTCCGGTGCTTTCGGTATGTTCAAAAAAGAAACAGTTATTGCAGCAGGAGGTTATGACCACGGCACTATGGGTGAAGATATGGAGCTTGTTGTAAAACTTCATTCATATTGTCTCAGCAACAAAATCCCCTATTCAATCAAGTATGCCACCGATGCTGTCTGTTGGACACAGGTTCCCGAAAAGCTCGGTGATTTAAAAAAACAACGAAAGCGTTGGCATCTGGGTCTTTTCCAGACCATGTGGAAACACAAAAATATGATGGCAAATCCCAAGTACGGAGCGGTTGGCTTCATATCGTATATGTATTTTCTGTTATATGAATTGCTGTCACCTTTTATTGAAGTTTTTGGTGTGTTTACCATGGTTGCCGCATACTATATTGATTTATTAAACCTGCCGTTTATGCTGCTTTTTATACTGATTTATGCGGCATACAACTCCATACTGACACTTACGGCATTCTTTTCACGAATACAGACCATCGACCTTACAGTTAAGTTTAAAGACTGTATCAAAGCAGTTATGCTTTGTTTTTTTGAAGTTACAACACTTAGATTCATAATGGCATTTGTTCGTCTCACAGCTTTCAAGGGCTATAAGAAGAAAAAGCTCGATTGGGGACGAATTGAAAGAAAAAAGATGAATATTTAAACCCAATATGAGGTGTGCAAAATGAGAAAAAAAATATTGCTTTGTATAATGGTTTTTGCTTTGCTTTCATCAATACAGACCACAGTGTTTGCTGATGTCAAAACAACGAAAACAACTGACGGATACGGAAATTATATCTATGTTGCAGGCAGTTCAGACACATATCCCATAGAGTATTATGACGAAGAAACCAATGAATATAAAGGCATTATTCCCGATTTGTTGATGAAAATTTCCGAGCGTAGCGGTATCAACTTTGTTTACATTAATGGGGATAAAACCGATAAAAATATTTTGGGAAAGAATCTGCAAGTGGAAATCGTCTCCTCTTCTTCCACTGACAGCACACAGCCTTTTTTCAAGGATTATCTGGAACTTGTTTCCTATGAGAAATCAGGAGAAAAAGTGTCTTCAGGTATTATTTTTACCACACTTTTAGACGAAAGTTCAATTACCAAAATAAAAACCGCAGCCAACGAGATTTCTGCCAATGAAAGAAACGGAATTCTCATTTCATATGCAAAGCACAAGCAAAAAAGCATCAATTATCTTATACCTGTAATTATTGCTTCAGCAGTTCTTCTTGTTCTTCTTGCGGTTATAATTATTCTTGCGGTACGCATCAAGCGAATACGCAAACAGAACTTTTCTGAAAAAATGACCGACCCGGAAACGGATATGGGTAACCTTCAGTTTTTCAAATATCATTTCAGGTACTCAATCGGCGAAGTTTCAAGAAGTCTTTATTACATTGCGTACATTATTCTTGACAGCAGCTATCTTCGTTCCTATCATGGCGAAAATTCATTTGATGAGGTGCTCCGATACACTTCGCTGGTTCTTTCGGAGCATACCGCCGACAGAGAGATATCTGCACGTATTACCGAAAACGGTTTTGCTTTTGCATTTCAGGCTTCAAACGATGAAGATGCAAAAGAACGTCTTGAAGAAGTTATGAACAAACTCAACAGCTTTGAAAATATGAAGGAGAAAAACAACAAGCTTGTGTTCCATTCAGCTGTATATCACCTGGGAGCAGGCGACAAAAACTGTGAAATTCTTCTCTTTAATCTCAGAAAGAATTGTAATAAGATTTTTGGTACAGAAAAGCAGATTATTCTTTGTAACACCCACTCTATGAACATCATCAAGGAAGAAAAGGAACTCACAGAAAGAATTCTGAACGGATTTGAACACAATGAATTTAAGATGTATCTGCAGTTTATTGTTGATAACAAAACCAGGAAATTTGTTTCAGCAGAAGCTCTTTCAAGATGGGATAGTCTTGAGAAAGGACTCATAGGTCCCGGAAAATATATTGCAAATATGGAAATGGCAGGGTTAATCAGCAAGCATGATTTTTATATGTTTGAGCTTGCCTGCCGACAGCTTGAAAAATGGAATGGTACAAAATTTGGAAACATTACATTGTCTTGCAACTTTACAAGAATAACCCTTTCGGAAGAAAACTTTATTGATAAACTCAAAATGATTTCAAACAGCTTCACTTTTGACAGATCAAAGATTGCCATTGAAATTACCGAAGATGCCATGGAAAAGAATAGAGAAACTGCAACAAATAATGTAAGAATGTGTAAAGAGCTTGGGTTTAAGGTTTATCTTGACGACTTGGGAAGTGGATATACCTCCCTTGCAAATTTATGTGATTATCCCATTGATGTAGTTAAAATTGACCGTGATATTTTGCTCAAAACCGAAAATGAAAAAGGCAAAGACTTGTTTACAGGAATTATTGCTTTGGCTCATAGCCTTGGTATAAAGGTTATATGTGAAGGTGTAGAAACAGCAGAGCAAAACGCCCTTGTATCTTCATCTGCCTGTGATTTTATCCAAGGCTGGTACTATTCCAAAGCACTTCCTTTGGAGGAATGTGAGTCATTTATCATAAACACTTAGGTTTGTATCAAGTCATACATATGATACGTGCCGACATTGAAACCGAAGTAAGTCCAATCGTGGGAACAGAAAAGCAGTCCGAGGAGCTTGTACATTATCTTCTCAACGAATTCGAAAACGATCCAAAAAAAATATGGCAATCAAACATCTTTGGCAAATCCCTGCACGAGCTTGTTAATGAAGGTCTCCACAACAAGCTGTACCGTATGCCCGATGATGCACAGCTTAAGCTTCAGGAAACACTGCAAAAAATTATTAACGAAGGCTCCGGCGGACTTATTTGCATTATACTATAAACAAACTATAGAACTTACTGTACAAAGAAACGTATAATGCAAATGTTACAATAGTCTCAGGAGGTGAGACTATGAACACATACGAAATGAAATGGAAACCGGCAGGAATCGTCTGGAATTACGGTATGAGAACCGATGTTGTCAAGGCAAATTCTCTGGAGGAAGCTACAAAAATAATTGAAGCACAGGCAAAAATGCTCGGAGCCACATCAGTCGACTGGTTTGGAAAACGCCAGACAAGTTAACAAAAAGCCAATCATAACCACCCGCATATATATAGCGGGTGGTTGTCTGTTTCGAGTACTACGCACTCTCAACTGTCTTAAAGACATTAAATCAAAAACAGTCATCCAACTTTTTTGTAGATGACTGTTTTTCCGTTCTTAAGTATAAGAAATAAATGACCCATATAAAGTACTTAAATCCTTCGTAAATTGTATTATTAAAGACTGTACATGCCGAGATATTCCTTGGTATTCTCAACCATTTCATCAAAGAGCTTTCTTGCATCTGTAAGACCACAAGTAACAAGGGGGTCATTGGCAAAGGCAAGGAAGATTTTTTCGATGTTTCTTTCTTTTATACCTTCTGCTGTCAACTCCTGAACTCCTACTACTCTTGAAATCAGCGAGTAAATTTCCTTTGGTACTTCTCCTGCACATACAGGGGTTATTCTGTCGGCTGAGAATACTGCATTTGTTTCAACAACTGCACCAAGGGGAAGGTTGGGGATTTGTCCAACATTGGGAACATTTACGTTTGTCACAAAGTCACCAAGTCCCAAAAGGGCTCTCATCTGGTCTACTCCTTCTTCTCCTGTGTTTGCTATTTCAACGTCCAGTTCGCCACTCAAGAGCTTTTCACTCTTCTCTATGCGTTCTGCGTATAATTCATTTTTTCTGAAGCTGACAGGTGTTAAGCTGAATTTCATTTCTTCAACTCTTTCGGGATTTTCAAGATACCAATATCCGGGACAGAATTCTGCCAAGTGTCTGTCACCTGCCGCCGCAATAATTCCGTACTTTCTGAAAAGCTCAAACTTTACCTTTTCAGCACTTCTGAAGTGGTTGTTAAGCCAGTTGTCATCTCCTGCCTGTTCAAGCCCTTCTTTATACTTTTCTGTAAATTCCTTATACAATGGATAAAGGTCAATA
>JAZNLK010000134.1:0-25657 GCA_045579055.1 Clostridia bacterium
CCCGTGCCGAATTTGCAAAAATGACAGCCTTGATTTCAGGACTTGAGGATCAGGTATACAGCAATGCGGGAAGCAAGAAGTTCAATGATGTTGACCTGATGCATTGGGCGACCGGTTACATTAATACGGTTGCAAACAACCGTATTATCATAGGTTACCCCGATGGTAGCTTCAAGGCTGAAAAAAATGTTTCTTATGCAGAAGCACTCACGGTTGTTCTCAGAGTTCTGGGTTACTCATCAGCAGAACTTGGAGACAACTGGCCCTATGCGTATATGGTAAAGTCTGATGCGTTGGGCTTGACTGAAAATCTGAATGTTTCTGAAAATAAGCCTATTTCAAGGGCTGACCTTGCTGTTATTATCGACAGAGCCCTCCAAACCGAAATGAACAATTCAACGTTTAAGCTTGTTTCAAAGCTTGATGTGAACGTTATCGAAGATGCGTTCATTATAGCAACACAAAAGGAAGATTCAAGTCTTACTGCTGACGAAATAAGAACGCAGAGTGGAATTTATAAGCTCGCAAACTTAAATTTCGATTTTTCGGTTCCGTCACAAGGTGATTTGATGCTTAACAAAGATGGAAAAGTTGTTAATTTTTCAGAAACCGAGAAACTTACACGTGTTGCAACGACAGTTGAAAGCTCGGTAAACGGGGATGTGTATTTTACAAACGGAACAAGCAGTCTTAGCCTGGGTGTTTCCAATAGCACAGGAATTTACAATGATGGCACGATTTCAACCTTCGGTATGTTCAAAAACAATATACGTGAAGGCGCTGCAGTTTCGATTGTATTCGACAAATATGACTCAGTTAAATTTCTTGTATTTGGTAATGCTGATTATACCGAAGCTGTTACTGTTCACAGTGATATTTTTACAGCATTTAACAGTGTTGGTGTCACAAAAGAACAGGTTGACAATGCAAACGTAATAAAAGATGGCTATGCAGCAACACTTTCGGATGTTGAAAAATACGATATTGCGTATTATCTTGCAGAGAATTCAACAATATATCTTTACAGTGACAAAATTTCCGGAGTTTATAACGAAGCCTATCCCAACAAAGCAAATGTAACCAGTGTCGAAATTTCTGGAACTGTTCTTGAACTCGAAACACAAAATGCGGTTCATAAATTAGGCGAAAAAGCAGGTAGCTACAAAATAGGTTCAAGAGTCACAGCACTCCTCGGAAAAGACGGAAAGATTGCGGATGTGGTTGACACAGGGTCATCTTCATCTTCTGAATATGGCATTCTTGTTTCATATGGTATAGAGGATTCAGATGATATTTTGAAAGAAGGGGAACAGACTCGATATATTACTGTTATAAACGGCGAAGGAAATACCGTCAAGTTCAAAACAAAAGGCAACTTTGAAAACAGAGTAGGCAACATCGGCAAAGTTTCCTTTGACAGCAACGGATATGCAGTATTTTCATCCATTACTTCTTACAACGAAATTACAGGTGACCTTGACAAGCTAAAAGGAAAACTTGGAGAGCATTGGCTCACTAACGATTGTGTAATTATCGAAAGAATAACCGATGACGGAATATTTATTTCAGCATCTGTTGTAGACATTCTTGATATAATACCTGGGAAACTCACAGCAAATAACGTAATACATGCTGTGAAAGCCGGTGAGTTTGGAGATATCTCTGTCTTATTTGTTGAAAACGTGACAGAAACTCAATATGCTTACGGAGTTGTTACAAGTACTGAGAAAAACAAGGAAAAGTTGACAAATGTGTACACCATTCTTGTAAATGGAAAAGAAATGGTTTATGCAACCAGCTATCGTTCGGACATTGTCACAGGAAGTGCTGTTGCTTTGACATTTAATAATAATGCAATAACTTCAATGAAGCGTTTGCCTTCAATTTCAAGCAACTCGACAGTTTCAGCTATTAATTCAGGACGAATTAAGCTGGGAAATACAGTATATATGCTTCATGATGATGTTTTGATTGTAAACAAAAATAAATCAGGTTATATGACTTTGTCAAAGTACAATGCGGAAGAAATTATCGGAAAAAGTGTCAATCTTTTCTCTTCTGCAGTCTCAACCGGAGATGATGTTGTAAGAGTTATTACGATAAATAACTGATTTTTTAAACCGCAGTGTTTTTGCACTGCGGTTTTCTCTGTATTGAAAGTTGACAAAATGCCAAAAATTTGATAAAATAAATGCGTTTTAATATAAAAGAAAGAAGGATGTTTAATGACAAAAGTTGATATATTTTCAGGATTTCTCGGTGCGGGAAAGACCACGCTTATAAAAAAACTACTTGATGAAGCATATAAAGGCGAAAAAGTTGTTCTGATTGAAAATGAATTCGGTGAAATTGGCATTGACGGCGGCTTTCTGAAAGATGCAGGGGTTGAAATAACCGAAATGAATTCAGGATGCATCTGTTGCAGTCTTGTGGGTGATTTCAGTGAAGCATTAAAAAAGGTTATTGCAGATTTTGCTCCCGACAGAATCCTCATTGAACCTTCAGGTGTCGGAAAATTAAGTGATGTCATCAAGGCTGTTCGTGACATCGACAGTGATGAGATATTGCTTAACAGTTTCACAGCAGTTGTGGATGCAAAAAAATGCAAAATGTATATGAAAAACTTTGGCGAGTTTTATAATGACCAGATTGAGAGTGCAAGCTGTATTGTTCTTAGTCATACCACCGGAATTGATGATTCAAAAATTGAAAAGTGCCTTGAACTCATCAGAGATAAAAATGCTAAAGCTACAATTGTTACAACCCCATGGGAAGAAATTGAAGGAAATAAAATATTGGATGCTATGGAAGGTAGCAATAGTCTTGAAACAGAATTGAAAAAGATGGAAGATGATGATATTTGCCCTGAATGTGGCGGACATCACCACCATCACCACGACCATGACGAACGCTGTGAATGTGGACACGAGCATCATCACCACGACCACGACGAACACTGCGAATGTGGACACGAACACCATCATCATGACCACGACGAACACTGCGAATGTGGACACGAGCATCATCATCACGACCACGATGAACACTGCGAATGTGGACACGAGCATCACCACCATGAACACGATGAACACTGCGAATGTGGACACGAGCATCATCATCATGATCACGACGAACATTGTTGTTGTGGTCATGACCACGGTCATCATCATGCTGACGAAGTATTTGCTAGTTGGGGTGCAGAAACAACCAGAAAATATACCGAAGAAGAAATTAAAAATGCACTGGAACAGCTTGAAAATGAACGTGAGTACGGAATGGTTCTCAGAGCAAAAGGTATCGTTCCTGCTGAGGAAGGTAAATGGATACATTTTGATTATGTTCCCGATGAGGCTGATGTGCGTTTTGGTTCCGCTGAAGTAATAGGAAGACTTTGTGTAATTGGTTCTAAGCTAAACAAAGAAGCTGTTGAAACGTTATTTTCAGCCAGTGAGAAAAAGTAATCGGAGAGGAAGGGACAACAAATGGATATAGCCGTATATTTGTTTACGGGTTTTCTTGAAGCCGGGAAATCCTCTTTTATAAAAGAAACGATGGATGATGCACGTTTCACAAACGGTGAACGAACTCTTTTGCTTTTGTGTGAAGAGGGTGAAGTTGAGTTTGATGAAGTTAAGATGGCGGAAAAAGAAGTTTTCATTGAGGTTATAGATGAGCCTTCTGATATAACCTCAAAAAACCTGGAGCAACTTCAAAAGAAGCATAATGCAAGTCGGGTTGTTATTGAATATAACGGTATGTGGCAGATTCCTGACCTTTATACTGAAATGCCTGATGAATGGATTCTTTATCAGGAAATAACCTTTATGGATGCAAACAGCTTTATGTCTTTTAACACCAATATGCGCAGTCTTGTTGTGGACAAGCTGAACAATTGTGAACTTGTTGTGTTCAACAGATGCAAAAAGGATGTAAACAAAGAAGAGCTTCACAAAATCGTCAGAGGTGTCAGTCGCCGCACGGATATTATATATGAATACGAAGACGGTGCCATCGAACCCGACGAAATTGAGGATCCGTTGCCATTTGATATTGATGCAGATATTATCGAAGTGAGCATCAGAGATTATGCAATATGGTATCGAGATCTCGTTGAGGAAATGGACAAGTATAACAAGAAAATCGTTAAGTTTACAGGGGTAATAACTGTTGATGAACGTATGCCAAAGGATTGTTTTGTAATCGGTCGTCCGGTTATGACCTGTTGCGTTGATGATATTGCTTTCAAAGGGATTCTTTGCTGTAACCGTTCCAAAACGATGAAAAACGGTGACTGGATTGTTTTGACAGCAAAAATAAAAATTGAAAAACACAAATTGTATCAGGGCAAAGGTCCTGTGCTCTATCTGCAAGACTTCTCCGTGACTTCTGAACCGGAAGATCCGGTTGCAACATTTTATTAAAATTTTCACATCTCCTGAAATATTGCATATACTGTTTACAGAAAATATTTCAGGAGGCGATTTTTTTGTCAGGAATAACCGGAATCGTTTGTTTTGAACGAAAAGTTAATTCAGAATTGAACAATGTCGACTTGATGACGGATGCTCTCAGCAAACGTGGAGAATCATCAAAAAAACTAAAAATTACGGACTATGGTATTTTCGGATGTTCGTCAATGATAAATACTGCAGACAAAGAAAAACAAATTCCGCTTTCCGTCAAGCATAACGGAGCGGAGTTTATAATTTGTTTTGATGGTTTGATTTATAACCACAATGAGCTTCTGCAAAAGCTTAAAAAGAAAGGTTTTTATCCGGAAATAACAAATGATGCCGAAATTGTACTCAACGCTTATTTATGTTGGGGTGCAGGCTGTCTCAAGAATCTGAACGGTATTTTTTCGTTTACTGTCTGGAATGCCGAAGCAAAAGAGCTTTTCGTTGCACGTGACCGATTTGGAATAAAACCACTTTACTATACCTTTAAAAACGGATGTTTTATTTTTGCGTCACAGCTTAAAGGAATGCTTGCAAATTCAAATATTGATGCTGTAATCGACCGTAAGGGGTTGTGTGAAGTTATGGGTCTTGGTCCTGCACAGACGCCGGGATGCGGTGTTTTTTGCGGTATAAGTGAAGTTATGCCGGGGCACTTCTGTGTTTATAATAAAAACGGATTCAATACCCATCAATATTGGCATCTTGAATCAAAAAAATATGATATGGACTTTTCGGAATGCCTTGAAGAAACACGAAACCGTGTTTTTTCTGCAATAAATTCTCAATTAGAACCAAAAGGCAGAAAAATGGCATATTTTTTATCGGGCGGATTGGATTCAAGTGCAATAACAGCACTTGCGGCAGAAAAATTTGGCGACGGGATAAATACATTTTCACTTCAATATGCGGATAATGACCAATATTTTATACCAACCGAATATCAGCCAACATCCGATGATTATTTTATTCAGTTAATTCAGGAGCGATATAATACCAATCATCACATTATAACAGTCGGAACAGATTCTTTGATAGAGCATCTCACTGATGCGGTTGACGCAAGGGATTTGCCGGGAATGGCTGACGTTGACTCTTCGCTATATTTCTTGTGCAAAGAAATGGGTAATTCTTTTAGCGGAGCTATGTCGGGTGAATGTGCGGATGAAGTATTCGGCGGTTATCCTTGGTTTCACAGAAAGGAAGATTTTGAAGCAAAGATTTTCCCTTGGGCAAAAAATATTGAATTACGAAAAAAACTCATATCACCTGAAATAATGCAGGAGAAGGAGATTTCTGATTATGTTTTTGATGCGTATAACAAGAGCATAGCTGAAACACCCATATGTATTGACGATTCCCCGGAAGAAAAACGCAGACGCGAGATTTCTTATCTAAATCTCAAGTGGTTTATGTACACACTTGGCGCAAGAAGCGAAAGAATCGGTATGAATTGTGGTCTTGAAATCAGAATGCCGTTTTGCGATCATAACGTTGTTGAATACGCTTGGAATACTCCATGGAACTTTAAAGCACACAACGGACGCGAAAAAGGCTTATTGCGGAAAGTATTTGAAGGCGTTCTTCCTGACGAAATCCTCTGGCGTAAAAAAAGCCCATTTCCAAAGACTCACAACCCCGGTTATGAGGAAATTGTTAAAAACCTTGCCGGTGAGCTTTTTAGCGACAAAAATTCACTGATTTGTCATATTGTTAACATAAATTATATCAGTGAACTTATGAGAATGCCTTCGGATTACGGAAAGCCTTGGTTCGGACAGCTTATGGCAATGCCGCAACTCTACGCATATATAATTCAGCTTGATTATTGGCTGAAAAAATATGATATAACTTTAAAAATATAAACTTTAATAATACAGCAGAAAAGAAAGGGTGGTTTGTTTGGCTGCAGAAATCAGAGTTGTTGCAGGTGAAGTAGATAGTGGTAAAACTGTTGAGCGTATACTGAAAAACCACTTTAATGTTTCGTCATCGCTGCTGACCTATATGAAGTTGAATTCAAGACTCTTTCTGAATGGTCAAAACTGCAGAACAGTTGATATCTGCAAAAATGGCGACACAATCGTTGCGGATGTTTCCGAAGAAAGCAAGCCTGAAAATATAAGCTTGTGGGAACACCAGCTTGATATTCTTTATGATGATGATTTCCTGACGGTTGTAAACAAACCCGGTGGAATGGAGGTGCATCCTTGTCCATCCAACAGAAAAACAACACTTGCCAATGCAATAATGTATTATTGGGGTCAAAAAGGGGAATATCATAATTATCACATTGTCAACAGACTTGATAAAGACACTTCCGGAATTTGCATTATTGCTAAAAATAGGTTTGCTCACGGTGTTTTGTGCTCGCAATTAAAAAACGATATATTTGAACGTTCGTATACGGCAATTGTGCATGGGATATTTTCTCCTGCAAACGGGTGCATCGAAGCGCCGATAAAACGTTCGGCAGAAAGTATCATAAAGAGAACTGTCAGTGACGATGGAAAGTATGCAAAAACAAATTACAAAACACAAGAAGTTCTAAATAACGGATTCTCTGTTGTTGATGCAAAACTTGAAACCGGGCGGACACATCAGATCCGTGTGCATTTTTCCTATTGCGGGCATCCGCTTGTTGGCGATTGGTTGTATGGCAGTGGTGACAACGAAAGAAATTTGATAAAAAGACACGCTCTTCATGCAAAATCTATTAGTTTTGTTCACCCTATGAACAAAGAAAGAATGACATTTGACAGTATTCTTCCTGATGATATGAAAAAACTGCTTGAAGCTTTGTGAAAAAGAAATGGAAAAGATATATTTTTTTACAAGTTTTTATAAACTTTTTAACAAAACATTAAAAAAAGTGTTGACTTATATAGAATTTTTTAGTATTCTATAGATAGATATAATGTGTAATTATGAGTGTGTACAACTAAAGGAGCGTAATGTATGTTTTTAAAGGAAGTTATTGTCCAGAATCAAGTGGGTCTCCACGCAAGACCTGCAACATTCTTCATTCAGAAGGCTAATGAGTATAAGTCAAGCATCTGGGTTGAAAAGGACGAAAAAAAGGTAAATGCAAAAAGTCTTCTTGGTGTTTTGTCTCTTGGAGTTACAAAGGGCGTAAGCATTACAATTATTGCAGAAGGTTCAGATGAAGAACAGGCTGTCAATGAGCTTGTTTCAATGATTTCATCAAACTTTGCGTAAAGTTTATCTTATTCTGATTTAAAATAATAATCAAAAAATGTCTTACGTATGTAAGACATTTTTGTTATCTATGAAGCTTTAGGAGGTGTTTATGTGGATGAAATAAAAAGAAAGCTTTCGGCATTACCGATGTGTCCCGGCGTTTATATAATGAAAAATAAGGATAATGACGTAATTTATGTGGGGAAAAGTAAAGTTCTCAAAAACAGAGTGAGTCAGTATTTTGTAAATCTGGCAAGTCACACACCAAAGACAAAAGCTATGGTAAGCCAGATTGCTGACTTTGAATATATTATTACTGACAGCGAAACCGAAGCCCTGGCACTGGAATGTAATCTGATAAAAAAACATCGACCTAAATATAACATTCTTCTTAAAGATGATAAACAGTATCCCTATATTAAAATAACAATAAATGAAACCTTTCCGCAAATTCTTGTTACCCGAAAAGTGAAAAAAGACGGTAGTATCTATTTTGGACCCTATATGACAGCTGTAATGCTAAAAGAGGCGGTGGAAGAACTGCGAAAAATCTTTCGACTCAGAAGCTGCAAAAAAAATATTGGTGAAAAAACCGAAAGACCCTGCCTTTATTATCAGATCGGACAATGCAGTGCTCCTTGTGCCGGTAAAATTTCCGCATCTGAATATAATGAATCAGTTAACGAAATTACATCTGTTCTGAATGGGAAATATGAAGCATTAATAAAAGAATTAAAAGGAAAAATGATACAAGCATCCGAAAAGCTTGAATTTGAAAAGGCTGCTCAGTACAGGGATAAGATTCAAAGTATAACAATTCTCGGAGAAAACCAGAAAGTTTCATCTTCGGCAGAAAATAATATGGATGTTATTGGAATTTACAAAGAAAACAGCGACGTTTGCATACAGGTTTTTTATTATCGCAACGGAAACGCTGTAGGGTCGGAATACTTTACACTTACCGATGAACTGGCTGAAAAGCAAGAAATTGCAGAAAACTTTGTAAAGCAATTTTACTTTACAGCTACAAAAATACCCAAATCAGTGCTTATTTCGGAAGAAATGGACGATAAAGAGGCTATAGTGCGTTGGTTGTCAGAATTATCGGGACATAAAGTAAATTTAACAGTCCCGCAACGAGGCAAAAAGCTTGAAACTGTTCGAATGGTTGTTAAAAACGCAAAAGAGTCATTGTATAAATTTCGTTTGGCACGAAACAAGAATACAGAAAAACAAAACAGAATTCTGTCGACTCTTTCGGAATTACTTAATTTGCCCAAAACACCTTTTAGAATTGAATCTTACGATATCTCAAATATTTCCGGTGAATCGTCGGTGGGGGCACAGATTGTTTATGTAAATGCTGTTCCGAAAAAAACTTTATACAGAAAATTTAATATCAAAACGGTTATCGGTGCAAACGATTACGAAAGTACACGTGAAGTTATTTTCAGAAGAATTAACGAAGCATACAAAGAGGAAGACTTAATCAAAGCGGGTGAGCTCAGTGAAGACAAGGCAAAATTTTTGCCGCTTCCGGACTTGATTCTTCTTGACGGCGGAAAGGGGCATGTTTCTGCTGTCAGGCTCTTGCTGGAAACAATGGGTGAAGATATCCCGGTTTTCGGACTTGTAAAAGACGGTTTTCACCGAACAAAAGGAATCACAGACGTTGAACGTGAATATCCCGTTGATAAAAAATCTGAGTTGTATAAATTTCTTTACGGTATGCAGGAGGAAGTCCACAGATTCGCCATAACCTCATGGAGAAAAAGGCACGAAAAGAAGAATATTCATTCCGATATTGAAAATATAAAAGGTGTTGGCCCTGCCACAAGAAAGAAGCTTCTTAAACATTTTTCGGGTATAAAAGAACTTAAAAATGCATCTGTTGAAGAGCTTGAAAAATGTGTTTCAAAAGATGTTGCAAAAAATATATATGATTATTATCATAAATAAGAGGAATTATGGCTGTAATAATTGATAAATGTATAAATCCATCAGTACTAAGAAAACTCAACGAACTCGGTATAAAGTATTATAAATCAGCAAATATAGATTTATTATATGAGCCTGTAAACACACATCCTGATATGCAAATTCATTTTACCGATGAGCATACTGCGGTTGTTGCACCATCGGTTTTTGAATACTACGAAAAGATTTTGCCTAAGTGTATAAATCTGATAAAAGGTCAGTCAGATCCCGGAAGCACATATCCCAGGGATTGTGCATATAATGTGGTTAGATTGGGGAAAAAAATAATAGGAAATCTTTTATATGCGGATGAAGAAATACTGAAAATATATTCTCAAAATGGCTTTGAATTTATTGATGTTCGCCAAGGATATACAAAATGTAACTTATGCATTGTTGATTCCAATTCTGTTATAACCGAAGATGAGGGTTTGTTCAGAACACTTTCAAAAAACGACATTGATGTCTTGAAATTATCCACATACGAGGTTCAGCTCAGAAATTTTAAAAACGGTTTTATAGGCGGAGCATCAGGCTTTTTATCTCAAGGACAGCTTGGTTTTTTTGGTAAGATTTCAGAACATACAGAATTTGATAAAATAAAAACGTTTATATCTAAAAAAAACATTGACATAATAGAATTATCGACAACCAAAATGCAGGATTTTGGGAGTATGCTGTATTTAAAAGATTTCTGATAGTTTTGTAAAAAAAGCGGAGGTGGAGGGGTTTGTGCGGATACATTGAAATCTGTGCGGATATAACTCTCGATAAACTTTATTCTGAAATTTTAAACGTTTACGAACTGAAAATTGATTCAATCTGTGTTGAAAAACGATTGTTGTCAAAAGGAAAGAAATATGTACTTTTCGTAAAATTTCAAAAGCCGGCAAAAACAGAGCCCCTTGCAGAAATTATATACAGTTGGATACGGAAAATATATGAACCTCATTTAATGAAAATAGCTTTATCAAATGATTTTGAGGATAATTCAATAGACTTTAAAAAGATTCTTTTGGATGCACAAAAAAGAATGAATTTTATAAATATAAAACACAAATACATTGTTAAAAAAATAACAAATTATTTCAAAACAGAAAATCAATTATCAGTCGAAGGGTTCATAAGGTTTCGATTAAAGGAGTACCGGTCTGCTTTGCATATTAGTTTGTGCGATGCAGTAGAGGAATTCTATATTGAGCAGGAATATAATGATTTTATAAGATTGCTTAGAGAGTATATCAGTTCAAAACCGTCTATGATTGATTTAATCCATATCAGACCTGAAAATGACGGCTTTTTTTCGTTTTTTGACTTTACCAAGACAAAAATAAGGATTGATGTTGAAAAATACAATGACTGCAATCAAATAGAAAATTTTCTGACAAAGGACGATATATTGATAAGTATTTTAATTGCATTGAATCCAAAACGGATAATCTGGCATAACACAGAATATTTTAATAACGAAAATCTTTTCAATACAATCAAATTAATTTTTGCAAACAGGTTTTCTGTATGTAGCGGCTGTGAATTATGTGATAAAGAATAGCCGTTTTTTTGCTTCAATTAAAAAAATTGTCTTAAAAGTCTTGCAAATTTATAAAGAATATGATAGAATAAGAAAAACACATAATTGCACATAATAAAAATTATGTGCAATTGAGAAGAGGTATTTATATGAAAAAGTACTCAGATGCACCTGAGCCGTTGATTTCCTTTTTGTTGTATATTGAAAACATTCAAGGTAAATCCGCAAAAACGGCTGAAAGTTATTATTTTGATTTGCGGGCATTTTACCGTTATCTGAAAACTAAATTGGGAAATATTTCCGCCAATGTTGAATTTGATTCAATTGATATTTCCGATGTTGATATTTCATATTTGAAAAAAGTTGATTTGAATCTCATTTATGAATATATGAATTTTCTCAACCGTGAACGTTCAAATGTTGCATCATCAAGAGCACGAAAAATAGCTTCAATACGTTCTTATTACAAATATTTGTTCAAATCAAATCTTATCGACGAAAATCCTACGGCTGAACTTGAGACAATAAAACTAAGAAAACGTCTTCCGGTTTATTTTACACTTGAAGACAGCATTGATTTATTAAGCGGTATTGAAGGCAAAAATGCTCTGAGAGATTACTGCATCATAACTCTGTTTCTGAACTGTGGAATGCGACTTGCAGAACTTGTCGGCATAAACATTACGGATATACGTGGCGAAAAACTTACTGTTGTGGGCAAAGGTAACAAAGAACGCACTATTTATCTTAATCAGGCATGCATTGATGCAATTAACGCATATTTAACAGTCAGAAACACTCAGACAGCAACAGCTTCGGATAAAAATGCGTTGTTTTTATCATCAAGAAATCAGCGAATCAGCCGCCGAACAGTTCAACATCTTGTTGAGATAAATGTAAAAAAGCTTGGACTTGATCCGCATAAATATACAACTCATAAACTCCGCCATACAGCAGCAACTCTTATGTATCAATCCGGAGTTAACATCAGAGCTTTGCAGGAAATTCTCGGACATGAACAACTGACTACAACCGAGATCTACACCCACGTAAGCAACGAGCAACTAAAAGAAGCAGTCTCCTCCCACCCTCTTGCACAGGTGAAAAAAGAAAAATAGTTTACATAATAATATTATGTAAACTATTTTTTTAAATCCTTTGAACTAATACCCTATTTCACGGGCGAGATTTTTTAGTGTCTCTGCAGATTTTTTCAAATCCTTTGTTTCGTTTACATTCAGATCAATTTCAAGTATTTTTTCCGCACCTTCACTTGATACAATTGTGGGAACGGATAAACAAACGTCATTCAATCCATATTCACCTTCCAACATACTTGAAACTGTTAGAATGGACTTTTCATTGCCGATGATGCATTCAACAATTCTTTTTACCGACAGGGCAATTGCGTAATAAGTTGCACCTTTTTTCTGTATTATTTCATATGCAGAATTTTTTACCGTTTCGTGAAAATGCTTATCAGTTAACTGCTTTGCGTCACATACGCCGCTGCTGCTGCAAAATTCATTGATATTCATTCCGGCTACTGATGTTGCACTCCAAGCTGCTACCTCAGAATCACCGTGTTCACCAATAATGTAGGTATGAACATTACGTACGTCAACGTTAGTATATTCCCCCAGCAAATATTTCAATCTTGCAGTATCAAGCACTGTCCCTGAGCCAATAACGTGATTTTTCGAAAACCCTGATATTTTGTAAGTAACATAGGTCAAAATATCAACAGGATTTGTTACCATTAGAAGTATAGTGTCATCATTGCAATATTTAAGCACATTATTCACTATATCTTCCATTATCTTTACATTTCGTTTCAATAAATCAGTGCGTTTTTCGTGAGGTTCCTGGCTTGCACCTGCGGTGATAATTACCATATCCGAGCCAACTATATCCTCATAGTCTCCGGCAATAATTTTTACAGGTGAAACAAAGCTTATGCCGTGGTTCATGTCCAGTGCATCACCTTCGGCTTTGTTTTTGTTTATATCAATCAGTACAATTTCCGAAACAAGACCGCTTAGCATCAGTGTGTATGCCGTTGTCGCCCCCACGGCACCTGCACCAATAACAGTTATTTTACCTTTAAACATAAAAAATCTCCTCTATCGTTTTTTATTAGTTTAAATAAGTTTAAAAAAAATATACATTTTTATTGTTTACAAAAAATGTGTTTTGTAGTATAATAAGTTCATATTGACAGATGAGGTGAAATTGATGTATATAGGAATTGATTTAGGCGGAACAAATATAGCTGTTGGGCTGGTTGATGATTCGGGAAAGCTGATAAAAACCGACTCCACTCCCACTCTTTCTTCCAGAAGTTTTGAAGAAATTACAGCGGATATGATAAAAGTATCCGAGAAAGTTGTTAAAGATGCAGGATTTACAATGAATGATATAAAAGGAATCGGTATCGGTTGCCCCAGTGCTGTTGATAACAACACCGGCGAGGTTGTCTATACCGCAAATATACCTTCATTCAGGAATATTCCTCTTGTTAAAGAAATTCAAAAGTATTACAAAATCCCTGTAATACTGGAAAATGATGCCAATGCTGCAGCCTATGGTGAATATGCTGTAAATGGCGAAAATTCAAGCGTTTTTGTTGCTGTTACTCTCGGAACGGGAATTGGCGGTGGAATTATTCTTGATGGCAAAATTTTCAGAGGTTCAAACGGTGCAGGCACGGAAATCGGGCATATTCCCCTTGTTTTCAACGGTATTGAATGTAATTGCGGTCGAAAAGGTTGTTGGGAAGCGTACGCATCGGTTACAGCACTTGTGAATCAGACAAAAGTTGCCATCGCAAAGCATCCTGAAAGTCTTATGAAAACCATTGCCGATGAACGTGGAACCGTGAACGGACGTACAGCTTTTGATGCAGCAAAAAAGGGCGACAGAATTGCACAGTCTGTTGTTGACAAGTACATAGAATACGTTGCGGACGGTCTTGTTGGAATAATAAACATTTTCCAGCCTGAAAAGGTTGTTATCAGCGGCGGAATCAGTAAAGAGGGCGACTTTCTCATTAAACCGATTATTGACTATGTCAGAAAATACGATTTCAACAAATTCTTTACACCTGTCAAAATTGAACAGGCAACCCTTCTCAATGATGCCGGTATAATCGGAGCCGCAATGGCCGCTAAAAATAAAGATTTGTAAAGATTAACGGGCAGTAAAAAACAATTGTTTTTTACTGCCCGCCTTTTTTAAGCTTTAATTGTGTTTTTGCTGTAAAATTTTAGAGTACAGGGCTTATTCCGGGACGTTTGCATATTGTTTCTAATTCAAGTTCCTTTTTTAAATCGCTACTTAACAATATTTTTTCCATTATTTCAAGAACGTGCAATGCCAATAAACCATTTGCACAATTGTCTTGAGAACCATTAATCAAGCATTCTGCCATATCAGAAACGCCTAATCCTCTGGAATTTACAGAGAAACGATTTAACAAAGGATATGTATGAAAATCATTATCAAAGACTTGCTTCAGGAGAACTTCTCCACCAAACTCATTAGGATCGGGTACTATAACACTGCCTTTTGTTCCGTATATTTCGATTCTTGGCAATTTTGAGCCATAAACATCAAAGGAGGTTATCAGATTTCCAACAGCATTATTTTCAAACCGCAATAATGCATTTACATGTGTGGAAACTTCAACATCCATTACCTCTCCGTATTTCGGCTCACTGGTTATTGTTCTTTGTTTTCTTAAACAGTTTGACATTCCGGCAACACTTTTCACACAGCCAATCAGGTTAATAAGCGCTGTCAAATAATAAGGTCCCATATCAAACAAAGGACCACCGCCGACTTTGTAATAAAATTCAGGCGCGGGATGCCAACTTTCGTGTCCAGGACATACCATAAAAGCGGTTGCTCCCACGATTTCTCCAATCAAACCGTCATCAATTATTTTGCGTGCTGTATGTATGCCTGCACCCATAAAAGTATCAGGTGCACAGCCTATCAGTACATGATTCTGCTGTGCAAGCTCCACCAACTCCTTGCCTTCGCTATATGTGAGTGAAAGAGGTTTTTCAACATAAATGTTTTTCTTTGCTAAAATAGTTTTTTTACAAATATCATAATGCGAAAATGGTGTTGTCAAATTCAAAACGATATCTATGTTTTTGTCAGATAGTATTTCTTCAAAGGACATTTTTTTTGCATTATATTTTTTTGCTTTTTCCATAACTTTGGAATCATCCAAATCGCAGACAGCATAAACATTAACATTATCAAATACATTCGTAAGATTCGATAAATATATTTCGCTGATATTTCCGCAACCTACAATTGCAATATTCTTTTTCATTCTTATACCTCTTTCTTTGTTGCCCAAAGCAAACCGCGTTTCATAATAGTTTTAATTTCCGAAATTTCAAAATCCTTATATGTGTGACCTATGGAAAGATAAAAGATATTACCTTTTCCCCATTTTTTTGTAAACACAACAGGCATCAACACAGTTCCGTTTGTGGAATGTTCACCGTCTGCTACCGGAAATACTGTTGTGGCATGAACAGTAACTGCAGGGTCGATATGCATATAATACTGTTCACCGGTGTATTCAAAATCAGATAAACCCTCAGTGAACAGATTTCCCTGTTTTAAATTTATTTTGTATGTAACTTCGCCATTACCGGGGTGAGCCACCCATTGCCCACCTGTCATAAATTGCCAATCGGGGTTATTCCTGAATGAATCGCACATTCCTCCATGACATCCTGCTATTCCTGCACCGTTGCTGACAGCCTTAGATATGTTCTTAAACTGAACATCAGAAATCTCACTCATTGTGTGCATTGGCACAAATAAATCAATATCCTTGATTTCTTCATAATTGTTTAATATATCCATATTATCACATGTAATTACATTATATCCTTCATCCTTTAGCCAGCCTCCAAAAACCTCAGCTGTTTCCTGTGGTGTATGACCTTCCCAGCCTCCATAAAAAATAAGTGCAGTTTTCATTATATACTCCTCCTATATGTCTTTTGCAATTATATTATATAATCAATATTTGATTTTTCAACGGAAAATCTATTGAAAAAACAGTTAAAATTTGTTATATTAAAAAATATGAAGAGGGGTGAATATATTGTTTTTTGAAAATAAAATTCGTGATATTGAGGTAACAAAATGCGGCAGTTTTGATTTTCCGTATCATTTACATAATAATATTGAAATCTTGGTTTGTACTAACGGAACTTTTGATATGGTTTGTAACAGCGAAAACAGAATCCTACACCAAGGAGACATAATGATAGCTTTTCCCGGAGACATACACGCTTATAATAAAACTGAGTATGGAGAAGGAATAATGATTATTTTCAATCCGAATATTTCAGAAATAGTTTTATCGCTTCTCGCAAACAGCAAATACGAAAATTTTGTGAAAGAAAGCAGCATAATTCTTCTTGCCGAATGGTTGTTGCAAAGCTATAAAAATCATTCTAATTTTGCGGTTATTTACGGATATTTACACACCATTATTGGTATGGTGCTTAATAAAAGCAAAACAACAAATAACAGAGATGAAATAAATTTCTTCAACAGGGCAATACGTTATATTGCCTTTAATTATACAAGTCAGATAACACTGAAAAGCATATCAAAATGTGTAGGTATAAGTCAGAGTCATCTATCCAGAATTTTTTCACAAAAAGTTGAAGGCGGTTTTAAACGCTATTTGAATTTAATGCGAATAGAAAAATCAAAAGAACTTCTTACCAACACAGAAAAAAATATTTATGAAATTATGCTGGATTCGGGCTTCACCGATCAAGGCACTTTCAACCGTGTTTTCAAAAAAAATGTAGGTTGTACACCGAGCAAATACAGATTAAAAACAAAAAAACAAGAGTGACTGTCCGTAAACCAATCACTCTTCTACTATTCTTTCATATGTTAGTTGGATGTTTTTTGTATTCCGATGGACTTATATTAAAATGCTGTTTAAAGCATTCGTTAAAGGTTCGTACACTTTGAAATCCACTTTCGTATGCAATTTCAACAATCTTTTTATTTCCTTCCTCCATCAGTTTTAAAGCAGTTTCAAGACGGTGTGTTGTCAAAAATTCTTTGAAAGACATATTAAAAACAGTTTTGAAGTATCTGGAAACATAATTATAATCATAACCCAAAAGTTTCGCAATATCAGAAAGACCGATATTTTCGGTATGATGTTGCGAAACAAAATCAGTTATAATTTCAATATTTCTTGTTTTATTTTTATCCTTTTCAGAAAAATTAACAGCATTGCAGTATTCAGCACATAATCCATACAAACAAGCCTTAAGCAAAAATTGATTGGGAACTTCTTCTGTTATAAGATTTGCCTTCAGAAACTCCGTGACAGATTCACTGCAGCTAAACACAAAATCATCACCACACATTCCCTCTACGCTGTTGGCAAAGGAACGCACATAGTCCGCCGAAAAAACACCGACCCAGTATAAGCTTCCTTTCTGAGGTCTGTATGAATGAATTTCGTTAGGTAAACACATACCGAATTGTCCGGCAGAAAGAAGCTTTTCGATGCTATTTACGCTACAAAGCACCTTCCCTTTAATAACATAAATAACTTCAAAATTTTTGTGGAAGTGAAAATCCCATATATCTTCGCTGTATATTCGTGAATTATAGTTTTTTGCACTCAATGAGTTCCATGGTTGATGAAATATCATAAGAACACCTCAAAAAGATAAATTTCCGCTATTATTATACAACATTCAGCAAGAATTTGTCAATTATTTGCGATATATTATTTTAAAAAGGAGGTTTTTTTATGACAACTTTACTTGAATATATCACAACAAAACAACATCATCAATACAGAAAGGAATTTACGGCAGATTTTGCATCCGAATTCTCGGAAAAGAACCTTTCTCCAATTGAGAGGATGTCACAAAGATTCGAAAGACTTATGGAAGCGGAAACCCCTGTGATTCTTCCAAATGAAAAAATATGTTTCATGCGTACACTTAACCGTATTCCGGATTGCTTCACTGATTCCGAATGGGATGAATTTAAATCAAAATACTATATCCATGAACTTGGATATATGTCAAATCTTTGTCCAAATTACGAAAAAGCAATTTCAAAGGGTCTTCTTGCACTCCGTGAGGAGTCGGACGAATACGGCAAAAGGGCAATTGATGCAATCATCAAGCTTTCAGACAGATATAAAGAAGCAGCTATAAAAGAAAACCGTATGGACATTGCAGAAGCTCTTGAAAGAGTTCCAAGATATGGTGCAACATCATTCCGTGAAGCACTGCAAATGTTCAGAATAATTCATTTTTCTCTTTGGTACGAAGGAAATTATCATGTAACCGTTGGAAGATTTGACAAATACATCTATCCCTATCTCAAAGCAGATATGGAAAAAGGAATTTATACAAAAGAAACAGCACTTAACCTTGTGGAAGACTTTTTCATTTCATTCAATAAGGATTCAGACCTTTATCCCGGCGTTCAACAGGGTGACAATGGTCAAAGTATGATGCTTGGTGGTATTGACGAAAATGGTAATGATGTATACAATCTTCTTTCGGAGCTTTGTCTGAAAGCATCATATAACAACAAGTTGATTGACCCCAAAATTAACCTTCGCGTATCAAAAAACACACCTGCAGAAAGATTTACCGAAGCTTCAAAACTCACAAAAGCCGGACTTGGCTTTCCGCAGTATTCCAACGATGATGTAGTTATCCCTGCCCTTGAAGCTTTAGGGTATGACCATTGTGATGCTGTGAACTATGCAACTGCCGCTTGTTGGGAATTTATTGTTCCAAGTGTCGGAGCGGATGTTGCGAATATTGCGGCACTTTCGCTTCCAAAGGCTGTTGATACGGCAATGCACAAGCATCTTTGCGAATGCGAAGCTTATGATGAGTTTTTCAAATACGTTGCTGAAGAAATAAAAACAATGGCTGATGACATATGCAATGGAATTGGTGAGCTTTGGTTTGTTCCTTCCCCCTTTATGAATGTTCTTATGGATTGCGATATATATAATGGCGGGAAATACAATAATTTCGGTATTCACGGCACAGGAATTGCAACTGCCTCAGATTCCCTTGCCGCAATAAAAAAATACGTATTTGACGAAAAAACAGTTGGTAAAGACGAACTTATCTCAGCGGTTGACAGTGATTTTGAAAACTGTCCCGTACTTCTTCACAAATTGCGATATGAAGCTCCAAAACTTGGCAATAACGATGACTTCGTGGATAGTATCTCAACCGAACTTCTTGATGTTTTCAGCTCATGTTTTGAAGGAAAAACAAACTGTCGTGGCGGTATATACCGTACAGGAACGGGAAGTGCGATGTATTATCTGTGGCACGCCAACGAAATCGGTGCATCACCGGATGGCAGACGAAAAGGTGAACCCTTCGGAACAAATTTCTCCGTCAGTCTTTTCGCAAAGGTAAAAGGTCCTGTTTCGGTAATCGGTTCAATGACAAAACAACATTTTGAAAAGGTTATAAACGGTGGACCCCTCACTTTGGAATTCCATCAAAGTATTTTTTCCGATGATGACGGTGTTGAAAAAGTCGGTTCACTTGTAAAAAGTTTTATTGACCGCGGCGGACATCAGCTGCAGCTTAATACCGTTAATGTTGAAAAGCTACTTGATGCTCAGAAGAACCCCGAAAATTATCGTCAGCTTGTTGTTCGCATTTGGGGCTGGAGTGCATACTTTGTTGAATTGGATAAAGAATATCAGGATCATGTCCTCAGAAGACAGGTTTATTCACTATGACCGGAACGATATTTGATATAAAAGAAATGGCTGTTCACGACGGACCGGGACTACGGACAACAGTTTTTTTTAAGGGTTGCCCGCTCAGGTGCAAATGGTGTCACAACCCTGAAAGCTTTATTCAAAAACCTCAGGTTATGTTTAAAGAAAACAAATGTATCAGATGCGGAAAATGTAATGTCGAATGTAACCACCCGGAATGTCAGGCTCTTGGTAAATGTATGTATATGTGTCCGGAAAACTGTATGGAAATCGTTGGTAAAGAGTATAGTTCTGATGAACTTTCACACGAGCTAATTTTATCTGCCGATGTGCTTGGCTCCTCCTTTGGTGGATTTACCTTTTCGGGCGGTGAACCTCTTTTGCAATATGAATTCTTGCTCGAATTGTGTGAACATTTAAAAGAACATAATTTATGTATCGAAACAAGCGGTTATGCGGATTCTGAAGTATTTGGAAAAGTTATAGATACAATGGATTTCATAATTATGGATATAAAAATTGCAGACTCTGAATTACATCGCAAATACACAGGTGTTGATAACCATATTATACTCAATAATTTTAAAGCATTGAAAAATAGCAATAAACCATATATTATACGCACACCGCTTATTCCGGGAATAACAGACACCGAAGAAAATCTGTCAGCAATAAAAAACATTATCGATGAAAGCAAATGGGAAAAGCTGCCTTATAACAATATGGCAGGTGCTAAATATAAAATGCTTGGTATGGATTACACAATCTGAACTCTGCATTACAACCCTAACATTACAATGAAAACGGATTTAATTTTTTTGAATCTTCCTTCTTCTTTCTGGAATAATTGGCATTTTTCCTATATTCGGTAGGAGTGCAGCCCACTTCTTTTTTAAAAATCCGCATAAAGTGAACATCGTTTTGATAACCACACATATCGGAAATAGCAGAAACCGTATAATCCGTACTAAAGAGCAGATATTGACTATATTCAATTCTGCTCTTTTTAATATCATTTTTGATATTCGTTTTAAACAATGCTTTGTATTGATGCTGAAGATATGATCTGCTTATTAAAAAATCATTTGCAACATCGTCGATTCTCCATTGCTTTTGTGGATTGGAATATATATTATTTCGCAAGGAGTTGAGTCGTTCAAATAATTCGGATGAATTATTCGTTTGTTGTTCTAACAGGTCAGAAATTTTAAGAAGAAGCAAACGGAAATATATATCTGCAGAATCCAAGGAATTTTTATTCCCCGAATATTTTTCAAAAAACATATGTTTAATACAGTCTGACAACATATTTACAGATTGAAACTCCAACAATCTGTCAAAGGGAATATTCAGTTTTTTAAAATATAAAACATCATCTTCTGAAGCTTCAAAGTGTATCCAATCATTTACGAAATCAGTATTGTTTGCACCATATATCTGAGGTGTTCCTTTTTTGAAAATCACCACCGCATTTCCGGCTGTATTATATTCGATGCCATCAAACATAAAGACAGCCGGTGACCGCAAAATAAGCAAAATAAAGTCACCGGAACCGTTTGGCCGCTGTATTCTGAAATCAGCCGGATGCTTGTAATCAAAACCAACATTTACAATTTCCATTTCGTTCCCCCAAAAGCACATTTAATCAGTATATAAGCATTATATATCATTGCTTTTTCTTTGTCAATCACTATATAATAAACAAAAATTCAAATAAAACTTCAGGAGGTATATATGAAAAATCAAAAGAAAATATATCTGATTTATCCACAAAAAAACGGAACGATTGCACCCGAAATCTACGGTCAGTTTGCCGAGCATATCGGCGGTGTCATTTATGACGGACTTTGGGTCGGAAAGGATTCCAACATACCGAACGTAAAAGGTTTCAGAAAAGACATTATAGAAAAACTCAAACAGATTAAGGTTCCGGTTATCCGTTGGCCCGGCGGTTGTTTTGCAGAGACATACGATTGGAGAGACGGAGTCGGAGAAAACCGTCCCACACGTGTAAACTTCTGGGTACGATGCGACGGCAAAACCGAATCCAACGAGGTTGGCACGCATGAGTTTATGGATTTTTGTGAAGCAGTTGGTGCTGATGCTTATTTTGCCGCAAATCTGACTAGTACAACACCCCTTGATATCAGAGACTGGATGGACTACTGCCTTTCACCCAAGGGTTCAACCACACTGGCTTTGGAACGTGAAAAGAATGGTCATGCTGAACCCTATGATATAAAATATTGGGGTGTCGGCAACGAAAACTGGGGCGGTGGCGGAAATATGAACCCCGACTTCTATGCAAACGAATTCCGCAAATATTCAAGCCTAATGCATTTCTTTTCAGAAAGGAACGGAAAACGCAATGTTGAACTTTTTGCTTGCGGTGCAAATGAGTTTGATTATAGCTGGACAGATAATTTTATGCGGAATTTATGTTCTGCCAGATATAAAACAATGGACGGTTTCTCCATTCATTACTATTGTATGACATCAGAAAATCCTCTCGCATTCACCGAAACAGAATGGACAAAGCTTCTTGAAGATGCATCAAAAATGGAAGATATCATTGTCCGTAACTGGCATATAATATGCGGTTACGGTATGGAAGAATACGGAAAACTTGTCATAGACGAATGGGGTTGCTGGCATCCCGAAGGTTCAGGCCCCAGCAAAGGAGAATATCTGTTTGAACAACAAGTTACCATGCGTGACGCAATGGTATCTGCGCTGACGTTGAATATATTCAATAATCACTGTGACAAAATTCGTATGGCAAATGCTGCACAGGTTGTAAATTGTCTCCACAGTCTGTTCCTTTCAAATGGCGAAAACTGCGTAACAACACCTACCTATCATGTATTCGATATGTACAAAGAACATCAGGGTGCCGAAAGCATTGCAACAACAGTAACCAATAACGACGACTTCGCCTCCTCCGTCACTGTTTCTGCTTCTATCAAAGACGGAAAAACCTTGCTCACAATCGGAAACCTCTCCTGCAGTGAAGATGTTGAAATTTCCCTTGAAAGTCTTGCGTATAATTTGCCCAAATCTGCAAAAGCAAAACTGCTTTACAATGAGGATATGCATGCATGCAACACCTTTGAAAATCCCGAAAACGTTATACCCAAAGAAGTAGAAATAAATACCGACTCCTTTATTCTTCCAAAGGCAGGAATTATTTCAATTATGTTTTAAAAGTTAAATGGCTGAAACACAGTGTGCTTCAGCCATTTTTTAACACTCATCACTGTGGAGAGAACAATTTAACTTGTGCATAAGCTTTCCCGCTCTCTTGCAGGCTTTTTTCATTTCTCTTTTGCTCATAGGATGAACAGCAAGAATCATACCTCCACCTGCGACAATTCCGGTTGCCATTCCAATAAAGAATTTTTTCATAACACATCCTCCCTTCAAATCATTTATAGTATTTGCTTTTTGAAATTATTTATTTGTGTATAAAATTTCTTAAATAGAACCAACCTGGCAACAATGTTATTTGATATATACAATACCGTTTTTTATCTGAATTTCATCAGTTTTTAAGCTTTTCTTTTTGCTGAACGGACCGCTTTTCACGGTGAATTCCAAAATTTCTCCCGTTTCGACATTAAAATTAACGTCTTTAATTCTATTTATTCTATGTTTTTTTAACCTAACACCCAATATATCATTATATGATATTAATTCGGAATTTTTGCTGACAGGTTCAGTGCTATGAGATTCTTGTTTCAGCACGATTTTTTCTTTTGTAATCTTATGAACTGAAGAAATTTCAACTATTTTTGTGATTGGAATCAGACTTAACGATTCAACACTTATTGCTTCTATTCGTCCGGTTTTTGCAGAAAAGTAAAGCCCGTTAACCTTTCCGCAAGGTTCACTTTCTGAAACAAGATATACATAAGAACCGTTAAGTGAATTCTTGTTTATAATCATCACAACTATCTCCTTTAAAACAGAAACAAAACCCGCAAACCGTACATTATATGATTTGCGGGCTTCATTCAATTCAATATCTAAACAAACATTATCCGACTGTTTAACAGCAATTAGTTGTTACCGTTTGCCAAATCCTGTTCATACTTCTTGATCATCTTCTTTACCATCTGACCACCGATTGAACCGGCTTCTCTTGATGTGAGATCACCATTGTAACCCTTTTTGAGCTGTACGCCTACTTCGTTAGCGGCTTCCATCTTGAACTTATCCATGGCAGCTTTTGCTTCGGGTACTACAAAATTGTTATTGCTTTTGTTGTTTGACATATTGTTTCACCTCCCTTTTTTCAGAAAAACAATTTGTTTATCTGTCTTCACTGATATTGTAACCCATAGGATAAAATATAAACATTGAAAATTTTTCTAATTTTATAAGAATTCAAAATTCATTGACAAATCTGAAACAAATGCTATAATATAAGAATGTGTTTTATTTCATATAAAATAAAAAGTATAACATAAGTATTTTGCTGAAAGGATTTGAGGTTATGATGACAACAAGACGCAAACTCTCGGAAATATCGTCTTTTGAAGTGTTGCTTTGTCTTTTTGTTGTTATGATTCATATCCTTAGCGAAGGTATTGGTTACTACGAAAAAGGAACTGTTTTGTCATTTCTTTATTTTGGCTTTTCCAGGGCTTTAACCTTTGCTGTTCCCGGCTTTGTTATTTCGGCAGGTATTAAATTTGCTCACAAATATGAACACAGTACTTTCAATTATTTTTCATTTATTAAAGGGCGAATAATCAAAATATATATTCCCTATATTATTTTTGCCGTAATCTATTATTTGTATTTCGTGTATTACAGAGATTTTTTTGAATTTGATTTGAGTAAATTGGGAAATTATCTTTGGTACGGTTCACTTGTTGCACCGTTCTATTTTGTTATTCTGATTATGCAGTTTTATGTTCTTTCTCCGATTATAATGATGTTTTACAGGCTTTTGCCACAGCGTGCAGGAATATTGCTGGCAGCAGTAATCAGTATTCTTGCTGTCGCATTTTTAAATGATTATAAATATAGCGACAGAATTTTTCTTCACTATTTGATTTACTGGGTAATAGGTTGTTATATTGGTTCTGATTTCAGAACTTCTATGAGTCGCCTTTTACGTTTGAAAAAGCCTCTTGTTATTGGCGGTGTCTTTTTTACTGCACTTTATATAGGTTTCTCTTATGCAAATTTCTGCGGAGCGGAAGCAAGTCTCGCTTCAGAAATAATAAAATTTATATACTGTATTCTTGCATCACTTATGTATCTTGTTTCTATGCCCAAATCGGTAGGTTTTCTTGCAGATCACATTGCCCCTGCAACATATTATGTTTTTCTTGTACATTGCCTTGTTATCTTTCATATTCAGTATTTGTTAACCGAGTTTGGAGTATCTGTTATATTCATCAGATTGCTTATAACCGTCTTTTTGACGTATATTCTTTCTTTGCTTCTTTCTGTTGGATATATAACTTTGAAACACTATATTCTTCAAATACCCATATTCAACAGGCGCAAAAGTCGTCGAAGAACTTCTTATCGCAAAAAAAGAAGCCGCACATACAAAGGCATAACCAGATAGTTTTAGAAAAATGTCGGATAATTGTTGTAAGTTTTTTTCAAAACAGTATTGACTTTTTTGAAAAAAGGGATATAATACTATTGTTAAGTAAATATTCCTCCTTAGCTCAGTCGGTAGAG
>JAZNLK010000135.1:0-19759 GCA_045579055.1 Clostridia bacterium
GAAGCACATCTTTGTGCAGGAACTGTTGTGTTCCCCGAATTTGTTGAAGCGGCACATCTGGCAGGTGCAAAGTGCATTGTTTCGCCAAATTCCAACAAAAAGATTATTGAAAGAACAAAGGAGTTGGGAATGGTTTCAATCCCCGGAGCATATACACCCACCGAGATTATGAATGCATATGAGTGGGGTGCTGACATAGTGAAGATTTTTCCCATTCTTCCCGATGAAATTGCATATCTCAAAAATATAATTTCGCCACTTTCGCACATTCCTTTTGTGACAACCGGCGGAATCAGGATTGACAATATGGCGGAGTTTCTGAAAACAGGAGCTGTTGCTGTTGCGGCAGGTGTGACACTTGTTCCAACCCATATGCTTGAAAACAACGACTTTGAGGGTATTCGTGAGAATGCAAAAAATTTTGTTGAAATTGCAAAATCTGTGCATTAATATAAATAACGGGCAAAAGAGTTTACGATTGTGCACAAAAGAGAACTTAAAATGTATTCCTTTTTCAAGAATCTTGTAATATAATTATGGAAGATATTCTTAACTGTGGAGGAATGAAAAATGCTTAGAGTTGGTATTGTTGGATGTGGCAACATTTTTACTATGCACGCAACCAGTGCGGATTTTTTGAAAAATGCACAGATTGTGGGAGTTTGCGATATTAAAAAGGACAGAGCGGATAAGGCGGCAAAAAAATATGAATGCACGGCTTATTATGATTATAAAGAAATGATTGATAAGAATAATATTGACGTTGTGCATGTTTGTGTGCCACATTATCTTCACCCCGTGATTTCAAGGTTTGCAATTGAGAAGGGTGTTCACGTGTTGTGCGAAAAACCTATGAGTATCAAATACGAGGATGCTGTCAGAAATGTTGAGCTTGCTGAAAAGAATAATGTTAAATACGGGATTATTTTTCAGTGCAGATTCAATGATTCGGCAAGATTGGTTAAAGAAAAAATAATGGACGGTTCTTTGGGGAAAATTCTTTCTGCAAGAGTTGTTCTCACATGGTGCAAGCCTGATGAATATTACAGCTTGTCTGACTGGAAGGGTACATGGGAAATGGAAGGCGGCGGTGTTCTCATTGACCAGGCAATTCATTCGGTTGATCTGGCAAACTGGTTTATTGATGATGAAATAGAAAGTGTTCAGGCACATCTTTCAAACCGCGGACACTCCATTATGGAAGTTGACGACACGGCAGAAGGCTTTATCAGATACAAGGGCGGAGCGACCCTGGGATTCTGGGCGATGAACAATTATGGCTGTGATGAACCCATTGAAATTCGCCTCTGCTGTGAAAACGGAAAAGTGACAATGGATTATGACCACGCTGAGATTGTTATGAATGACGGAACACGTTTTTCGGTTGAAACAACGGTTGATCCTGATGTTGTGTATGAGGATGGTAAGGATTACTGGGGATTTCAGCATATTCGTGAGATTGCGGATTTTTATGATGCTGTGGAAAATAATCGTGAGCCTATGATTAGCGGAAGAGAAGCGTTAAAAATTCAAAAGCTCATCTGCGATATTTATGAAAAGGGAACCCAAAACTTTGAAAAGAATTCAGCCAGCCTTTAATTGAGGTCTTGGAAATATAAAATGCAGACAAAAAAACCGAACTGTATCTTTATTCAGTTCGGTTTTTTAAATGCTTATTTTTAACAACAGAGAACGGCTGATGCAAAATCAGCCGTTGTTGTTGACAAATTTCCGAGGCTTTGATACAATTTATGTATTGCATCAAAGATATCGTGCGGGTTAATCTGTGCGTTGGAAATGAGGTTATTATGAGAAAGATTTTGTTTATGATTTTGGTTTTTCTTGCCGGGATTTCGTGCTCTGTCGCTGCGGCGGTTGATATGGAACCAAAGCCCATTATATTCAAGCCTGTTGAGGGCGGCAAGTTTATATACTGCAACAGTCCCGAAGCGGTTGGTGCAGATGACCTTGCGGATACTTCAAACCGACATTCAAAATACCTGATGAACAACAGGGTTGAAACAGGTAAATATCAGATGTTCGTTTCACATGTTAATCACACAGAGGTTCGGGACGAAAACAAAAAGATTGTTGCTCCGGGATTTGATATAGAAGTTGATGTGTATTTTGAAGCAATTGAAGACACCGAGATTGTTATAACTGCACTGGGCTTTGAAGTTCCCCAGCACATCAAGTATTATTTTGAGGGAAATGAATATACCGAAGAAGAAACTATAGGCAGTATGCATGCCTGGGCGGATTATCTTGAAATGCCCATCCATGAGTTGGACTCAGGTGAGCAGTATATTCCGCATAATTTTGAGGATAAAACGGTCAGATTAAGTGCCGGGGAGTCATTTTGGCTCAGCGAAGTTATTGATAACTACTGTGCCGTGCCTTTTTACCGTCCCGTTCATCTTCTTGCGGATTTTGAAGTCCTTTCGGGAAAAGCTGAAGCCAATGTTGCGGCAATTCGCTCCACGGGGCTTTTGAGGGATCGCCGATATGTTCATCCGAACCCCGGATTCGGTCATTATGAAAGGGAAAATCAGTATAAGGGGGTTGCCAATTCCCAAAATAAGGTTGAGGTAGAACTGAACTACACCATTTCTGACTGGACAAACGGAGAATTTCCGGTGAAGGTAATAAACTGTCTTGTCCCGGAGGGAAAAATCACTAATAAATGGGTCACAAATCTTAACCCTCTGGCAACCCAATGGAACGGTGATATTACGGTATCGTCGGATGTGCTGGAGCTGAACTATGAGGACGATTGGAAGCTCCTTTATTATGGCGAGGATGTTCCGCAGGAAAAGCGCAACAATGTGTGGACATTTTCCAACAGACATACGGACTATACGGAATATCCAGGTGCGGTGTCGGGGTATTCTAAACGAGACTATATTCCCAACGATTTGGCAAATGAATCAACGACCATTGACGGTGCTTGCAATATGGGCAATTACGGTGTTTCGTTGATATACAAGTTCGTAATAAAGAACGAGGGTATGGTTACAAGGTATGCAAATTATAATTTGTTTACCACATCAAACAATATTGTGATTTTGCGTGACGAAAAGGGTAATCCGGTGAATGATTATGCAATTTGTAAGGGCCCTTTGTCAACACGTGAGACCGATACTGTCGCCTCGGTTGCTTTGCCGGGCGGACAGACAACAACGTTCTATGTTGAAATTATTCTCCCGCCCAACTATTACGGCGGTATGGAAAACTCCCTTTCGCTTTCAAATACCCGGACAGTAATAAAAACATATTCTGATGAAAGACAGCGTGTTGTCAGGGATTTGTCGTTTACGGGCAGGGAATTTATCAGATGGGAAAACGGAAAGTTGTTTGCATCTTTTGATAAGGAAAACTGGACGCAAGTTAATACTTCGCCTGAATTTGAAAAAGCTCTTTGGGGGAACTGGAGCCAGTACGAGTTCTTATACACAGATAAGGGATATATGGTGAAACCTGTTCTTTATGATTCAAAGCCCTATTATGACGTGCGGGGATTTTTCAGAACGGTGTATTTCCTGAACGATGATTTTTCGCTTAATACCTCTGCCACCTTTGCCCATTATCCTACGGATATGTCTTATGCTGACCGTGTATATTATGTGACGGCAGGCTCGAAATACAGCTCTGTTGATCTGGAAAAATGGAATCTTTCGGACGGTTCGTTCAATCTGCCCGTGTGGAACAATTATTTGTACACCAACTACAAGACAAGTGACGGAAAAAATTATTTCTTTTGTGACGGGCTGGGATTCCAAAAGGGTATTTATGAAGGTGATATGCCTGAGTTCATTGATGTTGCGGGCGATATGTATTATTATCTTGATGGAGATACTCTCTTTGCGTCCTTTGACGGTATGTATTTTGATGAGATATTTCACGGCGAAACCATTGAAAAGGTTTCAAAAATCGGTGACACGCTTTTTGTAAATGACAAAGCATATATGTGCCCCAAATACAGAAATCTCACCGTTAGAGTTGATGATGAATACATAATTTTCAAACAACGCCCATACACGGAGAACGGTATTTCCTACGCACCCTATGAATTTCTTAAAGTAGTTACCGGAGCGGATGTTGAAGTCCCGGACGAAGGATTGACGGTGAAAGACGGTTGCGTTTTTGTGCCCATTGCTGAGCTTTGCCGCCTGAACGGATTTGAAGTATCATACGATGGGGAGCGACACCGTGTGACAATCAAAACGGCAAATAATAATGTCTGACTATTGTATATATACTATGACAAAATATCATTAAAGAATGGAGAATGTATTTTGAAAATTGCAATTCTTGATGCTGCGACCCTGGGAACAGATATCGACCTTTCGCCCATCCGAGCATTGGGTGAAACATATGAATATCCCAGCACCGCTGCGGTTGAAATGACCGAGCACGTGGCAGATGCGGATGTGATAGTTGTTAATAAGATTAAGTGCAATGAGGCAACTCTTGGCGGCTCAAAAAATTTGAAGCTCATATGTGTTGCGGCTACGGGATACGATAACGTTGACCTTGAGTTCTGCAAGGCGAGAGGTATCGGACTTTGTAATGTTCCCGGCTACTCAACCGACAGTGTGGCTCAGGTTTCGGTAGCAATGGTTATGTCGCTGGCAACTCACATTCCCGAATACAGAGAAGTTGTGTGTTCGGGGGCTTACACAAAATCGGGTCTTGCCAACTGTCTGACCCCTGTTTTTCATGAGATGAGTTCTATGAAATGGGGTGTTGTGGGAGGCGGCGGAATTGGCGGCAAGGTTGCAGAGATTGCGAAGGCAATCGGCTGTGATGTGGTTGTTTGCCGACGCAAGCAGGAGGGGGATTTTCCTTTGGCGGACATCGACACCATATGTCGTGAGTGTGATATAATTTCCCTTCACGTCCCCTTGAATGAAGGAACACGGAATATGATTAACCCTGAACGTATTGAGACAATGAAGCAGGGAGCAATTGTTGTGAATACTGCAAGAGGTGCGGTTTGTGACGAAAAGGCACTGGCTGATGCGGCGAAAAAGGGCAAAATTCTCCTTGGCTGTGATGTATATTCGGTTGAGCCTTTTGGTGAAGAGCATCCGTTCTTTGAAATCAGAGACCTCCCAAATGTTCTTTTGACCCCGCATATGGCGTGGGGTGCCTTTGAATCACGAACACGTTGCGTGAAAATCATTTCGGAAAACATCAAGAGGTTTTTTGAAGGAATTCCTCAGAACAATATTGTGTAAAAAATGTGTAATAATGCATTTTTTTTGCACTATCGTAAATATTTTTTAAAATTCGTTGACAAGAGCATTTTGCCTTTGGTAAAATGCTCTTGTGTTTATATATTAATCTTTATCAAAGGTGGTTTTCACTATGAAATGGACAAAAAAGGGATTCCATGAATTCAGAAAAGGCACTTTTGGAAACGGTGGTCAGAATATTTTTGTTTCCAAAGCCGGAACTTTGCAGAGAATCTTTAATTTTGATATAAACGGTGACGGATATATTGACCTTGTTGTGGCAAACCACAAGACTGCAGGCAACCACGTGAACGATTCGGTAATTTATTGGGGCGGCGAGGACGGAATTAATGAATCACGCTTTACGCCATTGCCCGGTCGTGGTCCTCACGGTGCTTGCACTGTTGATGTGGGCAACATTATGGACAGAGGAAACAGTGAATACTATACATCCGAAATCTATGAGGCTGACGGTTTGGCAACAAAGATTTCCTGGGTTGCTGAAAACGGTAAGAAGACATGGGTTAAGGCACAACTCAGATGTGCTGACTCGGTTGATGCTCTTGAAACCGCTGAATGGTCAGAATCCTTTGAAAACGGAGCGGATGTTTCGGCACTTAACCTAAAGGGTTATATTCAGTATAAGCTGGAGCTTGGCGCATACTGCGGAACAGGTACGCCGAGGGTGACAGAAGTTACGGTTGACTTTGAGTAAAATAAGTTTCTCATACCTGCATTTGTTGGTGACGCAGTATGCGCCAAAATGAATCAGGGCTCCCGCAAAAGCAAAACTTTTGTGGGAAGAGGAACAACCGAGCCTAAAAACTCCCTCCGTCTTTTGCGTTGCAAAATCCACCTCCCTCACGGAGGGAGGCAAAGCGAGAGTTGTGACGAGCGGAACAGGTACACCACGTGTGACAGAAGTAACAGTTGACTTTGAATAGTTGGATGGAGCCACGGAGTTTGCCGTGGCTCTTGAATTTTTGCTATGTTTGTGGTAGAATGTGAAAAAAGAATATAAGAAGGTGTTTTGGGTATGATATACACAATAGTTGCGGTGTGGAATGTGATTGTTATTTTGATTTTCGGATTTGATAAGCTTTGTGCCAAAAAGAAAAAACGCAGAGTCAGCGAAAAGTTCCTGATTATGTCTGCTTTATGTATGGGTGCATTGGGGGCTTTGCTTGGTATGCTGCTCTTTAATCACAAAACAAAGAAGCCAAAGTTTAAGTTTGGGGTTCCTGCCCTGCTGCTTCTGAATATTGCATTTGTTGCTTTGTATTTTAGATTTTTTTAATCGGGTGAGATAATGAAAATTGCTTATATCGGAATTGATTTGTTTTTTGTGGCTTTAGATAGTCTTGAAAAACAGGGGTGTGAAATTGCTGAGATTTTCACCTGCAAAACTGACAATAAGACCGAATTTAATCTGAAAATTTGTGAATTTGCGGAAAAACGGAATATTCCATGTCATATGACAAGAATCACAAAAGAGGATATCGAAAGATTAAAGGAAACCGGATGTGAGATGGCGGTTTGTGCAGGATATTATTTCAGAATTCCTGCAGACACAGACTTTCCTATTGTAAATATACATCCAAGCCTTTTGCCAGTTGGCAGGGGGTCGTGGCCAATGCCTCAGACAATTCTTCAAAAAATGAAGAAAAGCGGTGTTACGGTTCATAAAATTGCCGAAGGCTTTGACACGGGGGATATTCTTTTGCAACGAGAATTTGAACTTGCAGAAAAGGAAACTCTTGTATCTTTTATGAACAAGGTTTATGGATTGATTCCTGAAATGATGAAGGAATTGACAGAGAATTTTGAGTTGTTATGGCAGAATGCAATTCCTCAAAGCGGTGATGAATACTGGGAAGCTCCCGAAAAGGCCGATATGACTGTCACCAAGGATATGACGGTGGAGGAGGCGGATTTGATTCTCCGTGCTTTTTTGGGATATGAATGCTATTATGAAGATGAATTGGAGATAATTGGAGGCAGGGCATATAAAGGCGAATGTCCTGAAAAGGGTTTGCCGCTTAAAGACGGCTATATAATATGTGAAAGAAAAAACCGCATCTGAGTTTGTCGGATGCGGTTTTGTGATTATAATAATTCGATTTTTTGTGCGATATTCTGCATTTCTTCGTCTGTTGCTGAAATGACCTCGGCACATTTTTGGAGCCTTGCGGCGATTGCCTCGGCGTCGGGGACGTTGTGCTTATATTTAACCTGATGCTCAAGGCTTGCCCAGAAGTCCATTGCAATGGTGCGAATCTGGACTTCGACCTTCACCGGTTGTTTCTTGTCCGAGAAGAAAACGGGGATTTCGATTATCATATGGTAGCTGCGGTAACCGTTTGGTTTTGGATTTTTTATGTAGTCCTTCACCGCAAGCAGTTTTACATCGTCCTGTCGTGTCAGCATATTTGCAATGGTGTAGATGTCGTCGATGAATGAACATATCACTCTCACACCTGCTACGTCATTGAGGTTTTCTGAAACAGATTCGATGGTAATGTCTTTTCCGTTACGAAGAAGCTTTTCCGCAATGCTTTGAGGCTTCTTTATTCTGTATTTTATGCTTTCAATGGGGTTGCGACGTTGGCGAACCGACATTTCCTGACTGAGGATTTCTAGCTTTGTTGTTACTTCCTGAATGGCACATTGGTAAATCATCATCAGCTCTTCAAACTGCTTTGCGTAATCTGCAAAAATCTTGCCTGTGTCTTCGGGAATATTAACTTGTGCCAAAAAGGCTTTTTTGATATCCTGTTCCATTTATACTTCCTTTCGTGCTTTAAAACTTTATCTGATTTGTCCGTTTCCTCGGATAATATATTTTGTTGTGGTCAGAGCTTTCAGCCCCATGGGACCTCTTGCGTGGATTTTTTGGGTGCTGATTCCTATTTCTGCACCGAAACCGAATTCAAAACCGTCGGTGAATCTGGTTGAGGCATTTACATAGACTGCCGCTGCATCAATTGATTCAAGGAACTTTTGTGAATTGCTGTAGCTTTCGGTAATGATTGCTTCGGAATGACGACTGCCGTAGCGGTTGATGTGTGCAATTGCTTCGTCAAGGCTTTCAACAACTTTCACGCCGATTTTGAGGTCAAGATATTCTGTTCCCCAATCTTCAGGGGTTGCCGCTTTTGCAGAGGGGAAGATTTTGCATACTTCATCGTCGCCGATGATTTCCACTGATTTTTCGGTGAGTGCATTGAGAATGTCGGGGAGAAATTTTTCGGCAATTGTTTTGTGAACCAGAAGTTTTTCTTCTGCGTTGCAGACCGAGGGACGTGAGGTTTTTGCATTGATGATTATTTTTTCTGCCATATCCAAATCGGCACTTTCGTCAACATAAACGTGGCAATTGCCGGTGCCTGTTTCGATTGCCGGAACTGTGGCATTTTCAACAACACTTCGGATAAGCCCTGCTCCGCCTCGGGGAATGATTACGTCAAGATAGTCGTTGAGCTTCATAAGTGCAAGGGCGCTGTCTCGGCTGGTGTCTTCCACAAGGTTCACACAGTCGGCAGGCAGACCTACCGATTCCAAAGCCTCGCGGATGACTTTTGTGATTGCCATACTGGATTTGTGGGCTTCTTTGCCGCAACGAAGAATGCAGGCGTTGCCAGATTTGATGCACAACGCCGCAGCATCGGCGGTTACATTGGGTCGAGCCTCATATATGATTCCGACAACACCCAAGGGCACACGCATTTCACCGATGTGCAAACCGTTGGGACGTTTGAATTCAGTCACAACCTCGCCGATGGGATCAGGCAGTTCCGCAATCTGACGGATGCCTTCAGCCATACCTGCGATTCGTGATTCGTTCAGCGTGAGACGGTCAATGAGACCTTCGGATATGCCCTTTTCTCTTGCCGCAATTATATCCTGACGGTTTTCTGACAGGATAAAGTCAGTTTTTTCGGCAAATGCCTCTGCTATTTTGTATAAAGCGGAATTTTTGATTTCTGTTCCTGCAACCGCAAGCACAGACGCCGCTGATTTCGCTGATTTTCCTTTGATTATGAGTTCTTCCATTAGTGTTTTCACCTCTTTGAAAAGTATATCATAAAGAAACTGAAATTGCAATAAGTGTGTGAATTTGTTAAAGCAAAGTTTACATATGGTTAAAGTGTTTGTAACAAAATGTTTTTTTGTTTATTTTATATACTTTGTTTTACTTATGTCAAAGCTGATGGCTGTATAGCTCTCGATATAATCCAGAATAGCTGAAGGATTGTCAAAGATTTCATAAAGCTTCAGGGATTCGGGGCGCATAAATTTCCGGTCGGTGGTTTTTTGCAACAGGTCACGGATTGTGTCATAATATCCAAGGGTGTTCAGAATGGTAATTGCCTTCTGATGACGGTTCAGCTGTTTGAGGGTCAGGATTTCAAAGAATTCTTCGTATGTGCCGATTCCGCCCGGTGTCATAATGAAGGCTTCGGACATATCCTCCATAAGCTTTTTCCGTTCTCGCATTGTTTCGGGATAATAAAATTCGTCACATTTTTCATAAAGCACTCCATCAACATTGAAAAAGGATGGTGCCACTCCGATAATTTTTCCGCCGCCCTCGGTCATTCCGCGGGCAACAGCACCCATAAGACCGTGTGTGCCTCCGCCGAAAACAAGAGTATGACCTCTTTTTGCCATTTCTCTGCCCAACTCTTCGCCTGCTTCTATGTATCTTTTGTCGATTGCATCACTGGATGCACCGTATACGCATATATTCATAGGAAAATACCTCCGTTTGTTCAGTATATGTGTATTGTAACACATATGTGCGATAAAATCAATTGACTAATTTCGGCAAATGTTGTATAATCTCCATTTGGAGGCGTGAATTATGGCAAAAGAGAATATATACAGAAATGTTGGAATATGTGATGAGGTTTTTGGATTTGGTGAAAGAATCCTGGAAGACCTTGAGAAAAGATTCAAAGATATTGATGAGACGGCTGAAGTAAATCAACTGAAGGTTATTTCGGCTATGCAGAAGAATCGTGTTGATGCTGCGTGCTTCAATGAATCAACAGGATACGGTTATGATGATGTAGGGCGTGATACCTTGGAGCAGGTTTATGCTGACTGCTTTAACTGCGAAGATGCTTTGGTGAGACCTCAGATTACCTGCGGCACTCATGCACTTGCGCTGGCTCTCAGTGCCAATCTGAGACCCGGGGATGAGCTTCTTTCACCTGTGGGCAGACCTTATGATACTCTTGAGGGAGTTATAGGAATCAGACCCACAGCAGGTTCACTTGCGGAGTATGGGGTCACATACCGTCAGGTGGATTTGCTTCCGGATGGGGGCTTCGACTGGGAAGGCATAAAAGCGGCAATGAACGAAAAAACCCGACTTGTGACCATTCAGCGGTCAAAGGGCTATCAGACAAGAAAGACCTTTTCGGTTGCGGAAATTGCAGAAATCATCAGGTTTGTGAAGAATATAAAGCCGGATGTTATTTGTATGGTTGACAACTGTTACGGTGAATTTGTTGAAAAGGTTGAACCGTCGGATTTCGGAGCGGATATGATAGTGGGTTCGCTTATTAAAAATCTGGGTGGCGGACTTGCACCTTCCGGCGGTTATATCTGCGGCAGCAAAGAATGCGTTGAACAGTGTGGCTACCGTCTCACAGCTCCGGGGTTGGGCAAAGAAGTTGGAACCAATATGGGTATGATGCGTCAGTTCTACCAAGGTCTTTTTATGGCACCCACAGTTGTTGCAAGTGCTCTTAAAGGTGCAATATTTGCGGCGAATATTTACGAAAGACTGGGTTTTCGTGTTGTGCCCAACGGAACGGAGACAAGGCACGATATAATTCAGGCGGTTGAGTTCGGAACAGCCGAAGGTCTGAGAGCTTTTTGTGAAGGCATACAGGCGGCGGCTCCGGTGGACAGTTATGTGACACCTGTTCCCGGTGATATGCCCGGATACGATTCTCAGGTTATTATGGCGGCAGGAGCTTTTGTTCAGGGGTCATCCATTGAACTCAGCGCTGACGGCCCTTTGAGAGAACCCTATGCGGCATATTTTCAGGGCGGAATCACCTGGTATCACGCAAAGCTGGGCATTCTCAAGTCGGTGCAAAGCCTTGTTGACAAGGGAATTGTTTCGGTTGATATGATGAAATAGAAAAATTTTTTAGAATTTGTTGTCAAAATTTGAGGAGCGGCTTTGATTGACCTTTGATTTTTCCGAATCTTTTCGTAAATACTCACAATTTGCATATGGAAAAATTTGTAATTTCAAATTTTATATGGTAAAATCGATGTACAAAAGAAACAGAATAATATGCGTCGGTTGTACGAGAAAGGTGAGAGTTTATGTCTATGTGTACGGAAGAAAAAATTTCAAAGGCGGTGTATTTGCCTGTAAGCAATATCAGACCCAATCCATATCAGCCCAGAAAGGAAATGAACAACGAAGCTATGGAAGATTTATGTGCTTCCATAAAACAGTACGGACTTATGCAACCTGTTGTGGTGCGACCGGTCAACGATAACGATTATGAGTTGATTGCCGGAGAACGTCGGCTTCGGGCTTGCAAGATGCTTGGTCTTTTGCGGATTCCTGCGATTGTTATTCGTGCCGGAGGAACGGATAGTGCTGTTATGGCTTTGATTGAAAATATTCAACGGGAAAATCTTGGGTATATAGAAGAAGCGGAGGCTTTTTGTTCCTTGCTTTCGGAACATGGAATAACTCAGGAGGAGTTGGCTGAAAGGTTAGGAAAAAAACAGTCAACCATTGCCAACAAAATCAGAATTCTGAAGCTGTCGGCTGAAGTGAGGGCTTTGCTTGCGGAGCATAATCTCAGCGAAAGGCACGCAAGGGCACTTTTGAGGTTGCCTGAGGAAAAGGATAGGCTGAAGGTTTTGAATACGGTTATATGTCGGGGGCTTAATGTTGCCAAAACTGAGGAAATCGTTGAGGCGATGCTGAATCCCGTAAAGGCAGAAAATGAAAACAGCAAGAACATCCGTGTTTTCAGGGATGTGAGGATTTTTGCCAACACCATTCGTCAGGCGGTTGAAATGATGAAAAAATCAGGAGTTCAGGCACTTTCTACCAAGGTTGAAAATGAGGATTTTATTGAATATACCATAAAAATTCCTAAAAATTCCGAAAAGGCGGTATAAAAGAAAATATTCGGTCAACACTTAATTCAGGAGGTGTTGACCTATTAATAAAGAGAAAAAGAGAAAAAAGCAAACCGGAATGCTGAAAAAAATTGCCACCAACAAGAGGCTTTACATAGCCCTGTTCTTAGTTGCAGTGGTTATGGGTGGTATTGGTTATGTCAGAAACTTTCAGATGAAACTGAAAAAGGAAATTGCAACCTTTGATGAAAGTGCATGGCAACAGGCGGTGGACGAAAGCGGAATTGAGGTTATTGACCTTGACCGAATTGAATATTCCGACGAAAAGACTGAAGTGACGGAAAATCCGGTCGAGGATGTTCCTGAGACGGAGGCTTCTGAGGAAGTGGTTGAGGAAGAAGTGGAGGAAACCGTGGCTGAGGCTGAAAAACCTTTTGGTCTGGAAATGCCTTGCAGGGGTGAAATAATCGGTGAGTGCTCCATAGACGAGCTTGTGTTTTGCAGTGCTATGGACGATTGGCGTACCCATAACGGAATTGACATTGCCGCCGCTGCCGGTGACCCTGTTTTTGCAACTGCAGATGGGGTGATTGCTCAGATTTATGAAGATGAGCTTTTGGGGGTTGTTCTTGTTTTGGATCATCAGAATGGCTTTACTTCGGTGTACGGAAATATACAAAGTGAGGATTTTATAGAAGTTGGAACTGCAGTCAGTTGCGGAGATGTAATAGGTGGAGTGGGACATCCCGGTGTGCTTGAAGCCGATATGGAATCGCATCTGCACTTTGAATTGCAATGCAACGGTGAGTATAGCGACCCTTCGGAATATATGAATTTTCAATAGCTTTGCCCCCTAAAATATTTTATATATATTAACGGAAGATGCGGATAGTTTTGTCTGCGTCTTCTGTTTTTTTTGGAAAAATTATAAAAATTTTTTGAAAAAAGTGTATTTTTTCACGCTTCTTTCACGTCCTGCTCACGTTGATTTCACGTTGGTTAATGTATAATGAACTCACGATAAAAAGAGGAGAGCTTTTTATCGGATATTGAATTCAGGAGGGATAACAATGAAAAAGAAAAAGTCAGTACTTTTTATTATTTTTGCACTTGCGTCTGTGTTTGTGGCACGCAAGGTTACTTCAAAGCGTTATGCCTCCTGAAACAAGGAAACGAAGAAGAATTTTGTGAAAGTGGGATAAGAAATGATAAAGGATGCTCTTAAAATAAGAATAATGAGAAGAAGAGGCTTGAATTTTAATTACGGTATTCTCGGTATGCTAGGAAAGTCATACGGCGAAATAAAAAGAGCTTGGGGCAATGCTGACGGTATTTATGCTTACGGTGGAGAAATCGGTTTTTTGTTCAGAAAAACAGTGTTGTATTATTTCCCGGATGAAGATGACGAAATGGTATGCGAACCAAAAAATGAGTCAGTGTGTTACGGTGCCGGCTGTAAATTCGAGACCTGTATAGAGGGTATGGAAAAAAGGGAGTATTCTTTTTCGGAGCTTGAGGAAAAGCTGGGTATTTACATAAACAGTTTTGAGACCCATGAGGATGACGGAATTGGAGCGGAATTTCTTTATACTCATCAATTTATGTATAACGGAGTTATTTTCAGATTCTATTCGGATTCTCTTTTTGAGGTTGAACCCGGATGCGTGGTTTTTGCTTCTTTGGAGGATTAATGTAATGGTAGACGAGGTGCAGTGGGATTCCACTGTTTTCATAGAACCAAAGAATAATTAATGTCGGATATGTAGGGTGTTGCTAACCGCAACACCCTTTTGCGTTTAAAATCAAAAGAAAGGAAATTTTGTCAAAACTCTTGTATCAAAAAAAGTTTTGTGATACAATATAATGTGGTTTATACTGAATATAAATATTGTAACAATATTCTGGAGGTATTCTTGATGTTCGATATGTTAACAACGGCTGTTCTGGGATTGGTTGAAGGAATTACAGAGTGGCTTCCCATCAGCTCAACGGGACATATGATTCTTGTGAAAGAGTTTTTGGGCAGGGGCGACAGTTTTGTCAACAATCCCGGTTTCTTTGATCTTTATTTATATGTGATACAATTGGGTGCAATTCTTGCGGTGGTTACCTTGTATTTCAAAAAGCTCAATCCATTTGCTCCTTCAAAGAGCAAACAGGAGAAAAACGAAACCTGGAGTATGTGGTTCAAGGTAATTGTTGCATGCTTGCCTGCGGCAATAATAGGGTTGATTCTCGATTCATATATGGAGAAGATTGAAAACTGGCAGGTTGTTTCGGCAATGCTGATTGTATACGGTGTTGCGTTTATTGTTGTTGAAAGAATAAACAAAAAGACATTGGTGGGCAGTATGAATGAAATGACATACAAAACTGCTTTGCTGATTGGAGCGTTTCAGGTTCTGTCGATTATTCCCGGAACTTCACGTTCGGGGGCGACCATTCTGGGAGCCATGCTTCTGGGGTGCAACCGAAGTGTTGCGGCGGAATTTTCGTTCTTTCTGGCAATCCCGGTTATGGTGGGAGTCAGTTTGCTCAAGGTCACGAAATTCATTATGGACGGTCTCACTATGACTTCAGGGGAGCTTGCAGTGTTATTGGTTGGAATGTTGGTTGCATATATTGTTTCTATGGTTGCAATCAAATTCCTGATGAATTTCGTTAAAAAACACGATTTCAAGGCGTTCGGTGTTTACAGAATTGTTTTGGGCGTGTTGGTTATTCTGTATTTTAGTCTTATATAACGAAACAACAGAAAATGGCGGTGATATTTAATTATGGCGACAACCAAAAGAAAAACTTCGGCAAAAAGCCGTAAAAAAGAAACTGTAAAAAAATCGAAAACCACAAAAAAGAAATCCGGTGGAGCTGAGATAAAGGGCATAGTTTTCATTGCTTTGGGAATTTTCCTTATTTTGTCATATTTCACATCCGCAACAGGTGCTCTGGGTGAGTTTGTAAAGAATCTTATGAAAGGTCTTTTTGGCGGAGCATCGGCAATTTTCTTCGTCTTTGTAATATGGACGGGTCTTAATATGTTTGTTGAAGAAAAGGAAGATAAGGTTACTTACAAAATGTGGCTGCTTCTTGCAGTTATGGTTGTGGTTTCTCTTATCGGGGCACTGATTCAACAGGACAAAATAGGCTGGGCAGACGGATTTGGCGACACGCTGAAAGACCTTTATACTATGCAGGTCGGCGGTGCTGTGGGCGGTATGCTGTGTTTGCTGTTGATAAAATGTGTCGGAGTTGTGGGAACATATATTGTTTCAATTGCACTTATGCTTATTCTGCTGGTGCTGATGACGGAGATTTCCTTCGAAAAGATTCTCAGAAAGGTATTTGGTCCCATACGCAAAAAACGTAAAAAAGAAAAAGTAAAGCCTGAGGGAAAGGAAGAACCGCAGGAAAAGGCATATCCTATAGAGACCAGAGCGGAATACGATCCGCATCCGGAGGAAGTCCCCAACAGTGCGTACTTCACCGAGTATTTCAAGGGCGGTGTAATTGAAGAACTGGCACGGGGAAAAGATTCTCCGAAACCCTCCGGACGTATCAGACGTTTTAAGTTTGAGGAAGATACGGTTGATGAAACTGCTGAGGTGGTTCAGGAAATCATTGCGGAGCAGGAAAAGAATGTTCCTGAACCGGAAGAAAAAAAAGAAAAGAGAGTTCCTTTCAGAATTGAGGATGTGCAGACAGGGGTCCTTACGGAGCTTCCTGATGAAAACGGAAACTTCAGCGAGAAGAATGACGACGAGTTTGAGCCGCCCAGTCTTGTTCAGATGGAGGAAAAGGTTGATGTTCTCACTCAGTCTGCCATTGATGCAGGTGTTCCCCTTGACAGAGCGGTTGAAGTGGGCAAACGAATGAGTCAGCAGGAGGTTCAGGAGGCAGCAAACAGCGTGAATATGCTTGCCAAGGAAAGCATTGAGGCCACCAAGCTTCTTAACTACAAGCTTCCATCGGTGTCCCTCCTGGCAAAGCCCAAGCCAATGACCAAGAGCCGTGCGGAAATCAAGCAGGAGCTTGAGGACAAGGCGAACAGACTTCTTGAAACTCTTGCAAGTTTTAAGGTTGATGCGAAAATTCTTAATATCACTCAGGGACCGTCGGTTACTCGTTTTGAACTGCAACCCGGATTTGGTATAAAGGTGTCGAAAATCACAAATCTTGCTGATGATATTGCTCTGAGCCTTGCGGCATCAGGGGTTCGTATTGAAGCACCTATCCCCGGCAAGTCGGCAATCGGCATTGAAATACCCAACGAAACCCCCACGCCTGTTCCCATACGTGAGGTTATTGACACGGATAAGTTCCGTGATTTCAAGTCGAAGACGGCGTTTGCACTGGGCAAGGATATCAGCGGAAACTGTGTTATTGCTGATGTGGCAAGCTTCCCCCATATTCTTATTGCTGGTGCCACGGGTTCGGGAAAGAGTGTGTGCATAAACTCTCTTATAACAAGTATTCTTTACAAGGCAAAGCCAAATGAGGTCAAGATGATTATGGTTGACCCCAAAATGGTTGAGCTTGGGGTTTACAATGGAATCCCTCATTTGCTGATACCCGTTGTTACTGACCCGAAGCACGCGGCAGGGGCTCTAAACTGGGCTGTTGCGGAAATGAAGAACCGTTACCAGCTTATGAAGGATAACAAGGTAAGAAATATTCAGGGGTATAATGAAATGATGGAGGATAATGAAACTCCCGAAAACAAGCTTCCTGAAATAGTGATTATCATCGACGAGCTTGCCGATCTTATGCTTGCTGCAAAAAATGAGGTGGAAGATGCCATAAACAGCCTTGCTGCCCTTGCCAGAGCCGCAGGTATGTATCTGGTTATTGCAACCCAGAGACCTTCGGTTGACGTTATCACCGGTGTTATCAAAGCAAACGTACCTTCAAGAATTTCATTTGCAGTTTCTTCTCAGGTGGACAGCCGTACTATTCTTGATAGTATGGGTGCTGAGAAGCTGTTGGGCAAGGGTGATATGCTCTATGCTCCCAGAGGTGCGTCCAAGCCCATGAGAATTCAGGGCAACTTCCTTTCGGATGATGAAATTGAAGGAATTATTTCCTATATAAAGAAGCAATACGAGGCGGATTATGACGAAAGTATTCTTGAACACATTGAACGTGAACAGGAAAACCGTGACGAACCCGTTGAGGAAGTTACTCATACCCGCAGCGGCGAAAAGGATGCAATGTTCTATCAGGCGGCGGAATTTGCTGTTGATGCGGGACAGGCTTCGGTGGCTATGCTTCAGCGCAGATACAAAATAGGTTATCAGCGTGCCGCAAGAATTATTGATCAGTTGGAAGAAAATCGTATTATAGGTCCCTATGAAGGAACCAAGCCCAGACAGGTTCTGATTTCCCGTGCGGAACTTAATGAGATGATGATGAATAATTCTGATTGATGGTGGAAATACTCCAAAATAAGGAAAGAGACGGGGTCGAAAACCTTTAAAAAGGGCGGTTTTACTGTGCATATGGCTCAAAATATCTTTGGTAATTTTGTGAAAATATACAAAATTGCAAAAAAATAGAGAAAACTATGGAAATTTGCGAAAAGTTGTAGTATTATAGTAATAACGTTATGAATTAATTACCTAAATAATTTATTATTTAAAGAAAAGGAGTATTCAAAATGAATAAACAGGAATTAATCGCAGTAATGGCTGAAAAGGCTAATCTCTCAAAGAAGGATGCTGAAGCAGCACTCAACGCTTTCGTTGGTGCAGTTGAAGATGCACTCGTTAAGGGTGACAAGGTTCAGCTCGTTGGCTTCGGCGGCTTTGAAGTAAGAGAAAGAGCTGCCAGAACAGGCAGAAACCCCCAGACAGGTGCTGAAATGAAGATTGACGCAGCTAAGGTTCCCGCTTTCAAGGCTGGCAAGGCTCTCAAAGACCTTATCAACAAATAAGATTAGATTCTTCAGAAGGACGCCTTTGAGGGCGTCCTTTTTTCTGTGTAAATACGTTGGAAAGGAAAAAGATTTATGAATAGTTTTTCGTATAAAACAAGAGGGACCTGTTCCCGTGAAATTATGTTTGATATTGAAGATAACAAGGTGAAGAATGTGAAGTTCGTCTTTGGATGCATGGGAAATACCCAGGGGGTTGCACGTCTTGTTGAAGGGATGGATGTGGATGAGGCCATTTCTCGGCTCAAGGGCATAGACTGTAACGGCAGGGGAACATCCTGCCCCGACCAGCTTGCTTGTGCACTTGCGGAGGCAAAGGCTTCTCTTTAGTTTGGGCTAACTTTTGGCATTTGTTGAAATGTCACATACAAAAGGTATCAAAAAACAATAATTTGTGAAAAATTTTTGTATTAAACCATATATATAGTACTTGACAAAAGACTTGAAAACTGGTAAAATGAATTGTATTTTGCGATATTGGGGCATTGCGGAGTTTTGGGTGTCCCGGGCAGGTAAAACTGCAAGGTGAATGAAATGGAAAGAATAAAAACGAGTCCGCACGTTGTGGGGCTCAAGCAATCCAAAAAAGCTATTGATTCGGGAAAAGCAGAACTTGTTTTTGTGGCAAGAGATGCAGATGCTCACGTGGTGTTTCCCCTTGAAAGGCTTTGCAACGAAAAAGGTGTTGCGGTGGAGTATGTAAACAATATGAAGGAGCTTGCAAAGGCTTGTCATGTTGAAGTGCCCACGGCGGTCGCCACAATTATTCGGTAAAGACGCATAACAGCGTTTTTATATATCCAAACTATATACAGGAGGTGAAATAATTGCCAACATTTAACCAGTTAGTTAAGAAAGGCAGACAGACTGCGGAAAAGAAATCAACTGCTCCTGCTCTCCTCAAGGGTTTCAACACAATCCAGAAGAGATACATCGATCAGGATTCACCGCAGAAGAGAGGTGTTTGTACTTCAGTTAGAACAATGACACCCAAAAAGCCTAACTCAGCACTCCGTAAGGTTGCCAGAGTTCGTCTTACAAACGGTATCGAAGTTTCAGCTTACATTCCCGGTATTGGTCACAATCTCCAGGAACATAGCGTAGTGCTTATCCGTGGCGGTAGAGTTAAGGACCTCCCTGGTGTTCGTTATCACATTATCCGTGGTACTCTTGATACACAGGGCGTTCAGAAGCGTAACCAGTCCAGATCCAAGTACGGAGCTAAGAGACCTAAGGAAGGCAAGTAAGACACAATTTTTAAGTAAGAATTTTATGTTATAGTGCGTATTACTATTTTATATATATATTTGAGTAATAGTATTACAGCACTAGCAGTATCCTATTGGGTATTGAGTACCTTGTGGATATGATTAACCACAAAGAAATGGAGGGAAGATAAGTGCCAAGAAAAGGACATATTGCACGTCGTGACGTGTTGCCGGATCCTATGTACAACAGTAAGACTGTT
>JAZNLK010000136.1:0-85121 GCA_045579055.1 Clostridia bacterium
CTATATCACTTTATAAATTTTTAAAGGCATCCAGCCATTTGCGCTTTATGTACTCATGTCCCATTGCTGTGGGATGAACACCGTCAGCCAGCCAGTATGTGGTGTCAATATTCTTTGACATTTCGTCAAGACCTGCCTGAAGAGGAATGAAAGGAAGTCCGAATTTTTCGGCAACCTTCTTTGCCATTGCAGCACGTCTTGCTTTCATTTCTTTTCTGATTTGATTTTTCATTTTATTTCATCCCGATTCATAAATTCTTATATGTAAAAAGACCCCGCAAGCATAATATGCAAGGTCTTCTCTTCGGCTCACATTACAACCCCTTGGGGTTTTCGCCATACATATTCGCACCGGGCTGACTATCGGTTGCAAAAAACACTATCAAAATTATACTTCCCACATAAGGAACAAGATTCAACAGCATATACCATCCGCTTCGACCGGTGTCGTGAAGTCTTCTGATGCCAAGCGCAAGACTGGGTATAAATATAACCAACGCATATATGCCTATAAGAGCTATAAACACGCCCATAGAGCTAAAAATTTCTGCCACCGATTCTGTAGCTTCAGTAGCAGCAACATCAGCCGCCTTGTCAAAAACAGTTACAAACATAAATATGTAAACTATCATCATAATAATGAAGTTTGCCAGGCTTGCCAGCCAATATTCCTGTCTTCTGCTTCTTCCTTCAAACTGGGCATACTTTTTGAACATCTCGGTATATGCCGAAATCAGATTATAGCTTTTCACCGTAGTCGTGGGTGGAGCTGCATTAACCCCATTATTGGCATAATTCTGTCCCTGTCCGTTATTTGTGCCGCCCGGCACACCTGCAATGGCAGAACCGCAATGCATACAAAAATTCTGATTGTCGGGGTTCTGCTTTCCGCAATTTCCGCAAAACATAATAATCCTCCTATATCACTTTATAAATTTTTAAAGGCATCCAGCCATTTGCGCTTTATGTACTCATGTCCCATTGCTGTGGGATGAACGCCGTCAGCCAGCCAGTATGTGGTGTCAATATTCTTTGACATTTCGTCAAGACCTGCCTGAAGGGGAATGAAAGGAAGACCGAACTTTTCGGCAACCTTCTTTGCCATTGCGGCACGCTTTTCAACCTCGGGACGGAATATGTGATAATTCTCCTCTGTCTTGAATGCACTGAGCACAAAGGGTTCAAAAATCATAATCTTGATATCAGGAAGAGCTTCCTTCACTTCCTAGATAAGCATTGAATAAATCCTATAAAATTTGTCCGCATCAACACCGTTGGGGTTTTCGGTCAATTCGTGCCATACGTCATTAACACCAATCAGAATGCTCATAACGTCGGGTTTGAGATTGATAATATCCGACTTTATTCTTGCATAAACATCAACAATTCTGTCGCCACTGATTCCACGGTTAAAAAATTCATACTTGCCGGGGTTTTCAAAGCCTAACGCTGCCTTCACAAGCAAAGGATAGCCAACGCCAACCGGCACATCATCTGTGCGTGAACGACCTGCATCTGTTATTGAATCACCTTGAAATAATATTCTCATTTGTAATGTCACCTCAATTTATCATATTGACACAACAAGTATATATCAAAGCATAAAAAAAGTCAACGAATTTTTGAAAATCAGAGGATGCCGATAAAAGTCGACACCCTCTCATAATTCATATTACTTTCCGTTTGCTTCAATAAATCTGTGAAGAATCACAGCAATCTCTGCTCTGGTTGCAAAATCCTTGGGATTAACCGTATTTTCGGTTTTGCCGTTAATCAAACCACATCCCACAGCCCAGTTCATTGCCGAAACTGCATACTCAGAAATCTCATCGCCGTCATCAAAGTGGAGATTTTCTGCCAATGTAACTGCTTCCATTCCCTTATGGATTGCATATCTTTGCATAATTGCCGCAATCTGTTCACGAGTGATAAAGTCATCGGGAGCAAATTCGGTTTCCGAAATACCCTTCACGATTCCATTCTGCTGAGCCCAGATTATTGCGTTTGCATAGTACATTCCCATATCAACATCACCAAACATCGGGACGTCGTGAACGCCGTCCCCTACAACAGCAGGTTCACCTTCAAGACGATAAAGAACTGTCACAAGCATTCCTCGTGTCACATTGCCGTCAGGATCGAAGTAAACATCAGAAATACCGTTCATAATACCTTTGTTGCGTACATATTCAACATCAGCCTTTGCCCAGTGATTTACAACATCCTCAAAATCTTTTGTTTCAGGCGCCGATGGAATTATGCCCGGCTGTGGCACAGGATTGATCGGTGCACCGCCAACTGCAAATCCACCGCCCGAGCTACCGCCTGAGCTGCTTCCGGAGCCACCCTTGTTGCCTGAAGTTGAAATCTTGCTTATTTCGATTTCATCTGCAACCTCACCGTTCCTTTTAACCACAGTGTACTCATTGTCAGGGTTCTTGCCTATTTTTCCACCCGCAGGCTTGGAAATCTCAATACCTTTTCCGAAAGTGATTCCGTCATCTGCAACAATACCCATATCTTCTTCTGATTTTTCACGGCTCAGAATATAGATATCCGCATTGTCAATCTCAATTTCTCCGTCCGCTTCAATGCCGCTGTAGCCTATCTCAAAGTGGAGCTTACCACCGGTAATCTTGATATTGCCGGTTTCTTCATCGTCCCTGCGTCTGTCTGCCTCAAGGGCATCGGCAGTCTCGGAATCGGCAATAATTTCGCCGCCGCTGATTATGATATTTCCGCCGCCGTATTCTTCATCATCAGCACCATAGCTACCATTTGTCTTGATGCATTCATCGCCCGATTTGATATTAAGCTTTCCGCCTGAAATGGTGATGTCTCCATTGTTTCTAATCAACTCACCATAACCAGTAAACAGGGGTGATGCAATAATACCGTTGTCGGCTGTCTCCATAAGGATAGTACCGCCTGATATATTGATGCTTCCATTTGCTTCGATACCATCATCATCATCGGTTTTGATGTCAACAGTTCCGCCTTTTATATTCACGTCACCGTCTGCTGTGATGCCGTCATCATACGCATGTATTTTAACAGTTCCGCTACTTACAGTAAGGTCACCGAGAACCCAAATACCATCATCGCCATCTTCTACAACAATCTCCACAGAGCCTTTGCCGCTTATGGTCAGGTCGCCTTCACAGTATATACCGTTTGCATTATACTCGTTATAATTCTGAATACGGCTTTCACCCACCAGCTTGATTTCAAGGTCGCGAGGTGAATAAATTGCCGCCGACAAAACATAGTCGTCGCCCTCCTCATCGGGAGTATAGCTCTCAAAAAAGATGTCCTCATCAGGCTCTCCTTCGTATACATAATCATTCAACGTGAGAACGCCGTTTTTGTAATGAGCATAGCCGCCTGATGAAGGCTTTGTTTCCCGAATTTCTCCGCCATTGGTCAGATAATCGCCATCCACCAATGGGATATTGCCTACAACAACCGCATTTTCAAAGTCAACGCAGCGAACTTCCACATCGAAGTCAACCTCTGAATAATTGCTATTTGCAGGAATAAATCTTATGGTTTCAACAGAATCCTCTGTAATCACCTTACCTCCGTCAACCCATATGAAGGTACCTTCCAAGGGTTCGCCGTCAACACCCAAGAATACACCCTCTTGCAGTATGGCATTTTCAAGAATGTCACCTTTTCCTATGGTTGCACTCGTGGTTGAAGCTTGCTCAGGAACAGCAGGAAGCACATCAAATTCAACGTTCTTTTCGCCATAATATGTGTCATCCTCATAGATAACTTTTCCTACATAGTGACCTGCATCGACCGCTGATGATGATAGTATTCCATCCTGTTCGAAAACATAGCTCCATTCGCCGTTATCCCCCGGCACAAAATCCTCCGCAAGGGATGCTGTGGGAAGATTATCCTGACCGCTGTATGTCACATCCTGAGTCTGGCACATCAGCTTATCACTGATGTTGGTCTTTTCGGCAAGATACAAGTTAAATGTGATACAGAACTCCTCATAATTGGGAATTGATATATTAGCATCCAAGCAGTTGAAAGGCTGCCCGGTGACATCCTCACTGGTATAATCATCGTCAATTGTGATAATCAGATTAGCATCATCTATATATGGCGTAATACCTTCCGCAGCTCTTACAAGACGGTAGCCTGCATTTTCAAAATCAACATCGGGATAATACTCTCTCGGATCTATCACCACCATCTTTCGTGCATAATGGAAAGACTTGTCAACCGCCTTATCTTCAATGGTTGCTTTTCCGATTTCAAAAAAGGCTGTTCCAATACCGCAATAATCGCCAATTCCCGAAACTGTCACGGTTGCCGTACCTGCATTCACATTGTCGGAATACTCCACTGTGTAGTCTGTGCCTTCCTCAAGTGTTTCGCCAAAATATGTTACCTCAACAGGAGGCTCGATTTCCTCGCCTGTGTATGTATAAGCTCCCGAAACGGAAATGTCCGCAACAAGAAGATTATTATCTTCAAATGTAGGATAAATGTCTATTACACCTGTTTCAATATTATATTCAAAACGTACTCCATACCTGCCTACACTGAAATAACCCGAGTACCCCACGTCAAGCTGATTGCCCGCACTGTCACATCTGTAGAAAATAATCCAGCCTTCGGTGTCAGGGGTCAGAAAACATGAACCTGTATAAATGCCGTCACCGTCAGCATCCGTCAGCAAAAGCGGCTCAGAAATCATAGGCTCAGATTCAGGAGAATCTTTTACTGCCATAAGATAAACATTTTCATCAATTTCACCTGCATAATACAGCACAGCAATTCCTAAAGCGCCCATTTCTCCGCTAAGCTCTCCGTTTTCAACGGTAAACTCATTTCCGGTAATGGCATCAATATATTTTCCCTCATCAAGGGAAATTTCCTGAGTATCAAGCCCGATTGCTCCTCCCATTCCGCCAAGGTTTGTGAGCATCGCACCCTTTGTGCCTCTTTCGATAACCGCAATATCATGCTGAACATAGCAGTTTTCGTCTTTGTCAGCAAAATAATTTGCAAACTGATTGATTGCTCTCACTTCATCCGATGCCCATGTGGTCTCAAATGCATCACCAAGGGTATATTCTGCCAAAAGTGCAGCAACATCTTCTTTGCTTTCTGCCGCAGTATCATCAGGACGTGCAAAGTATGTGCCTGTGACATTCTTTCTTGCAGCAACAAGTGCCCAGATTTTGTTTCTTTGTTCAGCCGTAGCAGACGAGGTTGCAGCATTTTTATAATATTCAACATCTTCGGTAAACAAAACAAAGTTTTCCTGATAATAGGTTTCATTGTCGCCAAGGGCAGGAACGGGGTTTACGGTACCACCGTCAACGGCGTGATAGATATTTAAAAATGCATTTATATCGGGCACATCCATATACTCTGTATATTCTGCACGGTTTCTTCCGTCGCCAACGGAACCCGAAATTCCACCCACCGCATAAAGCTCTTTGTCAGGATAGTTCTCTCTCAGCTTTCCAATGGTGTCTTCCCAGAAATCCGAAGGAAAGTATGTATCATGCGTTGTTTCAATATGCTTTGCATCAGTAAACCAAAAACCGTCTGCACCTGCTTCAACCAGCTCCACAAGATAATCATAAATGGCATCCTGAACATCCTGTGTTTCGGTTGCAAGGTCAGGACGACCCGAAACTGCGTGTTGTGTCATGTCTTCTTCAATGTCATAGTCACTCCAGCCATCCTGATATAATTCTTTGCCCCCGAACCAATACCACGGGGTATGAAATACTCCAAGATTCAGCAATTCAGGCTCAAACTCCTGAGCTCTGGGGGTCACGTGATCCAAGGGGTCGGATGAATTATTATCATATATACCGACATGGTCATCAGCTGATCCCATATATCCAACAACTGTGTCAACCATGATTTTTATGCCGTGGTTAGCTGCCGCATCGCACATACTCACAAAATCATCCTTCGTGCCAAGGGCATTGTCCGAGGATTCGTTTATCTGAAAGCCCGCAGGCTCATAAAACATCCACCAGCCGTTGGGTGATATGCCGTCAACTTCGGGTTCCATAACCTTAACACCCTTTGTGGGCATTTTTATCTCATTAGGTGGGGAAACAAGAACTGTTCCGAAGCCTTGCTCTGCAATTTTTTCCAGATTGGCCTCGATATTCTCAAATGACCAGTTCCATGCAACAAGAACGTTTCCGCCGTCCATTTTATCGGGCAGTCCGTATTTGTTTTCGGGCGTAACTGTCTCAAGCATGTCATCATAGGAATTTGTTGCATCTGTTGTCTCTGCCGCCACGGTCCTTCCCGAAAACAGACCGAGAACCATTGTGAGTGTGATTAAAATGCTGATAAATCTTTTTGTTTTCATTGTTTAAGCCGTCCTTTCTGTTATTCATCAATTTTTCGCTTCAATCCATTTTTCATTTCCATCGTCTGTCACAACATAGCTATGTCCGTTTGTTGCTTCCTGAATTGCAATGTAATACCATGCAAATTCATCGCTGTTGTCACTCCATTTTATCATATCAGTATGCAAATCCTCAACGGATTTGGGAGTGCGGTCAAGCATTCTGTTAATCATCGTGATTGCTTCGGCACGTGTTATGAATTCATCGGGGCGGAAAGTTCCGTCTTCATAGCCCTTTATCCAACCATGTGCCGCTGCTTCATAGATTTCACCTTCTGCCCAGTGACCTTTGATATCTGTGAAGCTGTTTGTTGTTTCAAAATCCGAGTTATCAAACCTTGCACAAATTGCCGCAAACTCACCACGAGTAATAAAATCATCCGGTGCAAAAATATCCGATGTTTTTCCCTTTATTATTCCGAGCTTTGCCATAACCGAAACAGATGTATTGTACCATGCATCCGCATCCACATCTCCGAAACCGTTTTCCAAAGTGAAATTACTGTTTTTTGTGCTTTCATTAAGCAATCTGTAAAAGATTTCGGTGGTTTCTGCCCTTGTGATGTTGTTTTCAGGTCTCACCGTGTTGTCCTGATATCCTTTCACATATGCAAAATGCTCGCTTGAGTTGAGAATATCCGACACACCTGTTTTTCTCCACTTTGCATAAAGTGTAAAGCTGCTCGATACGGGGTTTGCAAAATTATAGAGATTTTCTAGCTCTTTTTCTGTGTACCAACCGTCAAAGATATAATTCTCTTTTTCGGGGTCAGCAGGTTTGAAGACCTTTGAATTCTTAACAACCTGCTGTTCTTCAACCTCACTTCCGCCGTTTGCTTCAAATATCACGGTATAACGAATACTTTTACCACTACCTCCGCCGGTGCCTGTGTTTTGCTTTTTCTTCCACATAGCATAAAGGGTAAAGCTTTCGTTCACAGGAAGGCTGAAATCATATTCATTCAGTAATTCCGCATCCTTATACCACCCCTTGAAAGTATATCCTCTCTTCGTGGGGTCTTCAGGGCTTGTGAGAATGTCACCGTCATCAACCGTTACATCCTGAATATCATTTCCCCCGTTGGTTTCAAAACTTATAGTATGTTTATTGGTCGAAATGGGGCTTGCTGTGAATGTCGCTGTGTATGTGGCATCGCCTGACACTTCTTCAATATCGGGTGTCCATCCTGCAAAGGTGTATGTATATTCTGCATCTGCCGCCTTTGTGGGTGTTTCACCCTTGTATACAGGTGTTTCACCGTATTCCAGCTCCTCACTCTGAAGTTCACTTCCGTCTTCGTTTTTGAACACTACTGCATACTTTTGGGTTGTGAATCCAAGCTTCAAAGTTGTTGCCGCATATATTACGCCATAGTCAAATGATGTGGACTCCGGATGTTTGCTATCACCGTCATCAACTGTCACATATTGCCCGGCCTTTTCAATGTCAAACCCGTCGGGCAGATAACCGTCAGGGAGAACAATTATTTCATCCGGATATATATTGTCGCTGTGTACACCAACAACCACCGCTCCATACTGTTCACCTGTGGCACCGTCAACCCAATCAGTATCACCAATGGCTTCCAGCTTTCCGCCATCTTCAATAACCAAAGCATTCACCTCAAGGTCAGCATCAAAAGCACCGCTTCCCCCAAGGGTAACCCTGTCGCAAGCAAGATGTCCTTCCGCTCCGATTTTCACAGCTCCGCAGCTGACATTGCCACGCACCGAAAAGCTTCCCAAAACGTTGAAGGTTGAACCATTGTTGCCGCTGTAACCAAATCCGAAATCTGCATATTCACCGGAAATGCTTACCGAAGCACCTTCTGCAACCGTGATTATGTGGTCATTGCCGCCACCTTGAATGTTCATACTTTCGGTTTCAAGAGTGCCTTCACCCTCAAAAACTATTTCATCCCACTGATGACTTTCACATATTTCTTCAACGAATGAATCACTAGCTGTTTTTATAATAATTCTAAGCTCCGTACCGGAATCGTCACGACATGGAAGAGTCAATGTCTGAAGCTCCGCACCGTCCAGGGTAAGTTCAAGGGTTTTTACCGTGGTTCCGTCAACTTCTTCCACCGTCCATGTATATGAATATGTTTCCGACGTTTCGGATGTGTTTTCATTTATGTCAGAAAGCTCCGACAAGTCAAGACTTTCAAGAGTCCCCGCAAAAACTGCTGTATTTATTGATGTAATACCAACAAGCATCACAATTGTCAAAACCAATGCGATTATTCTTTTTGTCATTATCTTCACCTCTTTTATTGTTTTTCTTCTATACTATGATAGAATTTTTCAAGAAATTTATTGAATATTTCCGTACCGAGATTTTTGTAGTCCGACTCAAGTACTTTTTTGATTGTTTCCTCTCTGATGTCTTTCGCCACATCATATATCTTCATATGGGAATCAAGAACCAGCGAAATCTTGTCGTCAAGAGTAAATCCTTTGTGACAGGGAGCTGTCAATGCCGAAAACTCAATGTGACTTGCCACATTTTCCTTTGCCCTGAAATCTTCTTCGGACAAATCAGGAAGCAAATTTCTCAGGAATCTATAATTCTTCTTTGCCGTCCAGTCCTTTATATATTCAAAACATCCAAGATGGGAATATGCCGAATAATACAAATCCCAAGCAACGGGATTGCTTTCACAAATGGAAATCTGTGTTGCAATTTCCATTGCACAGGCGAAAACAACATTTTTCGTCTCACCGTCAATTTCTTCAATCACATCCTCGTGATAGTCCATAAGCTCTTGAATCAGAAGAAAAAGAATATCCTCTTTAGTGTGAAAATAATAGGCAATGTTGCCCCGTGTCACTCCGCTGTCATCGCTTATCATACTGAAGGTGGTCTTTGAAAAGCCGTTTTCCAGAAAAAGCTTTGTTGCACTGCGGATAATTTTCATTTCCGTTTCATTGAGGGGTGTAATTCGTCTTGCACGCCCTGCTATACTGTTTATCATCCTATCACCTCTTTGGATTTGTTTTGGACACGTCCAATTGTATCATAGTTGTTAATAGTTTGTCAATGGTTTTTTGAAAATTTTTAAACAAATCATCCGAACAGCGTTCTGAACTTCGACGGAGACATCCGATACTTTTCGTTGAAAGCCTTGTAAAAGTAACTGGAGCTTTGGAAACCGCAGGAAAAGCATATTTCAAGAATAGGCGAGTTGGTGCGGAGAAGCATATTTGCGGCGTAATTGAGCCGAAGTTCATTTATATATTCCGAAACCGTAAAACCGCAGTACTTCATCATACATCTCATCAGGTGTTCACGGCTTCTGGAACACAGCTCCGTCATCCTACCTGCCCCTGCAATAAAATTCTCAGGCTTTTTCATTGTTTCAAGAATTTCCGAAAGCCACAATGGCATTTTGTCACAATTCTCCTCCGGCTGTTTTGAAAAATACCGTGCAAAAATGTCCGCAAGTATAACTCTGACACGAAGCTTCAGTGCCTTTTTGTCTGACCAGTTCACCGCATTAAGCTCGCTGATTTGGGAAAAAAGCCTCTGTTTTTCAATGTTTGCAAGCTGAACCGTTGGTGGCATATTACAGGAAACGAGACTTTCATATGGAAATCCGTCTGAAAGATATTCAAAAAGACTTTGTGCTGTTTCACGGGTGAATGCCAGATTCACATACACCGTTTTCTTGCTTTGTGGCGTATCATAAACATATCCGTGTCTATCATCGGGACGGATAAAAACAAGACTTCCCTCAGGAAGATTTTGGGTTTTCCCGTTTATTTTGTGGATAACCGTTCCCGATATGGTAATAAAAATTTCATAAAAATCATGCCAGTGAGGATCAAATATATCCTCCTTGCCATAAACATACCGATAAAAACATCCTGCCTCCTTATCAATACAATCCTCAACACGTAATCTTCGGTATTCACTCATCACAGTCACTCTCCTACATCATTTTTTGAATATTAATATAAATCTGAACATCTGATTTTTCGGGTATTTCCAAAAACATTCTTCCAAAAATGCTACTATAGTGGAAATATAATATCACAATATGAGTAGCGATTCAATAGCATTTGTGTTAAAATGAAAAAAACTTGTCAGGAAGGATTGTTTTTATGAAAAAAGTACATCTGCTTTGCAATGCACACCTTGACCCTGCGTGGCTCTGGCGTTGGAACGAAGGTCTTGCCGAAGCAATTTCCACATTCAGAGTTGCGGCGGACTTCTGCGAAAAATACGACAGCTTTATTTTCAATCACAACGAAGCACTTCTTTATGAATGGATTGAAGAGCATGACCCAAAGCTTTTTGAAAGAATAAAAAAATTGGTACAGCAGAAAAAATGGATTATTATGGGCGGCTGGTATCTCCAACCCGACTGTGTGATGACATCAGGTGAAAGTCTTTTGAGCCAGATTCGTTTGGGGAACGAATATTTCCAGGAAAAATTCGGAATCAAGCCTGAAACAGCAATTAATTTTGACCCCTTCGGTCATTCACGGGGCATTGTCCAGATTCTGAAAAAAACAGGATATAAAAACTACATTTTTATGCGTCCCGAAACCATCACTCACGGAGATTTTCTTTGGGAAGGCTTTGATGGAAGCAAAATTGTTGCTCACAAACTCCTGGGCAACTACGGCACGCTCAAGGGTCAGGCAAGAAAAAAAATTGAAGACTGCATCAATGAAAACAAGGGAGAAACCGACCTGATTCTTTGGGGAATCGGCAACCACGGCGGTGGTCCTTCAAAAATTGACCTTGAAAGCATAAACGATCTGATTAAAACCTCCGAAACGGAAATTATCCACTCCTCTGCCGATGACTATTTCCGTGATGTCAACGCCGAAAACCTCCCCACAGTATCACACTCTCTCATTCCTTGCATGGTTGGGTGCTACACCTCAATGGCTCGGATAAAGCAGGCACACAGACATCTGGAGAACAAAATCGCCATAACCGAAAAGCTTATGAATTATTCCGAAATACTCCACGGTAGCGAATTTGACGAAAAAGAACTAAAAAAAGCAAAAAAAGCCCTTGCCTTTTGCCAGTTCCACGATATCCTCCCCGGTTCAGGAATAAAGCCGGTTGAAGAAGACGGGCTCAGATATATGAATTACGGCGAAGAAATTGCCGACAAGCTATTCACAAAGGCATTTTTGAAAATGTGCGAAAATCAGAAAAAAGCAAAAGACGGCGAAATTCCCATAATGGTTTTCAATCCTCACCCATATGAAATTGATGGTGAATTCGAAGTGGGATTTATGCTCCAGAATCAGAACTGGAACGAGGATGAAATAACCCTTGCAACCGTGCACGACGACCAAGGCAACCCCTTGCCCACTCAGAACGAAAAGCCTGAATGTACATTCAATCTGGACTGGATTCAAAAGGTTTGCTTCAAGGGCAAACTTGCTCCTTCATCCATAACAAGATTTGACTGCAGTCTGAAAGTGACAAAAAAAAGTGAGCTTTCAAAATCCGACACAGAGGATGAATTCATAAAGGTTGAAAATCCAAGAATGAAAGCATCAATCAGCAAAAAAACAGGCTTGATTGAAACTTTTGAACTTGACGGAATCCAACGTATTCAAAACAGCGGTATCCTCGAAGTTTACAAAGACAACGAGGACCCATGGGGAATGACGGTCGACTCATTCCGGAATTTTGAAGGCAGTTTTTCGCTTATGAGCGACAGGGATGCAAACAGCTTCCTTGGCTATCCCCAAGAATCAACGCCAAATGTCCGCATTGTCGAAGACGGTGCTGTCCGTACAAAGGTTCAGGCATTTTTTCAGTACAACCGTTCGGTTGCCGTGGTTGAATACACCCTTCCGAAATTCGGCTCATATATAGATGTTGACATCAGAATGCTGTCAAATGAACCAAACAAAATGATAAAATACAGAATCGACAGCCAGGTCTGCGGTGTGCCATACGGCGAAACCGCCTTTGGATTTGAACCGCTTTTTGATGACGAAAGAGAGTCCGTTTTCCACAAGTGGTGCGGTCTCAAAAACGAAAATGGTGGCTTGTTTGTGCTGAACAAAGGAACTTACGGAGGAAGCTTCACTCAGAATTCCATAAAACTTTCCTTGCTCAGAACCCCTGTTTATGCCACACACCCCATAGAGCAAAGACAGCTTGCACCCCACAACAGATTTCTCAACCACATAGATATGGGCGAAAGACACTTTTCTTTCAGAATAACCAACGAGCATCAATTGGCTCGCAATGCACAAATATACAACGAAGAACCTCAGCTTCTTTCCTTCTTCCCATCAGGAGACGGCAGCAATAACAAGAGCATTGTCACAATCGACAATGACAAAATTGTTCTTTCGTCATTCAGAAAAGCCGAAGGCGGTTATGAAATGTGCCTTTATAATGCATCCGAAGACGAAACCGATGCTAAAATTCGTTGCGACGCCACAGAAAAGGAATATAAACTTCATTTCGGGAAACACGAAATAAAGTTTTTGCAGACAACTTAAATAAAAAAGTGTTTGATTAAACACATCAACTCCCCTGCCCCTCAATCTTGAGGGGATTAAGGTACACTTTATTTGTAATTTAGGAAATATAACATTCTGTTATAATTTCCTAAAAGATAAAAAAAAAATGACCGTTTTCGACACCGAAAAACGGTCATTTTTTATTCATCATTGTTCAATTAATCCATGTGCCCTAGATTTTCTCGGACTCGATACGATATAAATTCTCGCCCGTAAGGGCATATCGAGTTGCATCAGCAACATATGGAGTCTTTTTGACATATGGAAAATTCTTGCAAAGAATTCATATCAACGATTTTAATTGCTCATCAATTAAAATCCAAAATATCTCTTTGCATTCTTATAGCAAACACCCTCAACAATCACCTTCAGAGAGTCCATATCCTTGGGATATTCGCCGTCATCAACCCAAGTGCCGATGAGGTTACAGAAAATTCTTCTGAAATATTCGTGTCTGGGATATGAAACAAAGCTTCTTGAGTCTGTGAGCATTCCAACAAAGTTGCCAAGGATACCAAGGTTAGCAAGAGCCTTCATCTGTTCTTCCATACCGTCACGGTTGTCGTTGAACCACCAGCCTGAACCGAACTGAATCTTGCCTGCCGTGGGAGCCTTCTGGAAGTTACCCAGCATTGTTCCCAGAACGTAGTTATCCTTGGGATTGAGGGTATAAAGAATCGTTTTGGGAAGAATGTCAGCACACTCAAGATTGTTCATAAATGCCGAAAGCTTTTCAGCAATACAAAGGTCATTGATTGAGTCAAAGCCCGTGTCGGGGCCAAGCTTCTCAAACATCTTGCCGTTGTTGTTGCGGAGTGCACCGATGTGAAGCTGCATTGCCCAGCCAAGCTGGGTATAGTGCTTTGCACACTCTGCAAGAACCGCTGTCTTGAATGTGTCAATTTCATCAATGTTCAGTTTTTCACCCTTAAGTCTTTTTTCAAACACAGCCTTTGCATCACCAAGAGCAAAGGGAACATATTCAAATGCGTGGTCAGAAAGGCGGCATCCGTTTTCATGGAAGAACTTAATCTTTTCTTCAACAAAGGCAAGCACCTTTTCATAGCTGTCGATACCGTTTGCTTCGATATAGGGAATAAAATCTCCTTTTTCGATGTTCACCAGCTTGTCGGGACGGAATGTGGGGAGAACCTTTGTGGGGAATCCCTGCTCCTTCAACTGCTTGTGATATCTCAAATCGTCTGCAGGGTCGTCTGTTGTGCAGATAACCTCAACATTTGAACGCTTGATAAGATTCTGAGCCGAGAACTCAGGCTTCGCCAGACACTCGTTACACTTATCCCAAATTTCCTTGGCTGTTGCCTCGGTTAAGGGAGTGTCGATGTCAAAATATCTTTTCAGTTCAAGACTTGTCCAATGATAGATGGGGTTGCCGATGAGAAGGGGCATTGTTCTTGCAAAACCCATCCACTTTTCAAACTCATCGCCGTCACCTGTAATCATTTTTTCGTCAATGCCGTTTGAACGCATCTGACGCCACTTGTAGTGGTCACCGCCAAGGAACAAATCATAAGCATTCTTGAACTTATAGTCCTCAGCAATCATCTGTGGCGACAAATGACAGTGATAGTCAATTATCGGCAAATCCTTTGCGAACTTTTCATAAATTTCCTTTGCAGTTTCGCTTTTCAGTATAAAGCTGTCATTGATAATTCCCATTTTGAATCTTCCTTTCATAATATGTTAATTTTCATTAAACAAATTCTTCACCCGGTCATATGCCAGTTTTTCACGTCTGTAAAGGTCAACCAAACCCTTGTTGTTCTGAGTTTTGGGACGGTTGCCGTAGAGCCTTTTCTCATCCACACGACAATCGGCAAAAAGCCAGATATATATTCCGGTGAGCTTGTCATTGTTCAGATACGCATTGATGTTGCTTGCCAGAATTTCAGCCTGACGCTCCTCCGACCATTTCACGCAGGTTCTGTCACGGTAGCCGTAAATTCCACCTGCTCCGAACTCACTGATAATCATAGGCTTATCCTTGCCCTCGGTGGTCTGAATCCAGTCATACATTTTGTTCAGATCTTCCTTTTCATCAATGTCAAAATACCAGCCGTTGTAAATGTTATATGACACAATATCGGGATAGCCCAGGGAAACATCGTTATAATACTTATTTGACGCAGATGTGGTGGGACGTGTTTGGTCAAGGCTCTTTATCTGTTCATACTGCCTTTTATACATCGCCGCACCCTCAGGCGTTTCGGATGAACACTCGTTGAGAATTCCCCAAATCACAATGGACGGATGATTGTAATGATTTTCAATCATTTCGGCAATGCAATCCTCGCATTGCTTTTCGAAGTTGGGGTTCTGCATCTGTTCAAGGGTAAGACCTCTTGCGTGGTTTTCCTCCCAAACAAAAATTCCCCTTTCGTCACACATATCAAGGAATCTTTCGTCATTGGGATAGTGACTGGTTCTCACCGAATTTGCACCCAAATCCTGAATCAAATCAAGGTCAACCGACATAAGCTGAGGCGGTATTGCACAGCCCACCGTTGCATAATCCTCATGACGGTTCACACCCTTTAGGAATATGGGTTCATCGTTGACAAAAAGCCTTGTTTTGTCAAGGGTCACCTTTCGGAATCCAATGCGTTCAATCAAATCGTCTCCGTCAATTTCCGCTTTCAGCAGATAAAGCTGCGGATTTTTGCCGCTCCAGGGGGTAATCCCTTCATATTCGTTTTCAAAGGAGCAAATGGTTTCACCCTTTCCGCAAAGCTCAACCGATTTTTTATTTTCCACACCTGCAAGAGAGGTTTTCAGTTCAACCGTCTTTTTGTCGTCGGAAAGATTAACAATACAAACCTCTGTTCTTCCGCTCCATCTTCCCTTTTCAAAATCAGAAGTGAAATGGATATACTTTATGTAGCTGTCCCCAATATATTCCATTGTGACGGGTCGGATAATTCCGCCGTATGTATAATAATCATTGGGAATGTGGAGTGCCGAAGCTTCGCTGAAGCGATTATCAACTTCAACCGACAGGGTATGTTCGCCCTTTTTCACATCTTTCAAAATAATCACAAAGGGTGTGAAGGCATTATAGTGATGACCAACCAATTCACCGTCAAAATAAACATCCGCCGTATGGCTGACGCCCTTGAATTCAAGACGGATATTGGAATCCTTCGCCACATTCACCACTCTTGTGTATCTGCCTTTTCCCTGATGGGTGGTGAAGTCGGGATGTTGTTCCCAACAACCGGGAACGGACATTTTGTAGGTTTTTTCAAAGCCTTCCATACAAAAATCCCACACACCGTCAAGGCTCCGCTCATCACGGATAATATGTGTATCAAAGCTTCTGTTCATAGCTTCCTCCTTACAGCACAATTCCGTCCTTGAAAATGGAAATCTCTCTGTAATCGTTCTTTTCGTTTTGTGTCTCGGTTCCTGAGGCTACATCTATTATATAATCAAAAAACTCATCCGTCAAGGGGTTTCCTTCCAAAGTTGGTGATGCATCAAAATCAATCCAGGACTTCTTCTTTTCAGCAAGATTGTGATTTGTTGCCACCTTAACCGTGGGAACAGGTGCACCCACGGGAGTGCCTCGACCTGTTGTAAACAGAATCATATGCACCCCTGCCGTTGTGAGGTTGGTTATTGCCACAATATCGTTTCCGGGTCCGTCAAGAAGACTGAGCCCGTTCTTTGTCAATTTATCCCCCATTTTCAGAACGTCCACAACAGTGCTGAGACCGCCCTTCTGAACACAACCCAAAGACTTTTCCTCCAAAGTTGTAATTCCGCCCTTTTTGTTGCCGGGAGAGGGATTTTCATAAATCACCTGATTGTGACGTGTGAAATAATCCTTGAAATCATTGATCAGCGAAACAGTTTTGTCAAATACTTCCTTTGATTCGGCACGCTTCATCAGAAGATGTTCCGCACCGAACATTTCGGGAACTTCGGTGAGAACACAGCTTCCGCCCATGGAAATCAGCTTGTCAGAAAGCCGACCCACCAACGGATTTGCTGAAATTCCGCTATAACCGTCACTGCCGCCGCATTTAAGACCGATTTTCAGCTTTGAAACTGGAATGGGAACACGTTCAAAGGTCTTTGCGTATTCCTTCAGCTCTTCAATAATCTTCACACCCTCGGCAATATCGTCATCCACATCCTGAGTATTCAGAAACTTCACTCTGTCAGGATTATATTCCCCAAGAACCTTTTTGAATTCTTCAATATTGTTATTCTCGCATCCGAGACCAAGAACAAGAACCCCTGCCGCATTGGGATGGTTCACAAGTCCACGCAGAACAAGCTGAGTGTTCTTGTGGTCATCACCAAGCTGAGAACAGCCGAAGGGATGCTCAAAGGTGTGCGCCCCGGTGATATCTGCTAAACGTTTTGCCACCTTGTTAACACAACCAACGGTGTTGATTATCCATATTTCATTGCGGATTCCCACATCTCCGTTTTCACGGACGTAACCCATAAAGGTTCTGTCGGTTTCCACCTTTGGAATGTCATAAAACTCAGGCTCGTAGGAATATTCCAGATTCCCCGAAAGATTTGTTTTCATATTATGAGAGTGAACGTGGTCGCCCTTTTTGATATCCTCGGTTGCGTGACCGATAGGGTTGCCGTATTTGATTATATTTTCACCGCACTTGATGTCACATATTGCATACTTGTGACCGTCTTGCAAATTCACTTCAACATTATCAAGTTTATTTATTAACATATTTCTCAACCTCGTCCGCAAGGTGGCTCAAATCCTCACCCCAAAGCTTGACATTTGCAAGAATTGTCTTCACATCAGCGGTTTTCATAAATTCGCAAATATCCTTGTCATCATTTGTCATATCGGTTCTGTAGAAGTCAATGAGCTTTGCAAAGGACTGAAGAAGATGCTTTGGCATTTCTCCCGTTCTCTTTATGTATTCAAGAAGCGAGGGAAGAACTCTCACCTTGAACTTGCTCACCGAATTAAGAGAAATTGATGCACAAAGATGCTTGATATAAGGATTGCGGAATCTCTCAAATACATTGTTTGCGTAGCCAATCAATTCCTTTTCGGGAAGGTCAAGTGTTGGGATAATTTCCTCAAAAACACAAGCATTAACAAATTCAAAGAGCTTTTCATTCTCCATACAGTCCTTAACAGTTTCAACACCTTCAAGCATTGCATAGGGAATCATTGAAGTGTGAGCACCGTTGAGAATGCGAACCTTTCTTGTGCGATAACGTTCAAGATTGTCTGTGATTATAATATTGAGGCCCGTTTTGTCGAAGGGAAGTTCATCACAGATACTTTCGGGACCTTCAATAACCCACAGATGGAACAGCTCACTTGTGTTGAGCATATTGTCTTCATAGCCAAGGTCAATATTTTCATCCTTTGGATAGCCTGTTACGATTCGGTCAACAAGTGTGTTGCAGAAGATGTTTTCATCATTGACCCAAGCCTTGAAGTCATCACCCAAAGCCCAGTCATCGGCATATTTCAGAATAATCGCTTTCAGATTTTCACCATTTTTGTCGATAAGCTCACAGGGAAGGAAAATAAAGCCTTTGAGTCCCAGAGTGAATCTCTTGTGGAGAAGTGCCGTCACCTTTGCAGGGAATGACTTGGGCGGTGCATCGCACAAACTGTCGCTCTCAATATATTCAATTCCCGCCTCAGTGGTGTTCGAGAAGATAAATCTGAAATCGGGATTCTCGGCAAGTGCAAGATATGCGTTCCAGTCATCATATGGCTTCACGCATCTTGAAATCACGTCAATTACCTTTTTTTCAACTGTGGGTTCACCATCCTTAATACCACGCATAATGTGAGTATAAACACAATCCTGTGCCGACAGCTTGTCGCAAAGACCGTTTGCGATGGGCTGAACCACAACCACACTACCATCGAAATCGGTTTTTTCGTTTGTTATCTGAAGAATCCAGTCCACAAAGCCACGCAAAAATCCGCCTTCGCCAAACTGAATAACTCTTTCTGTTCTTTTTGTTTTGTTAGTAATCATTTTTTCATACCTCCTTGATATGTATATCATACATCAACTTTATCGTGATTTCCTTCAAAATATTGCCTTTTTTGCAAAAAACCACGAAAATATTGACATACTCTTTCCAAAATGCTATAATTCAATCGTGAAAGCTGTAATTTCACATTTCACATTTTTAATTTTCCGGAGGGATTCTATGGCAATATACAGCAGTGAAAACTCCTGCTTTTTTGAACGGAAAATCCACAAAAGCCCAATGACAATGCCCCATATGCATTATCACGAAACTCACGAGCTTTATTTCCTGGAAAAAGGCAGAACAAAATATTTTATTGGCAACGAAATCTTTATGCTTGAACCGGGGGATATGGTATTCATCCCCAAATTTGTGTTTCACCAGACCGACAACGGACAAAACACAAACGTGGAGCGTTTGCGATTCGCCTTTGACGATGACTTTGCGGGGGAAGAATACCGAAAATACATAAACGAGTTGAAAAGGAAACGGTTTATTCGAATCCCCTCTGAAAATCTCGATGAACTGAAAAGCATAATCGCCCGTCTTGAAAATGAAACAACGAAGAAGCAAAAGGGGTTTGAGGAAATGCAAAAGCTGTGCTTTATGCAAATTCTGATTCTGATTTCACGCTACTGCACCACCAACAACACACAGCTCAGCGAAAGCCAGCAATTCGCCCAAAGCATTGCAACATACATAAGCGAAAACTGTCATCAGGATATGCGACTTGAGACCATCGCAAAAAAATATGCAATCAGCCGTGGGTATCTTTGTCGCCTTTTCAAATCAGCAATGGGCATCACCATCTCGGAATACGTGACCATATCACGGATTTCTCTTGCGGAAAAGCTTCTGGCAACCACCGACAAAAACATAACAGAAATTGCCGACCTCTGCGGTTTCAACGACAGCAACTACTTCGCCTCGGTATTCAAAAAATATAAGGGCATAAATCCGAAGAAATATTCGATGCAGAAGGGGGTGTAGCAAAATACACCGAACACGCAAAGCGTAGAAAAGGCTTAATATAGCCGTTTTCAGAGAATGCAGAGGCTAAAATAAGACTATATTTAAGGTGGAAATTCGTTGCACAACGAATTTCTGTTATAAACTCTTTGCCTTTCAGACAAACTTCACCTCTCGCAGTACCCTCTTACAGCTTCGGGATTCAGTTTGTCTAATCTGCACTATTTTGCATCCACCACAAAGGAGCTGCCGCATTTTGCGACAGCTCCTTTTACTTTTTTTAGTTCTGATATTCTGTCCAATCTCTGTTGGCTAACAAAGCAGTCCATTTTTCATAAATATTGTTCTTCATTTTGTAGTTATGGCTGTTTGTTGCTTCCTGAATCTGCAAGTAATACCATGCACCGGTATCGCTGTTATCTGACCATTTTGTCATGCTGTCCAAAAGGTCTTCAGCTGATTCGGGAATACGGTTCAGAACGCGGTTAATCATTGTGATTGCTTCTGCACGTGTAATGTGCTGATCCGGTTTAAAAGTGCCATCTTCATAGCCTCTGATCCAACCGTGAGCCGCAGCCTCATGAATTTCCTCTGCTGCCCAGTGACCGTCAACATCTGTGAAATTGTCGGCAACTTCAAACTCAGAATCGTCAAATCTTGCACAGATTACCGCAAATTCTGCACGGGTAATGAATGCATCGGGAACAAAAGCGTCTTTTGTACGTCCCTTAACAATACCCAGCTTCGCCATTGACGAAATCGCCATATTATGCCACTGACCATTTTTAACGTCACCAAAATCATTTTCTTCTGAGAGGGATTCTGAACGAACACCTTCCTTCAACAATCTGAAGAATATGGTTGTAACCTCTGCACGGCTGATATTGTCATTGGGGCGAACCGTGTCGTCGGGATAACCGATAACATAAGCAAAATGCTCTTCACCATTCAGCGAACCCGGTGTCGAATGACCGTGGCCGGCATTTCCGTTATCCTCAACCCATGAAGCATAAACCGTGATATCCTTTGTCATCTTAACTTCAGTTACGTGCTGAGTCAGTTCTGCATCCAGATACCAGCCCTCAAAAGCAAATCCTTTCTTAACAGGAACCTTTGTGAGAACCACTTCTTTGCCGGAATTGTGTGTTTCCTTCGCCAAAGCATTTCCGCCGTTTGTTTCGTAGGTCAAAGTATACCTTGCAACACTGGGACCACCGGTGCCGCCACCGCTGCCTTTGCGTGACCACTTGGCAACAAACATCATATTTCTTTCAACCTTCGCTGTATCACCGGGGTTGTAAACAACATCTGATTCTTCCCAACCCTTGAAGTTATAACCGTTGCGAGTTGGTGCCGCATTAACTGTAATATCACTTCCTGCTTCCACAGCTTTTGTGCTGTAATCAACGCCTTCGGCACCTGTTCCGCCGTTCAGATCGTAACCCACTGCATACTGTGTTACGAATCTGCCAAGGAATTCAACATTGTGATCAGGCATTGTAAACTTGTTGCTCTCAACAGATGCTGTATGTGTATACCAACCGTCAAATGAATATCCGTCAAGCTGAGGCTTTGATTCAACATCAACAGTCGCACCATAACGTACACCTATCTTGTTCTTGTCTGCCAGAGCAGGTGCTTCAGCAGGCTGTTCACCGTAGTAACCATATGTTACATCATATATATTTCTGTCAAAGTAAATATCAAGAACCAGATTGCCGACACCGTTTTCATCAACAGTCACATGACCGTAGGCCTTGCTGTGAGCGGGATTTACGTGGAAGCCAACGTGTTCCTTTGGTTCTGCTTCAACGTGCTGACCCGTAAGAGCAATGCGTGAATACGAAGATGCATCAAGAACGTAGTCTGCTGCATCGAATTCCGTGCCTGCGTCCACCTTCTGGAACCAATAATTAACCTTATATTCCACTTCGTTTGAAGTGAAGCTACCCTTAAATACAACATTCTTGTCGGGCATTTCAAATACACCGTTTTCGACTGTTGCATCTGCTGTTGTCCAGCCGCTGAATGTGAATCCCGGAACTATAGGTGCTGTCGCTACTGTCACATCTGTTCCGAAATGAACATCGTTTAGAGCTGCAGGAGCTGTGGGAGCACCGTTGGGAACAATACCGTCATACTGATAAGCTACGGTGTGTCCGTTTCTGTCGTAGTAGAAATTGATAACCAGTGAACCGTTGCCAAGAACTGTTTCCGAAATCTGACCGGGTGTTCCGCCTGTGTAGTCGGTTACATCGGTAAATCCGGGGATTGTGTATGCATAAGCAGTAACCTCATCACCTGTTGTTCCCACACGTCTGTCACTTGTATAGATTTCGTAGCTGCCAAGGGTTTCTTTTTCAACCCAGTGGTTAATCACATAAGGAATACCACTATCAGCTGAGAAACGTCCTTCAAGACGAACATTGTGCATTGGCATTGTAAACTTGCCGCCATTAATTGTTACATTTGCGTCTGTATCAGACTGTGCAACGGGTTTCCAGCCCACAAAGGTTATACCCTGTGGTGCAACCGGTGTTGGGAGAACCGTTACTTCTTCACCGTGACGGTAAGAATTTGTATCAACGGGAGCTGTGTAATTTTCAGGAACACGACCTGTTACATAATATGTAACGTTGTACTTGATTCTGTCATAGAAAAGGTCAAGAACCAGTTTTCCGTCAGCTCTTACGATTCCCTTCACGGGGTCTGTTGATGCCAGAACGTAACCTGCAAAGTTTCTTGGGATTGCTGTTACCTCTGTGCCGGTTGTTCCTGCGTGTTCATTCACATAGTTGGGTTCTGCCGGATAGTTTCCGTCAGCCATCATAAGGTGATGATGAACTTCGTACTTCGTATCACTTCTGGGATTGAAATTACCAACAAACACCACATTGCCTTCAGGCATTGTGAATGTTCCGCTTGCAGGAATTCCGACTTTTTCGGGGTACCAGCCTTCGAATACATAACCTGTGAGTTCAGGAGCATCAGCAACCGCTACTCTTTCACCATACCTAAAGTCTTCCCGTGGAGGAAGAAGTCCATCTGCACCGGCAGGTTGTTCAGCCGGATCATACTTGTAGGTCACGGTGTACAGATTTCTCTTGTAGTGGAACTTGAGAACCGTTGAGCCGTCAGCCGCAATTGTTGAACTTTCAACGTTTGCCGCATTTTCATCAAATGTGAAGCCTACAGGATTCATACGAGCCGCACTAACTTCTTCGCCTGTTGTTCCGTAATGTGTCTTTTCGTAATAAACTTCTGCATCGTTATATGTTCCGTCAAGGTTCTGCAAGTAGTGAATTTCCTTGTATTCAATACCTGCCGAAGGTTCAAAATCACCATAGAGAGTTACATATCTTGCAGGCATTGTAAATGTTGTGTGTTCAGATTCAACTGTATGACCGCTTGAATACCAACCAACAAACACATAACCTGTCATGCTGAGGTCATCTGCAATAGTAACCGTTTCACCATACTTATATTCACTATCATCTGTCGGAAGTTCGGGTGCACCGGCAGGCTGTTCGCCTTCATAAGCATATGTCACGGTATAAGTATTTCTCTTGTAATGGAACATAAGAACTGTTGAACCATCAGCTTCGATTGTTGCCGAAACCACATTGTCAGCGTGATTTTGGTCAAATGTGAAGCCCTCTACTTCAGCAATAGGAGTTGCTGTTGCTGTATTGCCTGTTGTTCCTGTATGTGAAAATGTATACGCATCATTTATAACATAATCACCATAAAGATCTTCAAAGTAGTGTTCTTCTGTCCAGACTACGCCGCTTGCAGGTTCAAAGTCACCATAGAGAGTTACGTCTCTTGCAGGCATTGTGAATGTTGTGTGTTCAGATTCAACTGTATGACCGCTTGAATACCAACCAGCAAACACATAACCTGTGAGTTCAAGGTCATCTGCAATAGTAACCGTTTCACCGAACTTATATTCACTATCATCTGTCGGAAGTTCGGGTGCACCGGCAGGTTGTTCACCTTCATAAGCATATGTCACGGTATAAGTATTTCTCTTGTAATGGAACTTAAGAACTGTTGAACCATTAGCCTCGATTGTTGCCGAAATCACATTATCAGCATGATTTTGGGCAAATGTGAAGCCCTCTACTTCAGCAATAGGGGTTGCTTCGGCTGTTTTACCGGTTGTTCCTGTGTGACTTACTGTGTAGTTGTCGTCCTTGATATAGTTGCCATCAAGGTCTTCAAAATAATGTTCTTCAACCCACTTTGTTCCTGCCGAAGGTTCAAAGTTACCAAGGAGCGTAACATTTCCTGCCGGCATCGTAAATGTTGCACCAATCTGAATTGCCAGATTTGTGGGATACCAGCCGTCAAACACATAACCTTCAAGCTCAAGAGCATCAGCTACTGTTACTGTTGCACCATACTTGTATGTATTATTGTCTGTGGGGAGTTCAGGAGCCCCTGTTGGCTGGTTGCCGTCATATGCATAAGTTACGGTATATGTGTTTCTCTTATAATACAACTTGAGAACCAAGGAGCCATCTCCTGCAATTGTGCCGCTAAGCTTGTTGTTTGCATTGTTTGCATCAAACTCAAAACCTGCAAAGGTCTTGTTTATTGCAGTTGCGGTTGAATTTGTTACACCTTCGCCTGTGTATCCGGCTTCTTCCTCAAGGTCATATCCGTCACCTTCAAGGTTTTCAAGATAATATTCAACCTTGTATAGGGTATTTGAATTTGCATTAAATTCACCAATAAATGCAACCGGGTGAGCAGGCATTTTGAAGGTTTCTCCGGCCTGTGCAGTAACCGAAACGGATTCCCAACCACCGAATGTATATCCTTCAGCCGAGACATTGTTTGCAACAGTAACATCCTGACCGTATTTGTAGGTTGCCACCGTTGGTAACGTCGGAGCATTGTCGGGAATATCGCCTGCGTAATAATATGTCACATCATATTCATCACGGTTATAGTAAAGCTTCAGAACAAGATGTGTTGATGCAGAAATTGTTCCGCTTACAACCTCATTGGGGTTGCCTTCATCATATGTAAAGCCTTCAAACTTCTTGGCAATTGCCGTCGCAGTAGTATCAGTTACACCTGTTTTCGTTTCGGTCTCGTGTTTCGTGTACTGACCGTCGGTCATGGTTTCAAGATAATGCTCAACGGTATATGAGGTATTGTCATCAGGTGCAAACACACCTCTGAGAGTTACCGAATGGTCAGGCATTGTAAATTTGCCGTCTGAAACCGTTACATCCTGTTCAAGAGGAACCCAGCCGCTGAATACGTAACCGGGAGCGCTTGCCTCAGGTGCAACAGTTACCTCTGTGCCATATGCAACATCTGTCTGATCTTGGGGAAGTGCGGATGCACCTGCCGGAGTGTTGCCGTATACATACTTCACATCGTATTTATTCACTTCAAATGTACCGATGATTTCAACATCCTCATCAGGCATTGTGAATACGTCTTCAGGATTAATCGGTGAACCGTTGCGAGTCCAGCCGGTGAAGGTATAACCTTCCTTGGTGGGAGCCGCATCAACTGTTACATCAGCACCGGTAAAACGGTTATATGAAACGGTTTCCTGACCGTCAACCTTATATACAACCTGATGTGCCGAAAGAACCGGAGTTTCCACATCCGCCGCTGATGTATCGTTGCTGTCCACCAATGATGCAAAGCCGCTGTTTGTGGGGAGCACACCGTCCAACAGGGTTACAGACGCCGCATCAATAACTCCATAGTCAGGAACAACCGTGAAACTTACAACCAGTCGTTTTCCGTAGAAGTCACCATTGTCGCCTCTTCCGGTTTCGGAAATATAATTCGCATCAAAGTCAAATCCGCTGACAACAAGACGATCCTCAACTATTTCGTGGGTGAGCCCTGCTTCATCAACAGGGTCTGCCCATGTGCCGTCTGCTTTTTTTGCACTTGTCTGCAGCTTCACATTGGTTGCACTTCCGTTTTGGAAATCAAAATAAGGAGAAAGAGTGTCAACCATTGTTGCTTCCTCGCCCATTGATATGGTGGGATGGTCAATTTCCTGAATGATGGACTCAAATATCATGGTAAGAGTCATATCGCCATGAGGAGTCATATAATATCCGTTTTCAATACTTCCGCCTTCACCCGCTGATGTCATGCTTGTGGCATTGGGGAAGTTTGACGTCATATAGTGCATAAACTTGTTGATATTTTCATCCAAATCTGTTGCATCGGCATCAGTATCTATGCAAACACCATAAACAGTTACATCTGCTGCACTTTCCATATTTCCTGCGATTGTGATTGCATTGTTTGCAACGGTATTGCTGAAGTCGCTGGAATATGTGGGTGAACCATCCGTAAATACGATAACAACCTCGTTTCGGTCAACCGCACCTGTTGCAACAACCTCACTGCGGTTCATAAGAACCGTCTGTGCAAGGTTAAGACCGAAGTCAACAGCTGTTGCACCACCGGGTTCAAGGGAATTTACGGCGTTCTTCAACGCCGTCGCACCTGCTGCATCAACCGGTGTAAGATTTTTTACTACCTCTGAGTAGTTGTAATCGTCCCTGCCGTCTGCACCCTTATGGTTACCTTCTGTAACTGTCGGCACGGTGCTGTTATGATAGCTGTTATCTGCAAATTTAACAATAGAGATATTATGCATCTGCGAGGTTTCAAGATCCGTATTCATCCGTGCAGTGGTATCAATAAAGGAATTAACCGCATCCTGAAGGGCTTTCATCTTTTTGACAGTCTGGCTTTCGGTTGTTGCCGTGTAGAACTGCACCACATCATATGAATTTGCACGTGTGGCTGAAACACCGCTCAAAACGGGGTATACAATCACCGCTGTATTTCCCACCGAATATTCATACATCTCAAATCCGTTTGAATCACGTCCCGTATAGGTTACGAGAGTGTATTCCGGCTTTTCTTCCGTCCCGGTGTTGATGTAGTAATCTCTGCCGGTATCGTCCATACCATAAGCTGTACGTTGTATGGGAACAATGAAAACCCACTCTGTATATGTATACTCGCCGCCTGTTGCCGCATTATATCCGGTTATTCTTGTGGTTGTGTAGTTTTGACCCATAGAACCGGAAACATCCAGCACAAGCACGATATCTGTGGGTGTCACGGAATTTGTCTGTTTAACCACACCTGTTGTGTGTGCCGTAAGTGTAATATCAATAGTTCCGTCAGACTTTGCGGTGGATGTTTTGGTATAAACTATTCCACCTGCCTGATTGGTGTTTTCCTTGGTGTCACTTTGAATTATGGTTGGTCCCGATGCCAGAAGCGACACGCCTGAAGTGCTTTTTTCGGCTGCAACTGTAATTCCTAAACTTGGAACCAATGTCGCAAACATCGCAACCATCAAAAGCATCGACAAAAATCGTTTAAATTTACCTGTCATTAAAAACCCCTTCTTTCGTATTTTTGTTAAGCAATTTGTTCGTACAAATTCCGATGATGTCCTTTTCTTCCGCTTTCTGCAAATACCTGCAGCTTCCGCAGTCATCATCCTCACCTTCTGCATAAGGACAGCCTGTGCTTGTCACATTCACCCACGGGCTGCCTCGCGGTGTGTATCGGACAGAGTCTTCAAAATCCGGATAATCTCCCAAAAACTTTTTTGAAAACTCATCATAACGGAAAACAATCTCCAATGTGTCTCCCTCAAGGGCATAAGTCCTTGTATAGGTCTCTCCCATGGCTTCGCCTCCTTTGCTAAATGGTAGAATAACGAAATTATTCCTTAATATACCTTTATTATATAAAATACTATCCGAAAATTAAAGAGTATTTTGGGGAATAAAAAGTACAATTTTTCTTCCGAAAATCCCTTTGAGGCCTCCCCAATCCTTGTAAATAAACAAATTCCTGCTGTTCGCCAAGCGAACAGCAGGAAAATCAATCGTTTAAAATATTTCGTAGTTCTGACTTTTTCGAAATACCCAGTTTGTCATAAATAGTTCTGACGTAATTCTTTATGGTGCTTTCCGAAAGTTCCAGATGTGCCGCAATCTCTTTGGTTGACCAGTTCTTGTTATAAAGTATTGTAACAATAATTTCATTTGCCGTCATAGTATGAGCAAAATCGCCCCGATTGGACTGTTCAAATCTTCTGAGACCCGTATCGGTTTCCATCGCAATTCCGGCAACCTTTTTATATTCATCAGGGTAATCTTTTTTCAAGGTAACTTCAATCAATCCCGAAAGTCTGCCGTGGTGAGTGCCGATAATTTTCACAAATCCGTCCGGTCTCACCAGTTCCAAAATTCCCACAAAACGACGCTTTGCTTCATCATTCTTTTTCATATTCATAAGCGCCGAGGCGGCAATTGTTTCCGCAAATATGACTGCCACGGGATATTGACTGTTGCACATAGCCACAGCAATGTCGCAAATTGCAAGAGCACGTTCATCTTCACCCTCCTGCAAGGCTTCAAAAGCCAGCACATAGCAACCAAAAAGTCTGATTCCGTTGGGTAGATATTTCAAATATTCTTCAAGGGACGGAACTTCGGGTATATCCAGCTTCAAAAGAACCTTTCCCATATATGCAGTAAGAATCCACAAAGCACGGTTTTCGGGAACTGTGTCCTCTGCAAGCTCTTTTTCAAGCTGAGAAGAAACCAGTTCAGACACCAGCTCGCCACGTCCGGAATTTCCACTCAAAGCAGTTGCAAAAGTACATATGACACCGGCAGAAAACCTAAGAACAATATCCTTGCTGTAAAGATAGGGTTCGGTCAGTTCTTGTGCAAGCTCACTCTGACCGGTGTAATAGTAATATTCTGCAAGAGCAATGTTTCTGTCATCATCGTCCCCAAGGGTCTCTATGTATTCCAACGCCTTTCCCGGTTCAAAACTCCCACGCAGAAGCGGCCAGGGCATTCTATGGCTATTGAGTGCCGAGCTGGCTCCCACCGCTGTTTTTACAGCATCCTTTGGAATAAGCCAATCTCTGCCTTGCTTTGTGCATCCCGGGAGCATTCCGGTACTTGCCCACTTTTGTACAGCACGAGGTGTCACGCCCAATCGCTTTGCCGCATCCCTTACAGATTCATATATCATTGTTGTCACCTTCCGTAATTCACGGTAATTCCCGTTTAAATATAAGGAATTATTCTCAGCAATCCACAAAGCTGAACTTTATCTTCATTGTCTTGCTTTCTCCCGGTTCAAGGAATTTAAGGATTCCCTTTTCACGCATAACATCTCTGCCGTCGGGGTTACAGTTGGCAGGTTCAAGACCCAGAACGTATTCATATTCACCCATCTGCTTCCATTCCGTAAAGCAATCAAGAGTGCTTCTGTCAAATGTCATCCGAAGCTCGGTATTGATATCAGGATTCGAAAGTGAAATTTCGGGGTCTGCATCAAAGCTGTGATAGTAGCACTGTTCAACAAAGTTCGGGTCGGGAACAAGCATCTTGTCCCAAGTGTCAATATCCTTTGCGGCATGGTCGTCACGTGGTGCAACCGAAGAAGATGAAATCTTCAGAACCGACTTCTCACTAAGCAGAGGATAACCCATATTGCAATGATACATAATCATAAAAGGCGCAGTACGACAACCGATATTCTTCACAGTGTCAATCACTTCAAGAGTGTTGTCATTGAGACCGCAAACGTATTCACGGATCAAAAGATACTGATTTCCGCCCAAAGAGCCGTCACGGACAACCGCCTTGATTCTGATATAGTCGTCCTCAACGGAGTATGAATGCTGTTCGCAGGGTATGTGTGCAATATTTCCGTGAAGAGGCAATTCCTCGCCGTTATCGTTGCAGGGGCTTCCCACAGCACTGAGACCGCAGGTGGTTATGAAGCCTGCCGTAAAGGATTTCAGGAAATTGTCGCCCGTTCCTTCATAATACTGAGGTCCCACAAGACCGCAAGGGGAGATGTACGCCATACTGTTGCCCTTATAGAAAAGATAAGGGATGTCAGCGCATCTGTCAAGGGATACCGAAAATTCAAGTCCCTTTCCGTTGCGAACCTCAAGCATTCTCATTCCGTCAGCCTTTCCGCCGACCATTCTCGTTTCCTTAACTCCGCAAATCTGCGAAGGATGTCCTATGTATTTGTTCATATTTTCATCCACCTTTTATTATTTTCTTACTCCAAAAGTATATGCTTTATTTGTCGTTTTCGTCGAATTTATCGCCACATTCGGGACAGAACTTGGGCGGATTCTGAGCATCCTCGGGAACCCAGCCACACTTGTCACACTTAAAATTGATAGCATCGGCAGGCTTCGGCTTTCCGCAGTCCTGACAGAATTTACCCTGATTCACAGCACCGCAGGAACAAGTCCAGCCCTTTGCCGCAGGCTTTGGTGCTCCGCAATTCTGACAGAACTTACCATTATTTTCGGTTCCACATTCACACGTCCAGCCCCCGGAAGCCTGACCGACTCCGCCTACCTGCTGATTTACCATCGTGTCCTGAGTATTATTTGCCCCCTGCATAAAGCCCGACATATTGCCCATCATATTTCCTGCCATTCCCATGCCCATAAAGCCCATTGCCGCACCTGCTTCGTTGGCTGCTGCGGTATTCATTGCCTGAGCTGTTGCTCCTGCCATATGTCCACGGAGCATATTTGCATCTCTGCCCATTGCCGCAGACCTCTGATACTCGGTTATTCTCGCCTCATCTTCGGGTGTTGCGTTTACCGCCGATACCCCGAATTCAACAATCTCGATTCCCCTTCTGTCTCTCCACTTGGAAGAAAGAAGCTCGTTCAGTTCCTCCGCAAGCTGCATTGTGTATGCAGGAATTGCCGCATAATAGATGTTGTTCTGTGAAATCTTGAACATTGCAGGATTAAGTGCCGTAAGCAACTCCGACTTCAACTGGCTGTCAATCTCATCTCGGGTAAAGTCGTTTTCCACATTGGCACAAACATTGGTATAAAACAGCAAGGGGTTTGTGATTTTGTAGGAATACTCACCGTGACAACGGATTTTTATATCAAGAGGGAACCCAATTGCCTGATCCATAATTCTAAAAGGAATAGGTGACGGTGTTCCGTACTTGTTACCCATTATCTCCTTGGTATTGAAGAAGTAAATTCTCTGATCCTTTGCAGGCTCTCCACCAAAAGAGAAGCGCTTTCCTATTTCAGAAAATGTCTTCTTTATGTTTTCACCCAAAGAACCGTAAAAAATACTGGGCTCCGTTCCCGTATCATAAACAAACTCACCGGGTTCGGCACAGATTTCAACAACCTTGCCCGATTCCACAATAATCATACACTGACCGTCGTTCACATTGATAATTGAACCGTTTGAAATAATATTGTCGGTTCCCTTCTTGTTTGAAGAACGGTCGCCTGCACGTTTTTCACCCTTGACAACAAGGGTGTCTGCATCCATACTCTCGCAGTAAAAATAATCACGCCATGAGTCAGCAAGAACGCCGCCCAATGCACCGAATCCGGCTTTAAGTAATCCCATAACAATTCTCCTCTACACTATTATTTTTATCGTCGGGCTTGTAGCAAAATGATTTTTTCGGGCCGTCATAAAGGCTGTCCCCTACATATATTTTATAAATACAATTTGTATGGTTCGGCAATTTTCGACGAACCGTTCTTTTGCCACCACCCCTCAAAATTCTTCCTATGTATATAATTCGATATTTTTCCTGAAATACCTTTTTCTTGCACCCATTATATCTCAACAATCATCCCGTCATATGCAATGCACGCACTGCGTGAATAGCCTTTCACAAGGCTTTCCGCGGCTTCACGGTCATTGATTATTTCACGGCCGTGGTGGTTGAAAATAACTTTTTCAATCTTCTTCGATTCTGCATATTCCAGAATCTCCGCCACCTTTTGGTGTCCGCTTTCGATTATCAGACAGTCACAACCTGCGGCAATAAGCGGGTCAAGCTCGCAAAGTTTTCTGATATCCCCGGAATAAACCACTTTTTTGCCGCTCACTCCAATTGCAAATGAGAACGACTGCCACTGAGCATTTTCTTCGTCAAGGATATGTGCGTTGTGAACCGCCGAAACCCTTATATCCTGATTTTCAAAAACCAAGCCGTCAGAAATCAGACTGTCTCTTATGTCAAGAATATCAAAGAAGCCCTGTCCCGACGCAACGGTAATAAGCCCCTTCATATGCCTCCACAAATCCTCGTGGGGCAAAAAAAGATTCACGTGTCCGTCAATGGGTTCCCCTGACTTCCGCCACATCTGCTGACGGATAAGCTGAATCAGGTTAAAAAGTCCGCCAATATGGTCTTCGTGAGGATGTGAAATAAAAATGCTGTTTATCTTCAGCATATCCACACCTGCAAGAAAGGCGTTCCGTGAGCAATTCTCGCCTGCATCGAACCAGTATATGCGTCCACCTTCTTCAACGGTAAACGCCGTATGATGCATATTTTCAAAAGGTTCTGTTCCTGAACAAGTCCCCAAAAATCTTATTTTTGCCATACTGAAACCGTCCTTTCAGCCTAAAATATAATGCACCGAACAGTTCAAAAACCATCCGATGCATTTATTATATAATATATGCCGCCTTATGTCAAACACAAATTCCGTCTCAACACCTCATGGAAGAACCAAAACCCACAAATCCTTTTCCGTTATACCGTGACAATTTATTCTTTCAACAGCCCCACGGATTTTCAGGACAAGGAGAGGTCGAAAAGCTTTTCAAGATTTCTTTTTGAATAAAAAGCCGCCACATTTCTTTCAGGATAGTGCCCGTCATCCATCCTGATTTCAAAACCGTTGGTGAGGTAAACCACAGGGCGTCTTCCGAACTGCTTTTCAAGTATATCCGCATAAAGTTTTGCCCACTGTCTGCCAACAGCAAAATCCTTGCAAGTATGCCTTGCCTCAATCACCGCAAGAGGGCTGTGTGCATCGTCATAAAGCACATAATCTGCAAAACCTGACGTTCCCGGAAGAGGAACATCCTTTATCCAGTTTTCACCTTTTGTCCAGCCTGCTTCCTGAAGCATTGTATCTATGTAAATCCTTCTTGTATCAAATTCCGAAAGCTCAAGAGGCTTTGGAACGTAGGTCTGCTGATGCTCGGCACGGCGTGCGGTAAGTTCTTCCTTCAGTTCCTTGTTTTCAGCCATCAGGCTCTCTACATCAACCGTCTTTTCGGTGACAAATGCCAAAGCTTCTTCGGTTGTCAATTCCAGAAGCTTTTTGTCAAAATCCTTTTGGACATAGTTCTTTCCATAACAATATGCCACATAATCCAGAAAATAGAAGAGATTCTCAACACAGTGCTCCGCCTGCTCCATAGAGATTTCATTTCCGCCGTGAGCCGCAATGTTACCCGTCTTTCGGATAAAATCCATACGTCTGTATATGTCCTCACCCACAACATCACGAAATTTCTCTTCGCTCATCATCGCCATAAGAGTATTGTCATAGGGCATTTCCAAATCCTTGTCGACCGAATACATCCACTTCACAGCAAACTCCATAGCTCTGCGGCAATTCAGCACAGCCGCCGAAATGTCAATATGCAAAAGCTGTTCGCTGGATGCAGCCACATCACAGAATGTGGCAAATTGCGGCTCTGACTTCAGAAAATCAAAGTTTGTCACCTTATCACCTACCCCAAAATATCTTTGCGATATGATATAAATTCCTTTATCTCGTCCCGAAGGGACATATCGCATTACGAAGTAATATATCGCACCGCAAGGTATATCGCAAATTCCGCAAGGAATTTATATCGCTGATTTCATCTTCGATGAAATCATTATACCACACCACACCCAAATTTTCAATAAAATATATACATATAGTTTTTCCTGTTATATTCAGTTTTTTATGTTGTTTCCTACTGAAAAAGTTGACATATCCTACAATCTGCACCATTTCTATTGACAAACAAAAAGCCCTTTGATACAATAATTTTGTTCAAGGATAAATAGGCTAAAAACCTTGACAGAATGGAGTTTTTTACTATGAAATGGACAAAAAAAGGCTTTGAAGAATTCCAAAAAGGCACATTGGGGAACGGTGGACAAAACATCTTTATCTCCGCCAAAGGTGTCCTTCAGAGAATCTTTAATTTTGACATAAACAGCGATGGTTTCCCTGATATTCCCATAACCAACAGTCACAGTATGAACGAAAGAACCAAAATCCATATTTATGACAGTCTGAGTCAGGAAGAACCGCTGGAATTACCTTCAAACGGCTCCTATGATGCAATATTTGCCGACCTGACCGGTGACGGAACCGAGGATTTGGTTGTTGCCTGCCAGCATAACGGCGTCAACAGCGACGTGTCGGCTGTTATATATTTCGGAAGTGAAATAGGTCTTTCCGAAAAATACAAGCTTGAGCTTCGTGTTCCCAATTCCCTTGGTGTTGCTGCCGGGGATTTCTCCGGTTGCGGAAAGAAGTCCTTGGTGTTCATCAGCAACGACAAGCTTCGTCTGTTCAATCAATGCGGCTACGGAATTGAAGCCTCAGGCTTTGAAGAGCTTGATATCAACGCCATTTCCCTTGCCGCAGGAGATTTGGACGGTGACGGTTATGACGATTTGTATGTTGTATACAAGGAAACAGGCTGCACAGCCGTATACTGGGGCGGTGAAGACGGAATAAACCCCCAGCGTAAAACGGATTTCGGCGTACAGACCATTTTCGGCGATGAACGTGCAAGTGCCACAACGGCAGGAAGAAAGTTCTTCCGTTGGCTTCCTTGGAAAAACAGCATTGTCTTTGCAAAGGGCAAGAAAATGACCTTCAGACCCGAAGGGGATTATGCAGTTTTCGAAAGCTTCGGCAAAGACAGACAGCCAAAAGAAGAAATCAGAATTTTATGCGAATATGAACATACCGAATCGGGTGATTGCCGTTATGAAGCCACATTCTCACGCAAAGGGGCTATGCACGCCGTTTCGGGAGATTTAAAAAACTGCGGTGACAGCGACATTGTAATTTCCGTCGCAAGCGACTTTGATACCATCGATAATTCAATCGTACTTTGGGAAAGCGAAGACTATTCCGAAGATGCGGCAACAAAGATTCCCATTCGTGCGGCAAGAATTTTGTCGGTTGGTTCAATGGAAGACGGTGGCAAAAACTATCTTTTTGTTGCTCAGTCAAGTGAGCTTCACAGATTAACCATAAAAACATCTGTTTTCTCTTTCAACGAAACAGGTGAATACAAGGAAGAACGTCAACTGACAGCCAACGAACCCGTAAAGGTTATGTCCGGAAGAACATATACCGATGGCAGATATCAGCTTGCGGTTGTAAACTTTGAGGGTGAAAGTCTTCTTGGCTTTGAAAATGTTTATGTTTTCCTTGGGGGCGAAGACGGCTATTTGCCCGAAAGACGCCTTGAATTCCCCGGCTGTGCGGCGGTTGACACAATCCCCTGTGATTTTAACGATGACGGCATCCCCGATGTTCTCATTATAAACTGTGCAGAGAACGCACCCCATATGACTCCCGGCTCAGTTATCTACTGGAACAGTCCCAAGGGCTTTGACGTTGAAAACCGAAAGAACCACTTTTATTCCGAAACCTCCCACGGAGTTGCAGTTGGCGACTTCAGAAAGTGCGGATATCTGGATTTGGTTATGGGCGGCTTTTCTTGCCGTGAAATAAAGATCTTTGAAGGCGGACCCAACGGCTATGATTTCGACAACCCGAAAATCCTGGTTCTTGGTCCCGACCCTGAAGAATATCTGAAAGAATTTATGGGAAAGCCCCGAATTGAAAAGGACTTAGAAATGGATCCCGACATTCGCCGGGAATTCGGTCAGGTTCGCTGGATGTTTGCGGCAGATTTCAACGGGGACGGCTGGCTCGATATTTTCGTTTCGGAAATCTGTGGAAAACGGTCATTCATATTCTGGGGTGGTCCTGAAGGCTTCAGCCGTGATAATTATCAGATTATTGCAACAGACGGCATTGCATCAGCCAATGCCGCCGACCTCAACGGCAATGGTTATCTTGATTTAGTTCTGGCTTGTCACCAATCCGTCACCTATTCCCATCCTCAGGAACTGGGCAAGTTTGAAATATACTGGGGCGGCAAAGACGGCTATAAGGAAAACCGCAAGACACAGCTTTCGACACCTTGTTGCAATGCTTTAACAATTCAGGATTTCAACGGGGACGGACGCCTTGACATATACGGCACAGCATACTCCAACGGAAGATGCCGCGACATCGACTCCTACCTCTACTTCCAGTCAGAGGACGGAATCTTCCATTCGGAAAACTATCAGAACATCTTCAATCATTCAGGCTGCGGATGCATGGCAGGAGACTTCAACGGTGACGGATATATGGATTTGGCTGTTGCATCCCACAAGGCATACGGCAACCACACCAACACATCATACATATTCTGGGGCGACAAGGATGGCATAAACGAAACACGCTACACCGAGCTTCCCTGCATCGGGCCTCACGGAATGTGCTCGGTTGACATCGGAAACATTATGGACAGAGGCGATTCCGAGTATTATTATTCCGAAGCCTATAAGTCAGAAAGCAAAGCTACAAAAGTCTGCTGGACAGCGGAAAACGGCAAGAAAACCTGGGTAAAAATTCAGTTCAGATGTGCGGATTCCATTGAAGCACTTGAAACTGCAAAGTGGTCTGAATCCTTTGATAACAATGCCGACATTTCCGCCCTGAATCTCCACGGCTACATCCAGTACAAGCTGGAGCTTGGTGCAACCTGCGGCACAGGCACACCAAGGGTAACAGAAGTAACGGTTGAGTTTGAGTAAGAAAGCTTATACAAAGCATAGCTTATCGTCAACGCAGGTTGCACCAAAATGAATCAGGGTTCCCACAAAAGCAGAGCTTTTGCGGGAAGAGGAGCAACCAAGCGAAAAAAGGTTGGCTTGTTTTGCAAGCCGAGCTTAAAAGCGAAAGTTGCGACGAGCGGTTGCGGCACTCCAAGGGTAACAGAAGTAACAGTTGAATTTCAATAATAACAAAGGAGCACATAAAAATGAGTAGAGAATATTTTGAAAACAGAATCAAAGAAGTAACCAAAAACCACCAAGATGTTATCTCAAGAAAGAACACTCCCAAATTCAGTATCAACGGCGTGTTCAACAGATACAAGTATCCTGCACTTATGCGCGAGGATATTCCCCTTAACTGGAGATTTGATTATTCATACGAAAGAAATCCCCAATTTCTGGAACGTATTCGCGTGAATGCCATTATGAACGCAGGTGCAATCTATCACGAAGGCAAGTATCTTTTGGTTGCACGTGTTGAAGGCAACGACCGAAAATCATATTTTGCCGTGGCTGAAAGTGATAACGGTGTTGACGGATTCAAGTTCCGCGAAAAGCCCATCACAATCCCCAAGGTTTCGGAAATTGACACAAATGTGTATGATATGCGTCTCACAAAGCACGAGGACGGCTGGATTTACGGTCTGTTCTGCAGCGAGAGAAAGGATTTCTCGGTTGACGACACATCTTCTGCCGTTGCAAAATGCGGCATCGTAAGAACCAAGGATTTTGACAGTTGGGAAAGACTTCCCGACCTCGTTTCTCCCAATCAGCAAAGAAATGTATGCGTTCATCCCGAATTTGTTGACGGCAAATATATGCTCTACACAAGACCGTCAGACGGCTTTATTGATGTGGGAAGCGGCGGCGGTATCGGCGTTGCATTTGTTGACAGTATGGAAAATGCCGTAATTACCGAAGAAAAGATTATTGATGCAAGAATTTATCATACCGTAAAGGAAGTCAAAAACGGTGCAGGAGCTCCTCCCATCAAGACAAAAGAAGGCTGGCTTCACGTGGCACACGGTGTAAGAAACCACGCAACAGGTCTCAGATACGTTCTCTATTGCTTTATGACATCGCTTGACGACCCCACAAAGGTTATTTATCAGCCTGGAGGATACTTCCTTGCCCCCAAGGGTGCAGAGCGTGACGGTGACGTTTCAGGCTGCGTATTTTCAAATGGTTTGATTGTTGACCCTGATGACAATATGTTTATTTACTATGCATCGGCAGACACAAGACTTCAGGTTGTCTCAACAACGGTTGACAAGATGGTGGATTACTGCAAGAACACCCCCGAAGACGGATACACAACCCACACAAGCGTTGAAAACATCTGCAACCTGATTGATGCAAACAAAGACTACTACAAAGAGGACTAGAATTATGCTTAAAGCACACAATACCAAATCCGAAATTATTATAAACAGCTTTGACGATATGGAAATCACCTACGCCTTCCACGATATTGACGGAACACACTCGCTGATTCGTGAATGGCCGCCGGTTATGAGCATCTGCCTTTATGATGTTATTGCAAACGGCGTCCCCGAAGACTTTGACAGCAAGGAAAACGAAAAAAGGCTCATTGAGGAATGCGGCAGCAAGGCTTTGCCCGAAACCGACAGATTTTGCATAGAATCCGCAGGACTTTCGGCACTTACCCAGATGGAATGGGCAATCCGCCGTGCCGTTGAGGAAGGAACAGTTAAAATCAACTGCGATATGGCAACCAACTCCGAGATTATACAGCGAATTTGGAACGGTGAGGAGATATTTGACGACCTTCCCGAAACAGAGGAAATGAACAAAATGCTTGAAGAAAAAACTCCAAGACTATTCAAGCTCTATGAGGCTGTGCTCAACGGCTACTGCCGCGACAAAAACCTTGAAAAGGCAAAAAAAGACCCCAAAAGCTTCCAGGTTCCCGGCTCGGTTGAGTTTATGAAGTTTCTCAAGGATAACGGTGTGAAAAACTACTTTGTTACCGGTGCTGTTGTGGAAAAGGGCATGGGTATGCACGAAGAAGTGGAAGGTCTTGGCTACAAAATCGGTGAAGGTGAGCTTGTTGAGGACATCTTGGGCTCAACCTGGACCGAAAAGATGCCCAAGGAAATGGTTATGGAAAAACTCCGCAAGGATTTGAACATTGAGGGCAAAAACGTCCTTGTTGTAGGCGACGGCAGAGCTGAAATTCTTGCAGGTGCAGAAATGGGTGCTCTTGTTATCAGCAGACTTCCAAAGGCGGCAGAATATCAACGCAAGCTTCACAACGACCTTGGTGCACACATCATTGTGGAAGATTATTTGAGCGAAGAATTATTTAAAATCTTCAAGTGAGGTAATTATGTTAAACGAACTCTTGATGCGTTATCCCGTTCTGGATAAATGTAAAGAAGAAATAGAAAATGCTTTAAAACTGATTATTGATACATACAAAAACGGTGGCAAGGTGCTTGTTTGCGGAAACGGCGGCAGCGCTGCAGACAGCGAGCATATTGTGGGTGAACTGATGAAGGGCTTTATGCTTAAACGAGAAGTCAGGGACGAGAGGATTCCCGAAGATTTGAGAAAGAATCTTCAAGGTGCTCTGCCTGCAATTTCTCTACCCAGCCAGAGTGCAATACTTTCGGCATTCATAAACGATGTTGAGCCTGATATGATGTATGCACAGCTGGTTTACGGATATGCAACCGAAAACGACCTACTCATCTGCCTTTCAACGTCGGGCAATTCAAAAAACTGCGTAAATGCGGCACAGGTTGCAAAATCCGTCGGTTCAAAGGTATTGTCCCTCACAGGGCAAAACAAAAGTAAGCTGTCTGATATTTCAGATTGCACAGTAAGGGTTCCCGAAACCGAAACCTTCAAGGTTCAGGAATATCACCTGCCGATTTATCATTACCTTTGTGCAATGACGGAAAAGTATTTTTTCGATAGATAAACAGACTAAGGGGGTTGCAGACTTTGTATACAAACTATCACCCTGAGCATGCCGAAGGGACTTGAAGTCACATGGGCTTCTTCACTGCGTTCAGAATGACAAATAGGGTAGAAAAAAACCTTGCAACGTATGGTGCAAGGTTTTTTCATTTTATTTATCCAACAAGTTGATAAACAGTCCGCCCACAACCGAACGGCAGAACATTGCACGCAAATATGCGGTTTTTGTTTCGTACCAGTCCGCAAGGGGAACGCGATCCGTGGTTTCATTTATCATATTCACGATGCTTTCACATATCATATCAAAATATTCTTTGTCATCATAAATCCTTGTTGACCACATTTCCCAGTCAATCTTGGTGTAGTCCTTTCTGGAATCCAGCGGAACACCGTAACGGTTGAACTTAGTTTTGTAAAGCTCAACTTCACGTTTCTTCACATCTTCCGAGAAGAGATTGAACCCAAGAAGGTTATCCCAAACCATATTATACTTGAGGCTCCATGTGTCAGGCTGGTCAAAGGTAAGACGAGTTGCAGAATCGTTCTTTGCATCCTCTTCCCACTTCTTTGCATATTCCTTTGCAATCTTCATATAGGATTCATCACCCGACAAAAGAGAATACGATGCAATTCCCATAATTGCCTTTACGCTCAGATTACAATTGTGGGGGAAGTGACCTGCAAAGTCGTCGGTACAAAGCTGATTTTCAGGGTTATATCCGTTTTCAACAAGATAGTCCGCCCACTTTTTCATAAGTGGTGCCGCTTCTTCAAAAAGCTCCTTGTTGCCGCCTGAATATTTCATCACAGCCGCAAGACAAACGAGCATATTCCCCGCTTCCTCAACGGGCATATGGAGAAGTCCGAAAGCATTTCCGTAGACCTGACCGTTTGCCTTTGGATACTGTCCCACATCATGAGGAGTGAAATCACTTGTCCACTCGTCTGAAAGGGCGTATTTTATTATAGGTCTCAGCATTCCCAGAACAAGTTCGGGGTTATATTTCAGGAACAACGGAATTGAAGGATATGTCACGTCCATTGTTCCGATGCAACCGTTTGAGTCGTTCTCCTTTGAGAAGAACAGCAGATTTCCGTCCTCATCCTCAACAAGCTTGTGTGCGGCAATTGCCTGACGGTATGCGATGGTCAGAATGTTGCGGTAGTTTTCGCCGCCAACCTTTTCTGCCTCAGCCATAAGCTCACCGTCAAATTTGTCACAAAGAGCCTTGATTTCGTCATATTCCGAAACAGCCGCCCTTGCCATTTCCTCAAAGCTTCCGAAAAACTTTGTGTAATACTCATCAAGAGGTTTATGGAAATATTCAATGGGATGAATTTCGTCATATGCAAGGGTTATAACTCCCGAAAGCTCGTTTCCGCAAATCTCCTTTTCAACCGCTACGTATGGCATATCAAGATATGCGTTGTATGCCTGATTCATAGGCACAGGGAACACTTTGTCAAGATATTTCGTTCGTTTCAAGATTGCCGGAAACGCATCCTTGTCGCAAAGATGCAGATATCCCCAGTCAATGACCGCATTGTCTCCGGTTTCTGAAAGAGGTTCCTGCTTTGTGTTTCCACAACAAACGGAATAACCGGTCTTTTTGAATTCCACTTCCCGACAACCGTTGTTGACACAGCCTCTTGAGTTGATACCAAAAACAAATCTGAGCCGTTTTCCTTCAATTGTCGTCTTTCGTTCAATCTTGTATCTCACATAGCTGACCGGTCGTGTCATAATGTCAAGTCTGTCAAGCAAAAGAGGAGTTGTGAACTCAAGCTCGGCTTTCACAAAGTCATCTTCGAACTTATACAAGGAGCTGAGAGGTGTAACCGTCAAACCGGTCTGATAAACCCTCTTTCTTGTTTGCATAAACTCCTGATTTGTGCCAACCATAGCATAGAACATCTCATCAATTAAAACCCCCGCCATAATGGGTATGGGTTTTTGCGACCAATGGGTGGTGGGACGGTCGCAAAGACAATCCGCCCCTGACCACACCGAGAAAAATGGGTCAACTGTTATAAGTGGAACTGATGTAGGTCTGAATTTCATATAATTTCTCCATTTTAAAAAATTTCATTAATAATACATTTACAAAAATTTGAAAGATAAATCTCAACCGGCTTTTTACACTTTTCCTGCCGAAAACTCCTTTTTTTATGGCTTTATCAAAAAGAGACCAAGGGATTGTACTTGCAAAGTACAATCCCCCACCGGCTCTGCCGGATTCCTTTTTTCCGGAAAGATCCTTTGAAATTACCCGTAGCTTTTCATTTTAAACTCTAAAGTCACAGTTCAACAAAAACTGCATTATTTGCCTTTGGTAATTTCATCAACAGTTTTCTGATAAACATCATATGTTCTCTGGTTAATTTCCTGCAACTCATCTGCACCAAGATCGTTCAGCTTTTTGATGTAACCGTCCCAATCCTTTTCAACATCCGATCTGCCCATAATCCAGTTTGCCTTGTTTCTTTCAACATAGTTGAAAATATCTGTTTGAAGGACAGACAATCTGCTGGAATCCTCCGGATCGTAATAGGGTCTGGGCCATGTTTCCTTGTCAATGAACGGTTCATAGAGTGCCCAGAGTTCATCATAAGTACGGAATGCATCGCAGTCCTCAATAACCGTGCCACGATCATCTTCCAGACTCAAATAGCCTATCATATGAGGACCGTGTGGTGAATTGTTGTAGTACATTTCGCTGATTGATTCATAGCCCTGTTCAGTGGGGTCATTCCACATAAACATATCGCCTTCTTTGTGGAATGTCTCTTTAATCTTTCCGTCTGTGTCAACTTCGCCGTACCAGTTAGTGATGGTTGCTTCTTTTGAATAGAAGGTATCAAGCCATGCCATTGCAGCCTTGGGGTCATCACAAGCAGATGTGACGTGAGCCATATTTCTTGTGCCGATTGAACCCGGGTGGATATGCACAATAGGTTTAATCTGACCATCTGCACTTATGGGAGCAATAACTTCATACTGGTCAGCATTAATGCTAAAGGGATTTTCCTTGGCAAATGTAACACCAACAACCGGAACTTCTGATGAAAGTCTTGAGTTAAATGTGTTTGACTCAAATGTAAAGCATTCTATATCAAGAAGTCCTTCTTTGTAAATATCCGCATAGAACTTAATCATTTCTTTCCATTCATCCATCATGGGAGTGAAGTTGACTTTTCCGTTCTGAACATTCAGGTATGAATCATACATACCGAATTTTGTTGAAACACCCCAGCATGAAAGAAGTGTTTCGGGATAGTTATATGCACCTTCGTTATAGAAGGTCATAGGGATTTCATCAGCTTTGCCGTTGCCGTTGGGGTCGCCTGTTTTGAAGGCTTTGAGAACTTCCTTAAGTTCAGGAAGAGTTGTGGGAGCATCAAGCCCAAGCTTGTCAAGCCATGCTCTGTTTATCCACCAGAAGGTTTCAATAGCTGCCCCCCGTCCGCCGCTATATGAGGGAAGAGCATAAATATGTCCGTCAGGTGATGTTGCAATAGCCTTTGTTGTGGGTCTTTCCTGGAACATTCTCCAGATATTGGGAGTGTTTTCTTCTGTGATGTAATCTTCCAGAGGAATGAGAACTTCCTGTGCCGCATACTTTGCAACATCCACATTCTGGAACTGATTTTTTGCGATAATATCGGGATAATCGCCTGATGCCATAATCATCTGAATATCGCCGCCAATCCACTCGATTTCGTATTCAGTGTTTGCATCCCATTTGTTCTGATAAAACTCAAAAACATCTTTTGCCTCCGGCTTAGAAGAATAATCGTATCCATAAACCGTAAACTTCTTTACACCGCCGTTTGTATTGTTAGATGCGGTTTTCTCTTCGCCGCATCCGCCGAACATAACAGCGATACCTGCTAGCATTGCAACTGCCAGAATTAATGAGATAATTCTTTTCATAACCGTTACCATCCTTTTTTATTTCATATTTTTAATTATTTATTTCATTCATATAAACATCTGCTAAAGGAGCATTGTACCAAACAATATAGCTGTTCTCCGTTTCGGAAAATTCCTTGCCAAAAGCTTCTGCACAGGCCTTGATGTTGAAATATCCGTTCTTCAGGCAAGCTTCGTCAAAGGTTTTTGTCTCACCGTTCACGGTGTAACTTGCCGAACCCTCGGTGAACGTCACAACAGCATTACCCATCTTGAAGGTTCCGTTGCCTGCAAATTCTGCTCCGAATACCTTTGCGATTGTCTCTGCATCATATCCGTCCTGAACGTCAACCGCAGTATTCACGCCGTAAATCACAGCAGTTCCCGATGTTTTGGGCAGAACGCAGCTTGTTGCCATATGGCTACCTGAGCTTATGCCCCAATTGTATCTGGGATGAATTTCCTCAAAACGTTTCTGGCTTCTTACCTTGTTCTTGTCAATTGCGTAGGTGATTGAACGTCTTGGTGTGTGCAGGTTGTTCCACTGGATGTAAACCGTATCGCCAAAAACTCTAAGAACGTGGTTACAAGCATCGTAGCTGGGACATTCTGTTGTTTCATTGAGAGTTGCAACATATTCCCAGGACTGCATTCCGTCATAGCTGACAACAAGAGCAAAACGGTTACGGGGTCTGTGGATATAACGATAGTCATAAGTTACAGCATCATTCTGCATAATTGCCCAGTAGGTGTTGGGGTCTTCGTTATCACGTTCCACTGCATAAGTACAAAGAGGAGCAATGAGCTGTGAAGGTCTCCATTCACCAAAGGTCACGCCGTTATCCTTCGAATCAGCATACATAACAAAACCATCGCCCGAACGTGCATACCAACGGATTGTTCCGTCAGGAAGCTCCACGTGTGAGCTTTCCTGGAAGTTCTGTTCTGTTATCTTTGCATCATTTACCGTTTCGGTAAGATACCAATCCTTGAGGTTGTCTGAATACCATGTTGTTATCATACCATTGGTTCCGTATTCCGAAATTCCGTAGTCAATACCCAGGAAGACTCTGCCGTTCTTTGCCTGAGTCATACTACCTGTCAACAGAACACGACGACGCCCGTCATCTGCTGATGTATAGCCCATAAACTGCCAGTTTTCGCCGTCATCCTCTGAAACCCAGGCTTCCTGAGGCTTTGACAAATCTCCCACACGGATTTCAAGGAGTCTGCCGTCATAGAGACGAAGTCTGTTTTCCGCATATGGTTTTCTTTCTGCCACAAATTCTGACCATGTTTCACCGTTATCTGTGGTCTTTCTGTAGCCTGTATTTGACTGCCATACGTAAACCGAACCGTCAGCCCTATCACTGATTTCACAAATACCAACCTGGTCAGAAATCACAGCACTCTTAACTGCTCCGGTCACAGCACAGCGTCCTGTGTATTCAACATTGTCAATAATGGCACTTCCCTCAACGAGACCAATGCCTGTGTAACCATTGAAGGGGAATACAACATTTTCCTTCTTCACAACGGTTTCGCCATCGCACTTAAGTTCAAAATAGCCTTCCTTTGTCACGAGCTCAAAGTCGTGCCATTCGTCCGGGCTCAGTGCCTTTCCTTCATAATCAGTACGCGTATTCTGGGGGTAGAAGCCGTATGCGCTCCATTCCTTCAGATACCACTTGCCCTTTACGAAGTCATAGCCTGCTTTCATATTATACCAGTTCTTGAAGAGGCGTGTTGTCACATAAAAATCCTTGGTGTCGCTTACCTTTGCCTGCCACTTCATAACAACATCGTTGCTCTGACCGTTCAGCAAATATGTACCGGTTCCCGACAATTCCATTGCACCGCTCTTAATCTTTGCATCAATGCCGCTTTCTTCATCAGGAAGCCAGAAGTCAAGAGCATCAAGTTCGGTTGTTCCTTCAAAATTCTCGTTATGAGTGAATTTGTCGTTTGTGTTCTTGATTGCAATAAGTGTGGATGCCGAAGGATTGGACATTTCTCTTATAAGCCTTGCAGGAGTTGCACTTGTGGGTGCCGCAAAGGAATCCACATACACATTATCGCACCAAACCTGAACAAGACCCTTTGCAACTGTTATTCTCCAGTAGCCCGGCTTCACCTCACCGTTGAGTGTGAATTCAGGCTTACCTTTTGCCAACAAAGTCTGAGTGTTGGTCGTGATTTTTCCGTCCTTCATAACCAGTTCCACTTTGTAGAAGCCGTCATAGAAGGTGATTGTCTCATCCGATGCGTCAAGCTTGTCGAATTCAATTGAATAGTTGTGCGTAAGATTTGCAACTGTTCTGCTGTATGCAGGTATCTTTGCCCATCTTTCAGCCATAACTGTTGTCTTCACACCTGTTCCGCCAAGAGCGAAGTTCTGAACTCCGTCGTATTTAATCAGGTTTGCAACCTCTGTTTTGGGGAGAAGTGCCGTGAATGCAAGGTGTCCGTTGTAATAAACAATGGCATATCCCGATGTCACATCAACCTTGTAGTTACCTTTTCCGAGAGCAAATTCTTCTGTGCCATCTTTTGTTACAACAGTAGTTTTGCCGCCGGAATGGTTCAATTTCAGACCAAAGTATCCGTCAGCAATCTCAACATTGGCATTTTCCGCTGTCACATCATATCCAATGCTGTATTCACGGTCGAATACCGCATTTTGATTGCCGTCGGTCTTTACATTTATGTATACACTGTCGGCTTTGAACTGAGCACCGTTGTTGTTCTTTATAATTGCATAAACCTCAGCAGTTCCTGCCTTAAGAAGCGGGGTGCTGAACACAAAGGGAGCAACGCTTGCTTCACCGATTTTTTGACCGTCTGTATAATATTCGACAGAAGTCGGCATAACTCCTTCATTTAAAATATCAGTTTCTATACTGAAATTTACATTTTCGCCATAAGTTACCTGGGTTTTGTCTGCTTGTACTTTTGCTTCAAAGCCCTTTACCACGTTTATAATATGTTCAACAGACTTTTTGTCGCCTATACCTGCAGAAACACGGTATGTGCCCATCTTGGCATTTTCAAGAACGTATTCATAACCGGGTGCATAACCTCTGCCAACATTCAGACCGTTCACGAAGTAGTCAACATATTCAACATCTTCCGCTACTTCTGCCTTGAAAGTGATGTTTGAGCTTTCAGCATATTCCGAGCCGTTGGGAGGTGTTGTGAGGTTAACCTCAGGGAAATATGGCTTATAGTGTATATTTCCCAACTCAACGTGGTAGTGGTCAAGCTGGTTTGCCTGAATCAAAAAGCGAAGAAGGGGCGTCTGTGCCGGATTCTTCATCATTTTATAACGGGCAATCTCGCCACCATCCATATAAAGCGTCATATATTCTCCGCGAACCTCTATTTTCCAATTGTGCCATTCATGACCGATGTCCACCTGAATTCCCATACCGCCAATGGGGTTTGAGTCAGCACAAGCGGTACGGATACGATCAGGGCTGATATACTGATAGTTGTTGTATCCTGTTGTTGCAGCCTTGAACTGCATTTCCTCGGAGCTGTAGTCATGAACCTGAAGTCCGAATTCCATATCATAGTTTTCGGTGGTTTTCGGAGCACGTTCAACCTGATAGTTTCCTGCCCTGCCTGTTGTATTGATTTCAATATTTCCTTTTTCGTTTACAAAAAGGTTGTCGCAGTCGGTTATCGTCCAGCCATCAAAGGATTCCGCCCAGTTGGTTGTAAATTCGGGTGTGTATTCAGTTTCCAAAGGTGCAACCAGAAACGGAGGTGCAAAATCCTTGCCGTCCACAGTTGTCAGGGAGAAGTTTTCAATCAGAACATTACCCGAAGCAGAAGATGCAAAGAAAAGAGCCCTTGGATTCCAGTTATTCTCCTGGGTGGTTCCGGTGTGCACCAGATTATTATCTATAAAAATACGCAATACATCTCCCGAAGCCTCAAGACGATAGTCATGCCAGGAGGTGTTGGTTGTGTATCTTGTGCTGCCGCCGTTGTAATCGTTTATGTAGTTCTGATATACATAAATGCCCGCTCTGCGGCTTCCGTTACAGAGATAAAAGCCCTGATAGGAGTTGCTTCCCCAACTTTCAATCTTCATTGAAAACTTAATAATATATTCAGAGGGAACAGAAGGTGTCATATCCGCACCTCCGCCGCTCCCTGCGGGTATTATAAGCAAGTCGCCGTCTATTTTTGAAGTTATAAGATTCCATGTACTCCAAGGAGAGGCTTCTGCCGCTGAAACCTTCAAGGATGTGAAGATTGGCAGAATGCAGCTTGCCAGCATAATTATTGAACAAATTAAAGCTAACTTTTTCATATCATCAAACCTCCCTATTTCTCTTCAAGAACAAATACTGTTCTCACCGTGCTGCCCGAAATATAAACCACTACCACAGAGGCATTTTCGGGGTCATCAGCATACGTTTTAAGATCCTCAACGCTTCCTTCCGTAAAGCTTATATTGCCTCTCAGGTCTTCCATAATCATCACCTTTGCCGAAGAAAGGGGCAAAGAATCTCGTCCAACAGTTTCATCAAACTCACCGGGATCGCTTTCCAGACAGGTTGTCAGCAATAACTTACCCGATGATGCATCGAGTACTGTTCCCACAACCATACATTCGCCGTCGGCATACGGAGGATTTGTTGTACCGTGATTTCCGCCTCCAAGCTTGAAAACACGTTTTGCAGATGGATTTACAAGGCTTGGCATTGCATCGGTGGATGGGTCTGAAATTCCGATTACTTCACTCTTGATATTTGTTGTTATTCTGATGAAGTCACCGGGATTCAGCTTTTCATAAGCCGCATAGGCAGCCTCATTTATCACTTGTGTCTTGAGATTGCCGTTTCCTGCATCAATAACCTCAAGTGTCTTTACCACATCTCCGTCATCATTGAGAGCCTGCGTTTTGTCCTGAACAATAAACGACCCCCAGGTTCCGTGATTAAATACCAATCTGTATACATACGCAAAATCCGCCACACGGCTGTCAGGGTCTACGTTACATACGTCAATGTAGTCATAATCCCATGTGTTCAGACTCATACCTTCAGCAAGATTGTAGTATTCATAATCAAGCTCCGAATATACATCCTTGAAGGGAACACGGTATGCCCTGTTGTCCTTTGTTGCAGCAACAAACGCACCTGTGTCTCTGTTATAAAAGCTGCTGCTTGTTCTTGAATATTTATAGGATTCGGTTTCCAGGCGTCTGAGACTTGTTTCCGCATCCTCGTGGTCTGCATCGAAATAGAGTGTATCAAGTGCAATAAGCTTGCCTTCACTGTTAAGTGTATATTTAACAGGCTGTGCAACCTCACCTTCGTCATAAGGCTTTACCGAAAGCTTTGCAGATTCCAGAAGACGAGCTTTGATGTCAGCAGCCTTGCAGGCAACACCGTCAATCTTCACATTCTTGTTCATATCAAAAGTTGCCGCCTTCAGGTCTGTCTGCATCAGACGGAACTGAATTGTGTCGCCGAAAATTTCAGGCTCACTTACGCTCACAAGGTAGCCGTAGCTGTTCATTGAACCTGCAACTTCCACAATGACAATCATATCCTCGTATGTATAGAGTGTTACTGTTGCACCTGCTTTGATTTCCGACCTGGAGTCTTCGTCCATGCCGTCCCAGAGCTTGTAGGTAACCTCACCCACCGTCACTCTTTCATCAGTCACACTGCCAAGACGTGAATTTGCTTTTGCATCCTTGAGAACCTCAATCACAACCTTGTCGTAGCCCGAATCCACTTTGGTGCGGCGTACTGCAAGAAGATCACGGTTGATTATTCTGTCGAAGTCATATGCCTTGCCGTCCTTTGTGACACTAACCTCATCTGAATTTTCAAGCTCAAGGTCTTTTCCGTCCTGAACCGCAAAAATCGTCATTTTGCTTGGATTCGTTGACTCTGCAAGAATAAATTCCACACTATCAATCAAAACAACATCAAAAGTTTTGTCGTTGTTGTTATCAACAAGCGTAACCTTGCCGTACGCAGGCACCATCTCTTCCGGGTCAAGTGCCGGATATGCTCCACCGTTGAAAATAATTGAAGCAGATTTGGAAATCTTGACCTCTTTGTCCTTGTTGTTCTGTTCATAAGTATAAGTAAAATCAGAATAGCTGATAATTTCATCATAGTTCAAAATAAGCTCATTGTTTTTCTCGTCCTTAGTCATAAAAACAACATCTTTGCCATCTGCGTCTGCTTTATAATAATACTTAACCCTGTAACCAAGGAAAGCCGATGCGTCGCCGTCATAGTTATGAACTGTGCCACCGATTGAAACTGTATTGTCGTTTATTGTATCCAGAATTTCATCAAGTCCCGTATCGGAGGTTGCATCAAGAACCGCACGGTCTGAAACCACACCGCGGAGATGCTCCGCACCCAGATAATCCTGACTGATTTCATAGCTTATTCCGTCACCGAAGCCCACAATTTTGCAGGCAGGAGCATGAAGTGCATTGTAAATCATCTTCAGAAACTCACCGCAAGTCACTGCATCACGGATTTTAACTCCGTCCATAATTCCTGTTTTGAGCATTACGGCATCAAAGCTTGTCACCGCAATATAGTCCTTGAAACCGAGAATATTCGCAAGAACTCTTGCGGCTTCTTTGGTTGAAATGTTCTGAACAGGACGAAAACGACCGTCAGGATATCCAATCATATAACCCATATCAGAAACCGCCTTGATATAACCAAAGTACGGAGTTTCGGTTGTTACATCGTAATAAACGCTGTCATATCCAGAAGCCGTTGCCGCCGAGATGTCCGTCAGCTTGCAGAAATACTCCGCTGCCTGAGCTCTTGTGAGACTCTTTTCAAGGTCAACCGAGTCCGCATCTTCAATAATATCGAATGCTGCAAGAAGTGCCAGTTGCTTGGCTGTCACAGCTTCAGATTCCGCCTCAGAAAAGGCAGGAATATAAAGAGCTGATACAACCAGAACCAATGACAAAATAAGTGCTGATATTTTTTTCATAATATTTCCTTCCTTTCTGTTAAATCTGACCTTCAATATATTTGAATATGTTGTGGAAGAACACAGCCGCTTCCGCACGGGTTACGGGGTTATTGGGGTTGAAGTTGCCCAAATCATCACCCTGAACAATTCCCGCCTGCTGGAATGTCACCACGTCATTGTATGCATATTCAGGAATTTCGATATAGTCACCAAACACCTTTGCAGGGGTCTTTTCTTCAATAAGAAATCCCTTTGAACGAATGAGACGTGCCGCCATTGCCACCATATCAGCACGGGTAACATTTTCACCGATACCGAATGTTCCGTCACCCTTGCCCTTTGTAACCCCAAGGGCATAAGCCGTGCAAATCGTGTCAAAATACCATTCGCCGTTCTTCACATCGGCAAAAACATTTGTCCCGCCTGATTTTGCGTCAATATAACAGGTCTTGAGGAGCATTGAAAGCAGTTCTTCACGGGTCACACTGTCTCCAGGACGGTAATTTCCCTTTCCGTCACCCTGAACAACGCTGATATTACGCAATGCATTGATTGCCTTCTCTGCCCATTCATAACCTTCAAGGTCTTTGAAAGCTTCAACGGGCTTTCTTTCTTCTTCAAGAGGAGTTTTTTCGGGTTCGATAACAATATCGGGAGCGATTTCAACATTTGTTGAACCGCCGGAGAAGCCTCCTCCGCCGCCACCGCCGCCTGAAGGTCTGGATACCTTGTCTTCTTCTGCCTCTTCTTCAAATTCCTTCTGTTCTTCATACGCAATCTTATAGGCATCAATAATATCCTGAACACATTCAAAGGTCTTTCCAACCATTCTCAAATATACGCCCTTGCTGCTGACTTTTTTGTTGTCTTCCGAAAGCTCTTTCAGTTCTTCATAGGTTGATGAAACCTCCGCAAGGTCTGCAAAATCGTCTTCGATTGCCTTTTCCATTTTCGCCCACAGCTCACGTTCTGAATAATCATTCATCTTGTCGATGAAGGTCTTCACATTATTTGCAATTTCATCAAGCACAATTATTTCTGTCGCAACCTCTTCGGGAACTGTGATGCTGTCATAATCCTTTTCCGCAAACAGTTCACAAAGAATTTTTGTCTTTGCTTCGCTGTAGCCTGCACCAACCGCAAGAATTTCGCTGTATTCATCAAGGAACGCCTTTGCCTCGGTCGTATCGGTGATTGTCTTGAATTCATCGGTCATTTCGGTGAGAACCGCCTCGGAATAAAGAGGAATTATGAACTGATATGTATTCACATCAAAGCCCGAAACACGAATTCTTCCCTCATCCCGATCGCCGTAAAGACTTGGGTCAACAGCAAAGGTTGCCGAAAATGCACCTTCCTGGTCAGTCTTAACCTGATAGATTGTCAGAAGTGCAGGACCTGCCGCATTGGAGTCAATTGCGTGGAATACAATATTTCTCACAGCAAAATCATCAACTCTGCCTGATATTGTAATACGGTTTCCGTTTATTGAAATCTTCCATTCATCCGCAAAATCAAATGCACGGTCATCTGTCACCTTGCCGTATATGGTTTCCGCATCCAGCTGAGCTTCTCTTGCCGCCACAAAAGCCGCTTCCACATCCGCAAATGTGGTATATGCCTCGGTGTAACTTTCAGCCAGTTTTTTATACATTTCAGTCTCGTTCTGAATGAGGGGAACCGCTGTGCTGAAGGGGAGTATATGTGCATAAGTAACCGTCAAAAGATTCTTCAGAGCACCAATATCGCCGTTTTCACCCGCTTCATTAATTGCATCGAAAAAGGCTCTGTATTCTGTTATGTATTCCAACAAGCCGTTAATCGTTGTGGCAACCGAAGTACAGTCTTCAACCTCCGTCGGGGGATTATTCTCATAACTCTGATACATCAGTTCAAGCTCGTCCTGAGAATATGTTTCGGAAATTCCCAGCATCTCGTTGTATGATGCAAAAAACTCACCCAAAGCCTGTGCACTTGTTATTGCCCCGAATGCCTCAACACAAGCATCAATCTCCGCCTGTGAATAAAGAGGAATGCCGATTATTTTTCTTGAATTGTAACCCAATGCCCCCACCGTAATTGAGGCAGTGGCATCCGCATCATATCTTTCAGGGTTCAGAACAAGCATAAATTCGAACGTGCCTGCCGCATCGGAGAACACCTGACGTGATGCAATGTTTGTGGTGCCGTCTGTTACATAAAATGAAACACTTGTCTTTTTTGCAGTTGCCACCGAACCGCTGACTGTCACTGTATTCGCAACTGTTCTGACTGTAAGATTTTTGAAATCACCCTTAGTACTGTCGGAGGTTACCGCATCGCCCATAAGTGCCGCCGAAACCGAAGCCGTCAGCATACAAACTGTCAAAGCAAGGGCAACCAAGATTCTTGATATTTTCATATTTTTGCCCTCCTTATCTTAATTCCACTGCATCCGAAAGCGGTCTGATATTCATCATATCATCCAGAACATAAAGCCCTGCAAAACCGCCCTCCAACTTGTCTGCAAAATCTGTTGTGTCAACTTCAATTGTAACATCATTGTCGCCCACAGCCAGGTCTTTCACAACCTGTGTACAGTTGACCATTCTCATATTCTTATCAAAGAACACCATAACGGGAGTTGCTGTTGAACCCTTGGCATAATAGGTTACACCATTATCGGTTGCCTTTGTCACATCACCGCAGACGATTTTCATATCCGCTGCGAGAGTTCCTGCTGTAACATCTTCAATTCCCGAAACCTCGCTTCCGTCCATACTGAACAGAACGGCCTTAGCATAAACGCCTTCGAAAATTCTTATATTATCAAAATAACTGCTATGCTTCAGACAATACATTCTCCACATGGCACTGGCTTCACCGGTATTGGCAATAGATGTGTTTACAACAAATCCAAAAGGTTCATTCACATCTCTCTTTTTGCGGTAAACCGTACCTCCGCTGACATCCTCGTTCATTACCATAACATAAGTATACCAAGTATCCGCTTCATGAGAAAGTGCCGATATTTGCAAAACACACTTGGGTCTGTCACCATCAATGGTACCACCGTTCAACTCAACATATATATATCCACCGTCAACCTTCTGCCCGATTTTGAAGTCAAACATCATAACACCGCCATTGGGAAGGCTCGAAACAGATGAGTTGATTCTGTTAAGTAGAGTTTCACCGGTGCTGTTGTCAAAATGCACAACAGTATTGTCCCCTTCAGTCACTTCAACTCTTGCCGCACCCTTGGGTGGATCGTTTGCCTCAAACACATCCACTCCGTTTTCGAAGTCCACATTCAGATATTCCGCCGCAGACACACCAACTGTCAGCAATAGGCAGACAATTGCCGTCATCAAAGCCACTTTTAAAATCTTTTTTAGCATTGTTATCCCTCCCTTAGTAAAGCTCAACAGCATCCATCAAAGGCTCTGCCGTGACGAAGTCCTTCCACATATAGTAGCCGATGTAGCCACCGTCCAGCTTGTCATAAAATCCCGATGTATCAATATCCAAAGATATGGTCTGCTTGCCGGCTTTCACCGTAACACCCTCAAGGGTAACGCAATCAATCATCTTGCCTGACGCATCATAAACAACCGCAAAGGGAAAAACCTCTCCACCGTCGGTAACTATTGTCTGACCGCCCGACACCGTTGTCTTAACATCTCCGCTGATAAAATCCGTTGTGGCAGTGAGTGTTCCGTTTGTGACCTGACTCAGCTCAGTGATTGCTTCGCCGTCCATTTCAAAGTGTCCGCCGGTTCCCACACCGCCCTGACAAAAGCAGATGTTGTCAATCATATAGTCAACCTGACCGCCATAAATACGGAAGTCACCATTGACAGTTCCGGTCACATTTCCTCTTGCCTGGTTTCTCACAAAAGTATAAGGCTCATCAGAGTCTCTTTCCTTGCGGTAAAGTGCCAAGGATGAAAAATCGCTGTTCACGTGAGCAATATATGAATACCAAACATCATTCTCGGGAGTGAGACGGAAGCCGTCAGCATAATTCATCATTGTCAGACCGATTCTGGGACGGTTGCCCGAAGGACCACCCTTGCTAAGCTCAATCATAACATATTTTATAGCATTGCTTGCCGTCAGATCACCGGTTGTTGAAAGCTGTATAAAGTCAAAAGCAAACATACATTCGCCATCAATAACGCTTGATGCCGCCATATGGCTGTCAATTACACCTGCACCGCTTGCACCTGATTTTCGGTTCACAAACTTCACAACCGTGTTGCCCGGCTTATAGGGATCCTCAATTACTTCGCGCATCAAAAGCTCCGAATTGGAAGTGCCGCTGGAAAATCCGCTTTTGTTGTCGTTTTCCGAAACATTCTCAAAGTCCTGATAAAAAGGCTGTACTCCTGCCGCAGATACATTCACCGCAAAAAGCGACAAAAGCATCACACACACAAGCATCATTGTTAAAACTTTTTTCATTTCCTTTCCTCCTTGGATAAATTGAAATTTATACCTTTATGATAAAATTATATATATAATACAGTCAAAAGTAAATGCAACTTTCTACTTTTTTTATTGATATATCCTACTGTTTGATATAAAAAAGCCGTTTTAGAGAAAGTATATGGTAATTAATCCATTATTTTCTCCAAAACAGCTTGAAAATGCCCTGTTAGTCTTCGATTGCCGCTTTCCTTGAATTTATCTCATGAAACACATTCGGGTCAAACTTATGACGTCTGTCATAATACAAAAGTCCGTTTTCTTCCTGCTCGATGTCATAAAGCTGAGTGTAACAGAATCCCATTATTGATTTATTATCCAGAAGAACATCTGTGAGAGCTTTGTACCTTGCAATAAACTCTTCTTCCGTCTTGGGAGCATTTCCATAGCCCCAGGATTTTTCATTATATGCCTTTGGCGCCCACTTGATTCCGCCGTATTCGCTGATGAACAAGGGAAGCTTGCCATCCCAATCGCTTGTTTTATAGGCTTGAAGCCAGTCGGTATAGTCAACATAATCAACGATTTCACCCTCAGCCGCTTTTTCATAATGCTTTGCCAGCTTTTCGGAATCCTGCTCATAATTGTGAAGGTCATAGATATCTGTCACGGTATGGAACCAACCGCTTGTGTCGATTACAGGACGGGTTGGGTCAAGTGCCTTTGTAACACGATATGTCATCTCAATCACCATATTACACTGACGTCTGTTCTTCAAATCCTTTGTTTCGTTAAAGGGACACCAGCCGATAATCGAAGGATGGCTGAAGTCACGTTCAACCGCTTCCATCCATTCGGGAAGAAAGTACTGCAGCTGTTCCATTGTGGAAATGTTCAGATTCCAGTTTGCGTGTTCTTCCCACACAAGATATCCTAACTTGTCCGCCCAGTAAAGGAATCGGGGTTCAAAAATCTTTTCGTGAAGTCTTGCACCATTGAAGCCAAGCTCCAGACCGAAAATAACATCATTTTTCAAATCCTCGTCGGTGGGAGCTGTATAAAGTCCGTCAGGATAGAAACCCTGGTCAAGAACCCATCTGCCGAATACGGTTCTGCCGTTGATTTTGAATTTTTTGCCCTCAAGTGCAACTGTACGAAGTCCGAAATAGCTGTCAACTTCGTCAAGAAGATTACCGTCCTTTGAAACGGTAATCTTCAGGTCATAAAGATTACCCTGACCAACATCCCAAAGATGCTTTTCGGAAACCGCAACGGTGAGGCTTGCCACATTGGACATTGCGGTTACTTCTGCCTTGCCCACACTCTTGCCTTCCCAAAAGGCTTCGGCTGTTACAACCGCTCCCACAAATTCACCCATCATCTTTGCTTCAATGTGAACTGATGGATTTTCAATCTCGGTTGTCATTTTCAGGTTTTGGATGTAACACTTGTCAACACATTCCATCCAAACTGTTTGCCAGATGCCTGTTGTTCTGGTATAGAAGCAGCCGTAGGAATCCTTCTTTGCACACTGCTTGCCCGCGGGCTGATTTTCGCTGCGTACATCATCATAGGCACAAAGGGTTATGTAGTTGCCGCTTTCCTTCAGATATTCGGTTATGTCAAAGCTAAAGGAAGTATAGCCGCCCTTATGTTCACCAACTCTTTCACCGTTGACAAAAACTATTGCATGATAGTCAACCGCACCGAAATGAAGAATAACATTCTTGCCTTCCCAGTTTTTGGGGATTTCAACGTCCTTTCTGTACCACACGCAATTCATAAAATCAGTGTGTCCTATGCCCGAAAGACGACTTTCTGGACAGAAGGGAACGGTAATCTTGCAATCCAAGCTGTCGCGGTTTGCAAATCCTCCCTCTTCACCAATTTTCGCATTGTCTATTTCAAAGTCCCATTCGCCGTTGAGATTGAGCCATTCTCCTCTCACCATCTGGGGTCTTGGATATTCATTCCTTGGTATCATTTTACAGCCCTCCTATCATATATTACTCATAAGTATAGCTACAACACTTCAGAAAGTCAATGCAAAATTCTACTTTTTTATTGACATATTCTACTGTTTGCTGTAAAATAAAACTACAGAGGAGATGATTTTATGAATTTTCTGACTATCCAGCCATTATTTCCCGAACGCAAGATGTTCAGCATAAACCGACCCGACTTGGGCGAAACCGCAATCTGTTGTCATTTTCTCGCACCTGTAACAGTATGGTTCGGCGAAACAGAAATAAAGCTTCAACCCGGTGCCTGTATTTTTTGGGACTTTCACGCTCATCAACATTATGCCTGGACGGACCGTGTTTTTCTGCACAATTGGTTCCACGCAGATGACTCAATGCATTCTCTTATGGAAAAATACAAATTGGAATACGAAACCGTCTACTATCCCCGGGACAACGACGCAATAACCAAGATATTCCAGCAAATCAACATTGAATTAACCCAAAAATCTGCATTTTATCAGGATGCAGTTGATGCCCTTGCAGAAAGCTTCTTTATCGAAGTTGCCCGCTCCGACAAGATGGAAAAAATAACCTCACCGATTAATTCCGAGCAAAAAGAGCATTTTTTATCTGTGCGTTCACAGATTCATATGGAAATTCATAAGCCCTGGACGGTTGAGGATATGGCAAAATATGCCAATATGAGCCCCTCAAGATTTTATGAGCTTTACAAGAAATTCTTCGGTATTTCACCCCAAAAAGACTTGATTATCCGAAGAATTCACGCCGCACAAGCGATGCTTGAACGTGGAGATATGACCATCGCAAAGGTTGCAGAGTTGACGGGCTACACCAACCAGTATCACTTCATCCGTCAGTTCAAGCAGATAACCGGAAAAACCCCGGGACAAACAAAAGCGAAAAAATAAATCGTTTCAGTTTTTGTTTTTTTAATATAAATTAAACAAAACGGTTAAAAAAACCTCAACCCCTTCAAGGAAGAAACCTTTGAAGGGGTTGAATTTATATCATTTTCATATTAATTTAAAATGTGTCGGTCAAATCAATATCTTTCGATATCGGCTCACCGTCCGCCGTCCAGAAAAATGCACGCATTTTACCGTTTTCTTCCTTTACCTTGTTGTAAAGTGCACTTCCTGCATACATCACAAACTGTTGACTTTCACCCTTTCCGAAATCCAGCTCAGCACTGCCTTCAAAATCAGTGGAAATAAGCTTGCCTTCCGCATCAAAATATCCGATAATTGGCATAAACTCACTTTGTTCAACATCTGTCGCCAGCACATTCAGCTTATTGTACACCTTGTCGTCCTCGCTGAAGTATTCCACCTCAGCGGCACCAAGTTGCGACACCAACGCATTGTCAATTGCCCACTTTGAGCCAAGCCCCGTAAGGCTGGCGCCCGTTGACGTGGGGTCATTGCCCACCTGACTCTGAGTTGCCTCAATCGCGAAAGCAAAATGCTTTGTCCAACTGCTGCTTATGGGCAAAGTCTGGGACTTTACAACAGGAGCCTCGTGATTGTCGGGATTATCGGTTACAACCATAATTTCAGTATATTCCGAATCTGTTTTTAGCTTTCTGTAAGCCTTCTTTACTCCATTTTCCTCAACAAGCTTATAGGTATACCAAGTTCCGATTTCAACATCGTTTGCCGGTATAATCCATCCGTCATTGTTGGCTGAATACATCTGAACAGAAAGAGAATGTCCAAGTGCCAGCTTGCATATATCAACCGTCAGCTGATAATTGTCGGTAGGCATTGTTTGAACATCGCCGTTGAGTTCATATCTTCCCCAAGTATGTCCCGATTCAACGGTTCTTTCCATAATCCAATGAGTGTTACAATCTTTAGTGCAGTATTCGGGAGTAAAGGTTCCCCAGACTCCGTCCTGACCTTCAAAATCCTTGCGGAAAACAACCCCCGATGTGAGCTTTGCCGTCTGATTATAAACCTTTACATTATCCAGCCAATAATGGGTAGTAAATGCATTCTTACCGTTTTCCGTTGTGATATTACCAGTGAAGGCTGCATAACGTGGGTCACTGACAATTCTCACTCTGTTGTAGTTGCTGCTTCCTATTATGTTTGCCGAAGCAGTAGCCGCAGCCGCCTTTCCCATTCCCGTTTCAGGGTCTGTAACAATCACCAGAGGAGTTTTGCCGTCAACATACCTTGTTTCAACAGTATACCACTTGTCCTTTTTCGGTATTGCAGAGGCAGGAATCACAATAATCCTTCCGCTGCCGTCATCATTGTCGGCAAGCTCCACACCGATTGCAACCCCTTCATCCTTTTTCAGAATATCATAGGTCACAACAACACCGTTTTTTAGGTCTATGTCAAATCCGTTTTGGCTTCCTGTGGCCTGAGAAGTGGCAAAGCCGTCAAAGGAGTAGGTTGAGCCTGATGTGTTGTTGGTTATGGTGATATCCAGAACCTTGTTGCCTGTTCCGTCATCAACCACCTTTAATATATCATCATAAGCATCCGAACTTGAACCCGGAGCCGCATCAACGGTCACACCACTTTTGCCGCTGTCATAATCCTGAACAAAAATCAGATGCTTGTCACCGAACATTGTTCCTGTCAGGTCTTCCACGCCTGTTCCCGATTTCGGAGCATAGTTCAGATATTCATTAAGATAAGATGCCGATGCAACCTCACCGCTCCAGAGAACGAAGCTATCCTCCATATCCGAAATATTCTTACCGAAGGCTTCCGCACAGGCATCAATGTCAAGATACCCCTTTGACAGGCAGACTTCACCAAAAGTCTTTGTTGCACCGTTCACGGAATATGTGTTTGCACCTTCTGTGAACACAACTTCACCGTCACCGATGCTGAAAACAAGATTGTTTCCGCTGACCTTTGATGTCGCACCGAAAATCTTTCCGATTACTGTCGCATCATACTTTCCGTCAATAACCGTCACATCAACGCTTTCGCCGTAAATCATTGCCGTTCCCGACATCTTGGGAACAAAACATAAGGTATCGGAAACAGAACCTGAACTTTCACCCCAGTTATATCTTTCGTGCACTTCTTCAAATCGTTTCTGACTTCTCACCTTGCTCTTGTCAATTGCATAAGTGATTGAACGTCTTGGTGTGTGAAGATTATTCCACTGGATATAAACCGTGTCGCCGAACACACGCAGAACGTGGTTGCAGGCATCGTAGGATGGGAACTGGCTCTGTTCATTGAGCGTTGCCACAAACTCCCAGGACTCCATTCCGTCATAGCTGACCATAAGTGCAAAGCGGTTGCGGGGGCGGTGCTGATACCGATAATCATAGGTCACCGCATCATACTGCATAATTGCCCAGTAGGTGTTGAGATCCTCGCTGTCACGTTCCACCGCATAAGTACAAAGAGGTGAAATCAGCTGAGACGGTCTCCACTCATCAAAGCTCACACCATTATCCCTTGAGTCACAATACATAACAAAACCCTCGCCGGAACGTGCGAACCAGCGGATTGTGCCGTCAGGGAGCTCAACGTGAGAACCTTCCTGAAGATTCATTCCATCCTCACCGCTGTTGTAGGTGGTTTCCGATCTATACCAGTTTTTCAGGTCATCGGAATAAAAAGTGTCCATTTCATTGATTGTTCCGTATTCACTGAATCCATAGCCGGGACTGATGAAAACACGTCCGTTCTTCGCCTGAGTTATGCTGCCTGTCAGAACAACACGTCTCTGGTCATCATCCTCGTTCATATATCCCACTCGTGTCCAGGTTTTCGCATCATCGGATGAAACCCATATCTCCACCGGATTGGTAAGTTCTCCGGTACGCAGCTCCATAAGTCTTCCGTCATTGAGACGGATTCGGTTTTCGGTGGCAGAGCTTGCGGTATATTCCGACCAGGTTTCACCGCCGTCGGTGGTCTTTATGTGTCCGTTTGCCTGAATATAAACCGCACCTGTCTTATCTTCCCAGATTTCCGCAATTCCCACTTTATCGCTGATTGTTGCAGTCTTCACCGCCGCCGTAACCGCACAGCGACCCTCATATTCCAGATTGTCAATTGCGGCTGAACCGTCGGTTACTCCAAATCCTATATATCCATTGAGAGGGAAGTTGAGATTTTCCTTTTTTGCAACGGTCACTCCGTCACAAATCAGTTCAATGTATGAATCCTTGAGCTTGAGTTCAAAATCATGCCAAGCATTCATTGTAGGTGCCGCTCCCGAAAAATCAGTACGACTGTCGGCTTTGAAAGAACCGAACTGGCTCCACTCATCAATATACCATTTGCCGCTTGTGAAATCGTAACCCGCTTTCAGGTCATACCAGTTTTTAAAACGTCTTGCTGTCACATAGAAGTTACTTGTGCCGTTGAGCTTTGCTGACCACTTTGCATTCACGTCATAGCTCTGCCCGTTGAGAAGATATGCACCACCGCTGATTGTCATTACACCGCCTTCAACCACGGCATTTCCGCCGTCAGAAAGCCAGAAATCAAGGGGTTCAAACTCAGTGTTGCCTTCAAAATCCTCCCTGTGATAAAACAAATCGTCCGTATTCTTTATCGAAACAATTGTTGAAGCCTCCGGATTTTCCATTGTGCGGATAAGCTCCGCAGGTCTGGGATTTGAAGGCATCGCAAATGAACCCTTGTAAATATTGTCGCACCATACCTGTGCAAGACCCTTGGCAACCGTAATTCGCCAGTAACCTTTCGCAACATCCCCCTCAAGAACAATTTCATCCTCGCCGCCCAGAGTATTCTGCATCATTGCAAGAAGAACTCCGTTCTTCATTGAAAGGTCAATCTTATAAAATCCGTCATAAAAAACTATACTTTCATCAGACGCATCCGTTTTATCGAACTCAATTGAATAATTATGACCGATATTTTCAATTCTCTTTCTGTATTCGTCCTTTTGTAGCCATTCTTCTTCAAAAACAAGGTTTTTCACCCCTGTTTCCGACTTCGTAAAGCCCGAAATACCGCTATATTCAACATTTACCTCACTTGTCCTCGGCATCAGGAAGGAACCGGCAAAATGTCCGTTATAATAAATCATTCCATAGCCCGAGGTTGTCACAATACGATAGTCGCCCTGCCCAAGAGGAAAGCTTTCCGCCCCGTCAATGGTTTTCACAACAACAGAATTGTCGGAATGTGTCATATTCAGTTCAAAATAGCCGTCAGCCACATTCACCTCACCCTGACCGCCCTCAAAGGAGTAGTCAAGCATATATTCACGAGCCGAGTTAATTCCCACACTTTCGCTTTCGTTTTGTGCAGATTTCACGGTTATGATGCTTTCAACGTCGCCTGCCTGTCCCACACCTGCAGACACACGGTATGTTCCTATCTTTGCATTCTTCAGCACATATTCATAGTTCGGAGCATAGCCCCTGCCCACATTAAGACCGTTCACAAAGAAATCAACATAATCAACAGAATTTGTCACCGTTGCCTTGAAGGTTATGTTGCCTCCTTCGGCAAATTCTCCGCCGTTTGCAGGTGTTGAAAGACTGATTTCGGGGAAATAGGGCTTGTAGTGAATATTTCCCAGTTCAAGGTGACAGTCTTCGTTGCCCACAGCTTCAACCATAATGCGGAAAAGCGGTTTCATTCCTGCGGATGCGGGCATACGGTATCTTGTGACCTGACCGCCATCCATATAGATTGTGACGTATTCTCCTCTGATTTCGAACTTCCAATGGTGCAGGTCGTTTCCGATGTCGGTAAGGATTCCGTAGTCACCGGTGGATGATGTTTCGGCAGAAACACATCTGATTCTGTCAGGGCTAAGGTAATGATAGTTGTTGTAGCCATTAGTTGCCGCCTTCAACACAATTGATTCCGAACCGTAATTGTGAATCTGAAGGTCAAAGTCCATATCAAAATTATCAGGGGTCTTGGGGGCACGTTCCACCTGAAAATACCCCGACTTGTCCTTGATTTTGAACTCAATATTACCATTACTATTCACAAAAATCTCATCACAGTCAGTGATTGTCCAGCCCTCTGTGGACGTTGCCCAGTTGGTTGTGAATTCTGAGGCATATTCTGTTTCAGCAGGAGCTGTGAGAATCATTGGCGACAAATCGCTTCCGTCAGGCTTGGTGATTGAAAAATCCTTCACCTGAACTGCACCGTCAGGAGTTGCCCCGGATGTGCAGAAATAAGCAAATTTACCCCATGAATTGTCCTGAGCCGTTCCCGTTGCGAAATAGGTATCATCAATATAGATATCAAAAGCTTCGTTTCTCACTTTAAGCTTGTATGTATGCCAATTTGTGTCGGTGGTGTGCATCCAGTATTTGCCGTTGAAATCCCAGATTCTGTCCTTATATACATAGATTCCGGCACGGTGCTTGCCTGTGCAGAAGTAAGCAGCCTGAAAGGCATTTGTTCCCCACTCCGACACACGCATTGAAAAGCTGACATCAAAGCTGTCGGGAATATTCAGGGTCTTTCTCGCCTCAGAAGCTGTATTCATCGTGAGAGTTGACCCGGAATAGGATATGTTTTTTGTTTGCCAGCCTGACCAGGGATAAGTGGTTGCCGCAGATGCATCAATGGGTGTAAACACCGGAGCGATGCAAGTTAATATCATAACCAAAGTCATCAAAAACGCAATTTTTTTCATAATTGTCCCCCTGTTCTTTTGGGTTAATAGAATTACTGTATATTTAATCAGAATTCTTCTGTTTTTTTCGGAATTAAAATGTTCTGTCGCAAATTTTTATGTCAAAAAGCTCCTTCGACCCGCATACGCTCCGCTCAGGATGACCGCAAGCAGTCACTTTTACCGTCATTCCGAGCCCGTCGAGGAATCTTTCTGCAAAAGATCCAACATTTACAAAAAAACTGTTTTAAAAAGGGAACCCACAATTTCTGCGGGTTCCCTCCCTTGGGAGCAAATTCATCAAGTCGTTTTGTCCCGTAAAATCTAATTTTTCAATTTCGGATTAAATTATTTAACAATCATTTCAGCAACATTCATTACGTCACGGATCGGAACAAGTGTTCCCATTGAATCCAAAAGGAATACCTTCGCAACAAGGTTTTCTGCACGTGAATCAGTTTCAAGGTTCACATCAACTGTGCCTTCAACACTGATATCAGCCGCTGCAGCGCCCTTGAACACATCGCCGTCATAAAACGCAACGATTGCTGTGTAGTTTCCGTTGGGTTTTGTGATACCAAGTTCACCAACAATACCTGTCTCGGTCTGTTCAAAAGCTCCTGTTATAGCTACATCCAATGAGTTTGTAACCTGAATATTGTCAACAGTCCAGACTGTGTTTGCATCAACTACATCTTTGCTGGCACCATAAACGTGTGCATTACCACCTGACAAATAAACCAAACGAATACTATCTGTATTACTACCTGTAATTTGACCAGTTGTATAGTCAACATCAACAGTCAATTCTTCCCATTCGGTTTCGCCTTCAGCTTTTCTAAAAAGGGTCATCACTGGGGCAAACCCAGATGAACGCCAAGGTTCTGCATTACCCTTGTAGGTATACTTCACGTCTTTTTCACCAACGTCACCAAGATGAATTGTACATGATTTATTGCTGGTAGCACCTTTTGAATGAAGAATAAAGCTAATGGGCTGGTCACCGCCTGTTCTCACAGCATCAAATGTAATGCTGTAATAGCTGGCATTGAGGTCTGTAAAATTAATACCTGTATTTCTCAACCAGGTATCAGCACCGCCAACCGATGTAATGGAAGACTCTGTGTTGGTATAAACAACATTTCTTTGATTGGGATAATATTTTGTAATAACCGCGTTATCCAGATAATAGTGAGCATTAAAGAGATTTGCCGTATCAACTGAAGCTGCACCCAGATTTATATATCTGGTGTCAAGCCCCAAATGAAATGTTGCTCCGCCACGACCGCCTGTTATATGACAAGTTGTTCCCGGAACAAGCTTTGTGTAGGCTGAATCGGGAGCATCGGTCATCTTAACATAATAGTTCTTAACACCATTGTCCACATCAACCTTAACTGTGTTCCACATTCCATCTACAAGCGCCGAAGGATAAATGTGAACACCTTCATAGTTGGAAAAGACAAGCGAAAAGCCGGTTGTGTTTACCACAGGATACAAATCAAAGGTAAATGTATACTTTGAACCAACAGCTGAAACACTCGAAAGGAATCCGCTTTCATATACCTGTGCCATAACATGCTTTGCAGCCTTGGTATAATCAACGTTTGCATCATACGCGGAACCGTCATATTTGAATTCCATAACATTGTTGCCGTCAACATCTACAATACCCCATGTGCCACCTGTAGCACCATCTACCGTTTTCAGCTGTGATGAAGTACTTTCGTCTGCCCCGCCATCAAAATTTCTGACAAAGATATCAGCAGTCTTACCATAATATGCGGGAATTGCAGCATTTGTGTTGATTGCCATGAAACTTAAAAGCATCATCAGGCAAAGAGCCAAACTTATTACTTTTTTCATAAATTTTCCTCCTTAAATTAGAGTTTTGCATTCTTCTGAAAACCAAAGATTCATCCTTTGGTGGCCGGATTCAGAAAGAATAATTTAATTCTTTGTAGTTTCATCTTAACCCAATTATGCTCAATTGTAAATGTTTTTTCCTACTGAAAAAGTTGACATATCCTCCGACCCAAAATTTCCCTACCCATAAAATAATGCCACTCTGTACGGAGGCAAAGAACATTCAAGCCTCAACAGAATGGCATTTTTCATTTTTCAAGAAATCATCAATAATTAATAAATTTCAACGCTATCATCAATACATACTTTGTCAAGACAGTATTTCCCCTCTGTGATGGGTTCACGATTAAGCCATTTTCCCTTGGTGAAATCGGGAACCTCAATGGGCATACCGCCTCTTGCTATGGAAGCCTCAGACAAGGGAGCAATCGACATCCACAAAGCCGTGTCATAAGCATCAATGGGGGTGTTTGTGCCGTTTTTAACAGCTTCAACAAAAGCTCGTCCAACAAGCCAATCCATGCCGCCGTGACCGCCCTTTTCGCCCAAAGCCACATATTCCTTGTGAAGGGGATGGTCATATTCCTTGAACATTTCCTCTTCGTTATTCTTGTTCTTGGGACCTTCCTCCATTCCGTCAAAGAACACCACATTACCTTCCTCACTGCTGAGTCCTTTGGTTCCGCGAACAGTAAAGTTTCGGCTGTAATATGCACGGGGAGCGGTTGTGTCCAGACGGAGGTGTATTGTCTCTCCGTTTATGCAGGTGATTATGGTGTCTATTATATCGCCCTGCTTGTATTCTATGTTGGCATAAGGACTGTCCTCACCAAAGTGATCCTTGGCATATTGCTTCAACCCACCGCTTTTGGAAGCAAATGAACTGAGTGTCAGCATCTTGTTTCCACGGTTCAGCTTGAGCACCTTGGATATGGGGCCCAGTTCATGTGTGGGGTACTGTTCGCAGTTTCTCTGTACGTAGGAATGGATTCTGTAATGTCTGTCTATGGGTTCTTCTTTGAAAAGCTCCTCTTTTGGAAGATGATGTCCGTAAGCTCCGTCACAATGGACAATTTCGCCGTAAAGACCTTTGTCAGCAATGTTCAGTGCCATCATTTCACGTCTGCCGTAGCAGCAGTTCTCCATCATCATCACAGGAACGCCTGTTTCCTCATATGCATCAATCAAATCATAACATTCCTTGAGGTCAAATGCACAACCAACCTCAATTCCAACATACTTTCCTGCACGCATTGCCTTTATTGCCATTTCGGCACGTCCCGCCCAGGGTGTCATTATCATAACAGCATCTATTTCAGGATTATTCAGAATATCGTCATACTCTGTTGTGGTTACCGGTTCAGCACAGCCTGCCTCACGAAGAATTTCAAGACCTTCCTCCATGGCAGGCTCGTATTTCTCACATAACATAGCAATTTCCACATCTTTAAATTGTGCAAAAACATATCTGAGCATACCTCTGCCACGTCTACCAACGCCTACCCAACCTATTTTGATTTTTTCTTTCATAATGTCATATCTCCCTATATTTCAAAAGTTGCCAAAAGCGGACAATGATCCGATGAATCCAAAGCCTTTTGAGTTGTAAGAATTTCAAACTTCTTCGCCTTTATTTCTGAATCACCATATGTAAAAATGTAATCAAGATTGCGTTCAGGCATTGCACCGTCAACATAAATTCCTTCATCATTCAGAATGGGATATTCATGATGTGTGAAGGAGTCGGTTGTTTCCTCGGCTGTATGTCTTACGTCACAAAAACCTTCCTGAATCATCTTGTTGTACGGTTCTTCGCCCTGTTCGGAATTTATTCCGTTGTTGAAGTCGCCTCCGATTATTGCAGGGACATTATATTCTTTGGTCATTTTCTCACAGAAAGCCTTGAGCTCTGCTACATTCTGAAGCCTTTGAAGGTTATCCTCCTCACCCCTGAACATCCACCAGAAATGAGTGGAACCGACCAACACTCTTTTTTGTGTGGTTTTATCCTCAATAACAGCCCATGCCACAGATTTTGAATTTGCGTCGTTCAATCCCGTGTAAAGAAAATATCCGCTGTCAATGAGATTATATTTTTCAGTCTTATAAAAAAGACCGGTATAATTTCTGTCAGCAAACTCCGGACAAACCTCCGAATAGGTTGCCTCAATCAGCTTGGGAAGGGGTGCAGCCCCGGCACGATTGGTGCCGGGCCCACATTCCTGAAAACAGCAAACATCTGCATCAAAATCACTGATTAGAGACGCAATCAAGGTGTTTCGATATTCACTTGGATTGAAATTCCATACATTTTGACAATATACTTTCATATGTCTGTCTCCTTTCAAATGTCAATTATTCATATGCATAAACCAATATCACCTGAGGATTACCGGTGTTTGAATACACCATAGCTTTATAGCGGTCAATTCCTGCAAACTGATGGGCATCAGCAACCGCCGTGATTGATGTTCCTCTGTTGGTTTCCTCAACAAGGAAAATCTTTTCAAAGGCTTCCTTTAGATAGGTTTCACCATTTCCTGCAATTGTAGTAACAGTCAGGGTGTTTTTGGTTGCTGAGCTTATGCTGCCAAACTGATATCTGTAATAGCCGTTATAATAGTCAGGATAATTTCCGCCCACAGTATACCATGTGTCGCCCATTGGTGCATCGCCGCCCACAGGTTCAACAGCCGGGTCAAAGTCAAAGATACGTTCTGCGGCTCTGACCGTGGTTCCCTGAGTCTGATAACGGATAATATCGCCAAAGCCGATGTCTGTAACAGGTTTTGCATATTTAATCTTTTCCGCATCCGACAATGCAATGAAAGCACTCATATCAACCCAGTTTTTGCTTGAAGAATTAGTGCTGAGACATTCGGGTTTTTCCTGATACAAAAGTCCTGTTTCAATTATGCTAAGGTCTTCCTTCGCCATAAATGATGCTTCCTTCTGTGTTTCAATGTTCAAGCCCTTGACCTGAATCACAATATCGCCGTCAGCAGACATTGTCTTTGTAACCTCCTGCACAACCAGCTGAGGTGCTGACGTGTTTGTTACGGTTGTTAGCATACCGCCTGTTGGTGCCATGGCAGAAGCACTGTATGAATTTGTTGTCACAAAAACCGTGGGATAGCCTTCCTCGTCGGGCATATATCCCTGAAGATTCTGAGTTTTGTTGGAACGATTTCCGGCAATATTCAGAACCGTTGACACGCTGTACAGCTCGTCAAAATCAGGGTCGGTGGTGAATGAACCTGCAACAACAGGCAACACAAAGGTTGCTGTGTCAGCCTTCGCCTGACCAATCATCAGGTGCTTGCTCCAGAAAGCTGACGAATCTTTTGTAAACATACCTTCTGTGATTTTCGTATCCATTTTGCTGAATGTAATGCCATCATCCGCTTCAGCATCGCTTTGAACAATTGTGTCAATTGCTCTCAGCTCTCCATTGCCGTTGAGCTTGAATCTGATAAGCTCCTTGTCATAAATATTCTGACCTGCCGCTCTTGTCAAAGCAGAGGCAAATTCAGCTTTTTTCATGGTTACGCCGTCAACGGTAATTTTGTCTGCAACGGAATATACCTCCCATTTTTCGTCCTGAGTGAACATCTTGAATCTGATGTCGGTTGAAATAAGCTGTTCTATTCCGTATGTCTGAGAAAATGCAAACTTCCAGTCGCTCATTGCCGCCTCTTCATCTCTCTGAATCCAGAGGATTTCACCGGCTTCGTCAATATAAGCTGTAACCGCATCACCGCTCTTCACGCCTGAGCTGTCAAAATTGCTGCCGAATGCAATGGAATATTTCACGTTGTCAATCACTGCCGTTTCATCCGACAAAGCCGACAGCTTGCCGGAAATCGGCTCATTGTAAAGAATCATCCTGCAATTCTTGCCGTCAGGTGTGGAATAGAGCTTAACAACACTATCTTTTGCAACCTTGCGCATAGCCTGATTCTTGCCATATCCGTCGGTTACCGAAAGATTTTCAAGTTTCATTGTCTTGCGAACACCTTCTGTGTCAACAATTGTCATTTCTTCCTCGTCAGAAAAGGCACTTGCCAGATAATGAAGGGTATATTCTTCGATGAAAACAACGTCATATCCGCTTTTGCCGTCGTTGTTGACCAATCGAAGCTGACCGTTTTTGATGAGTAAATCGGATTTTTGGTAAAAGGGGTCAGCAACTCCGTTTTTAACAACATAGAAATTATCCGAAAGCCCGTATTTTTTCTCTTTACCTTCAGCATTTTCGGCAATTATCACGCCTGATGAAATATCCGATTCCGAAGACATAAGATATGCCGCAGGCAGAACTGCTTCAACATTATCCTCTGTCTGCCAAGCATAGAACAGTTCTCCGCTGTCAATATAAGATGCCGCAATAACCGACTTTCCCAGATATGCATCAAGAACACCTTTTGAGTCCGTAAACTCTCTGCCGCCGATTACAGCATTTCTTTCATCCCTCTTTTCGTTTCCGTCAAGGGTACTGATTCGGTTTTCCTCAACGATGCCTTCGGTGAGAACAACATTATAACGGCTTCTGAGCAAATCCTCGCCCTTCTCGTAACGCACCGACTCCGGCTCAATTGCCGCTATTCTGTATTCCGGTGCAAGAAGTGCGTTATAAAACACCGTTGCAATGTCGCCACGGCTTATGGGCTCATCATAGGATTCCATGGGAACATCCTTGAATAAGTCCATATCCTCAACAAGCTTCAAAAGCCTTGCGGTCATATTCATTTGAGAGAATACGTTTATAACATCGCTGTAGCCTATTGCACGAAGGGTCATATACATAATTTCACGCTTTGTCACATAGTCATTGGGGCGGAAATAAGCTGTTCCGTCACCTGTGATGTACCCTGAATTGTATGCTCCACATACAGCATCATAATTCTTGTGGCTTTGGGGAACATCCGCAAATGGCATTTCACCGCCTGTTGCACCGCCGAATGCATCAACAACCGCCTGTGCGGCTTCGGCGCGGGTCATAAGATGGTCAACACCATAAATATTTTCGTTAATAGGCTGTGTGAGACCCAAGTAAGACAAAAGTGTAATTACGTTCTCCTGTCTTGAGCCTGCAACGTCATCGCCAAGCACGATGGCATTGGGGTCAACAAGCTCACCGTAGATTTCCATTTCCGCCAACACGAAGATAAAAAGGTCAGTCTTTACGGCACGAACATATCGGTAAGGTGTTTTGAGTGTAATGGGAATCTCAACAGGCTCCTTGAAAGGTGCCGGAATTTCACCAAGTGCCATTACACGTTCTTTTTGCGAAAAATCCGGTGTGTTTGAAAACTCAAGTGCAACTCTCATTCTGTATTCGTTCTGGTCAATATCAGGACGGGTATGAAGAATAACCGAGTTGATTCTGTAAGCCTCTCCCAAATCTATCATTATATTTTCTGCAGCTCTCAATTCTCCACGCACCCAAAGTGTTCCGGGATTTCCGTCATTGATATGCTCCACTTTGTAAGCTGTATGGGTTGAGCTTGCCACAGCAGGCTTGCCGAGAGCAAGGTTATCACCGCTTGCCGAAACAGAAACGGGTTGAAAAAATAATGTACTTACAACAAGAGTAAGACTTAATAATAATGTAACTATTCTTTTCAAATTTCGTCCTCCTCTCTACTTTTCGATTATATTTAAAAATCTGTGGAATATAACTGCCGCCTCGGCACGGGTTGCGTTGCCCATTGGCTTGAAGCTTCCGTCTGTGTAGCCGTTGATGATTCCAAGTCCGTTCAGTGTGTTCACCGCATCCTTTGCATAATCCGAAATATTTGCCGAATCCGCAAATTCTGATGTTTCACCGTCATATTCTATTCCCATCTTCGCAATGGCACGGTTGAGCATAACAGCAAGATCCTGTCTGGTCACCTTCATACCAACACCAAAATCCTGTTTTGAAACGCCGTAAACAAGCTCATTGACCTTTGCCGCCGTAACAAAGGGATAATACCATTCGCCAACCTTGCAGTCGGAATAGTTGTTTTCGCCAAGCCCGTCGGTGGTAAGCTCCATTGCAAGGATAAGCAACTTCACCGTTTCTTCACGGGTCAGAGTTCCTGAGGGGTCAAACAATCCGTTGCCCTTTCCGGCAATGATTCCTCTTTGACTAAGTTCTGTGATGGCAGCTTCTGCCCAGCTATATGCACCGATGTCAGAAAATCCCGACTGTGGCTTTTGGGTAACCGCATCAACATTTACCTGCGGAATAACAACAGGAGAAACTCCACCGAGGTTCATTCCGCCACCACCGCCGCCACCGGAAGAGGAATGTCCTTTTTCCGTTGCTGTGACCTTGTCTTTGCTTTTCAGTTCATCCAGAATGTCAGAAACTTCCTTATCCATTCCGTCAGCATAATCAGCCTTCACAATTGACATATTCTTTGAAAGCTTCTTTGCAATGTCAAGCATTGAATATTTTGTTTCAAGTGTGCTTTCTTCAATGCCCAGCTGCTCACTGTAATTCTCCAGTGCATACACAATGTCTTCCTGGCTTCCGTTTGCAACAAGGCAAAGTGCCGAAGCACGTCCAATTGCCTTTGCCGCAGCTTTTGCCGTTGTGGGAGCCGACTTCTGAACAGCCCCAAGGATTTCCATAAACTCTTCCTCGTCATAGCTATCAGTGAACACATCGGGCATTGAGCCGATATAAGGTGTTATGTCAGCATCACTATCAAAAAATGCACCGTCAATCACGATTGCAGCCTTTGCCGCCGCTGTAATGGCTTCAACGCTGTTCCAGTTTTCGATATTTTCATCAAACAAGCCTTTTTCAATGCCGTCTTTTGCCAGCATAAAGCTCTTTGCCATGGTTTCGGAAGCAAGAAGCTCATCCGAAACAGTTCCGAAGAATCCGCTGTTTTCCCGAACCAGTTCAGCAAAGTTTTCTTCCGTAACATTTTCAAAGTCACTAACAACAGCAGATGTATCGGTATTTGCAAACACATAACTGCTTTCCGAAAGAACCGAGTCCGGGTTATCAGTCGCAAAAACAACGCCATATTCACCCTCTGCCGCATCTGATGGCATGGTATAGTCGAATGTATACTTCCACTCTGAATTGTCGTTTTTGGGCGACTTTGCAATAATATGTGCAAAAATGTCATCAGCACCAAAGCTTTCCGCATCTGCACCGGGCTTCAGAATAACCATTGCCATAACCGAACAATCGGCGCTGATGCTGGCACTGATGCTTGTTCCAATCTGATTATATTCAATGGCGCCTTCGTTATCGCCCTCGTATGCCGGACGTTCTGTTTGTCTGCGAAGATTTTCATAATATTTTATGATTTCTCTGCCCTTGATGAGAGCCGCTTCCCATGTGCCGCTTGTTCCGTTTTCAACTTCTGCCGTTATTTCAAGGCTGTTGGGAGCACCAGCATGAGCCACGGTACTCTCGGCATAAAGAGTTTCCGCTCCGTCAGCTGTGTTGCGAACAAAGATACCAATGAGCTTGTGAGCATCTTCGCCGTTTAATAATTGGGTTTTGATCCGGAGTTCAGTATCACTTACCGATGCATTAATGTCGGATATTATGTAACTGTCGCCTGTTTCCGCAACCAAATCACAGATATCCGAGCTGTTGGCATACGCCTGCAAGGTGCTTATTTCAAGGCGGTTAAAGTTGTTTGCCGCTCCTGTCAGATTTGTTGCGTGGGGCTTGATTACGCCCACATAGCGATATTTGTTATCCTTTAATGCATCAGGAACTTCAACAACCACAAGTCCGCTGTCCTTCGCCGAATCACGGTTGAGGGTGTCAACCACGGCAATAACGTCATAATGACCTTCATTGAAGTTATCCTTTGCACTTGAATAGCTGTCGGTTGCAACAATTTTGAATGCATTGCCGTAGTCAGCACTGCTGTTCTTCACCTGAACCGCAACATGACTGAGCTTCACATCCATTCCCATATCCGTAATTATACGCATAGGTGCTGTTTCAGATGTTGCATCACCTGCAGAGGTTGTTGGGTTATCGTCATTGAAGCCCGCCTTTTTGGACTCATTATACTTACTTGTATTATCATGTGAATTTGCAAGGTTTGACATAAAAATAGGCTTGTTCAAGGTCATAAGGGACACAGAGCCCGATGTCGCATCATTTTCCGCTTCAGCATTGGGAACATATACCGCAACCTCTGCAATTGCAAAGTCTGTGTCCTCAGCCGCCGCTGAACGTTCAAAAATAATGTATCTGAACTCACCTGATGTTGCTTCTTCAACGTACAGTTCTTCGCTGTCAATTGTTCCAACATTCAATATTGCGGTTTTGTCCTTGAAAAGAAGGTCAGATACGCCATACACCGTCATATTATCGGCAGAACCCGAAAATGCAGGCAAAATGCCGATTCCTTTTACCGTATATGTATCACCCAAATCAACAATCAACTGTTCCGAATTGGATTCAAAGTTCTTTGCCTTCCAGTAGGTTTCGGCATTGCCGTCGAGGGCTTGTCTCGGAGCTGTTCCTTCATCGGAGCTCAATGCAAAAGAAGGCTTGCCTGCCGCAACATCCGAATACTGGCTCAAATCAAAGCCATCATCGGGAATGATCTCGCCACCGCCTTCACCTTCGCCGCCTTCGCCGCCTTCACCGCCTTCGTCAGCAGCTTTTGGAGCATACGCCTGGAATGTGCTGACAGACAGACGAGTGTACTTCTGTTCGGGGGATGCACAAGGCTTAATAATGCCAACCCATGAATACAAATTATCCTTAAATTCATCGGGAACATCAAAAACAATCAAGCCTGAATTACTCTGACCGTCCAAAGGAGTTACCGTCACTTCGGCAAGAACATCATAATCCGCTTCCGAATAGATGTTTTTTGCTGAGGTATAGCTATCAGTTGCAACAATTTTGAAATAGTTAATATAGTCCTGAGAAGGAGGTGCACTCTGATACGCCACATGACTGAGCTTTGTGGGGGTGCCAAGGTTCACCATCATTCTGATTGGAGACTCCTTTGCGGCAGTGGTTCCCGTAGATGTACTCTTGTCTCCATCAAGGAGATTTGCTCCAATTACGCCTCTGCTTTCAAGATATCTCGTATAATCCATACTATCCGCAAGACTGCTGATGAGTATGCTCTTGTCGGAAGTTGTAGCAAGTGCCACATTTTGTGCATCTGTATAAGCTTCGTCTGATGAATATACTTCAATCTCCGCAAACCCGAAGGCTGTTTCGGTTTCCTCTGCCGCACGTTCAAAAACAAGATAGCGGTATGCTGTTTCAGAATCCTCAACCGTCACATTGCCGTCACCAATTGTCTCAACAGCCGCAATCTGACTTTTGCCTTTATACACGTTGACTTCTGCACCGTAAATTGTAATATTATCCGCAGAACCGTCCTCCGCAGGAACAAGTCTGATGCTGTTTACGGTCTGAGCTTTGCCCAAATCCAGTATAAACTCTCTTGCATAGCCATCTCCGCTTCCCGAAATCCACGCAGTTTCAACGTCCCCGTCAACCGCCATCGAGGGCATGGTATCTGATGCTGAATTAACCGCAAAAGCCGCCTTGCCCAATGCTATATTAACACTTTCCGAATTTGCCGCAACAGGAACATATACAGACAATATAATAAACACGGTCAAAATCAAACTGAGTATTCTTTTATTCAAATATATCATCCTTCCTGTAAATTTTCCGAATTGCGGGCGGAATCAGCTCCGCCCGCCACATTATATCTTAGTTTTCTCTGATTGCACGCAATTCGTAAACATAGTTTGAAGCCTTTGAAACTTCGTATTTAACCACCACATAACGGTATGAGCCTGCTCCATCAACATCAAAGCTGAATTCACCGTTTGCAGTATGTGTTTTCAGGTTTCCTACATATTCAATGTCAGCATTTTCGCTGTTCTGCACAAACAGATTATAATATGCTTCCAACGCTTCAGTCGCATCAGTTTTGCCGGTGAGTGCCATAGCTTCTTCAACTGTGGGGTTGGGATTGATGTTGCTCAGATATATTTCTCTGCCGGATGAGCCTCTTTCGTAATTGGCATAACCTGTTACCTTATTGAAATTCTTCGCTGAGCCAAGGTCAACGAAAACAAGTCCGTTTATTGTTGCAGGGCCCCAACCGATTCCGGTTGTTGTGTCACCATCTGTCAGCTTTGTTCCCTGATCCTTTGCCTCAGGCTTTGTTTTCCAACCGTTATTGTCGCCAAACTTAACTTCTAATGAAGGCTTGTTTGCAGAAAGCAAGCTAACAGGAGGACAAATAGCACTTGCAACAATGGGTCTCAAATTGCCTTCCATATCCCAGAGCATTGTCTTTGCATAAACCACGCTGTCTGCATATTCTTCTTCTGCGAAATCAATGGTTGCATCAAGTGCCGCACCAACACCCTTTTGGGGAGTGATTGCTGCCATCTTTACTCCAAGAAGCTTGTCATTATCGTCATAAGCTGCCGCAATGAACTTATATTCTCTGCCTGTCACCGAAAGGAGCTTGTCAGCCTTAACGCTGAACTTTGTTGCAACCTCTGCATCCTGTTCAAATGTAACTTCGGTGAATACTTCGTCAAGATTTGCTTCCTTTGTATATACATCAAGCATAACAAGGTCAGTACGTGCCCATGTGCCGCCATCCGCTCTTCTGTCGGGAATACGAACACCCACATAACGGTATTTGTTGCCATCCATTGCTTCAGATGCCTGATATAATCTCATTGTGTTCTGGGGCTGCATACCGTTTACACCCTCTGTGTGCATGATAACTGCGTTATCTGTGGAAAATTCGTCTGTATTTGAAACAAAGATTTCCGCCGCACGGTTAACATTGTTGGCATTATACTTTTTACCGCTCATTGCGGTAACGTAATCAATTGTCTGGGGTGTGCCCAAATCCAGCATAATGTAAACATCCTTTGCATTGCCGCCATAAACTGCCCATTCTGTTGTTAAGTCACCATCTGCAACACTTGCAGGATAGCTGAGTGCAACGGTGTTTGCATTGCCGCTCAGGTCATCCCAGTTTGCCTTCGCAGGCATACCGTAGCTTATGAGATGTGCTCTTTCATCTGTGTTGAATGAATATATCTGCTGTGCCGCTGTTGAATCACTGTAAACACCCAATTCAATCATAGTGAGTGAACGGTGATATTCAGCAGGATCAGACTGATACTTTTGCACATTTCCGCCCTTTACCACAACATAGCGGTAAGAATTTCCCTTGATTGCTTCGGGAAGCTCCAAATAGTTGGTCAAAAATCCCATATTCTTATTTTTAACAACTGCATCTGTTACAGTATTGGGGTCATTGGTTACATAAATTGAAACATTCTGATTTCTCCAATGCTCAAAAACACCACCGCCACGGTTGAAGTTTGTGGGATAATATGTAATTGCATGGAGAGGAAGCACCTCACCCAAATCAAGAATCACGCTCTGTTCAGTGCCGGGGTCGGTTGTTACGCCTTCTGTCCAGATAACATCCTTTGCTTCATACGCCGTACTGCTGTCACGGTCGTTTGCATAATAGGGAAGCAAAGCACCCTCTGCTGTTGTTGCAAAAATGGGTTTATATGCACCAACCTCAACCATCCAGCTTGCATCCTCTGCAACAGTGTCGGGTGTCATAACCTTTATGTCATAAATGTCAATACGCTTTGTGTGCTTGATAATTACAAAACGATACTTCGTTTCACTTGTAACGGCGAAATCTGTATATCCGTCTTTGCCAACTTCCTTGGGTGTGTCTGCAATCTCACCGATTGTAACCACATCTGAAGGCAGGGTATCAGATGTCATACGTGTATTTGAAAGATAAACAGTGTAGTTCTTGTCAACCTCACCCTCTTCATAATCGTTACCAAACAAAAGCTTTACTGTATCAATGGTATATGCATCACCCAAATCCACATAGTACCATGCAGCGGTAGAAAACAAATACTTTGTTGTCAAATCGCCGTCTGTAACCTTCAACGAATGATTTTCTCTGTAAAAATGGCTTGAAAAACCGGGACGGTTCAGAGCCACGTCTGTGAGCACCTTTTCTTCCTTCTCAACGATTTCATCAGCTGTGAAAACCTTGAAATCATACATCTGGAAACGGAGATTTCCCGATTCATCAAGATATTCGCAGTCCTCAGGGATTGCATCATCATTTCTGTCTGCAATAACATAGCGATATTTTGCCGCTTTTTGCTCATCTGCCAGGTCGCTGCCTGCAACACTGAAAGAAAGTGTATCAGCTTCAGCCTTGCCAACCGATGCAAACTTAACCGCACCTTCGGGAATGTCCAGACTTGCCTCTGTGGGAGCTTCGTTTGACAAATAAAGGTCGATATAGCCGAATCTTGCTCTGTTTTCGCTGTCAATTGTCATTTCAACAGAATCAATTGTGTATTCTGCTTCCAAATCAACGCAGAGCCAGCCGCCGTTGCTGAACATAAATCTGGTTTCCTCACTTTCATCCGTTGCATTTGCCGGATAATTGTCATTATAGGTATAATAACCTGTTGCCGGACGGTTCAGTGCCACATTTGTGAGCACCTCATCAGCACTTGCCACAAGTGGCAGAGCCGACAAAATCATAATAACCGAAAGGATTAATGATAAAAACTTTTTCATAATATAAAACTCCTCCATATTTAATATTTCATTTACTATTTAATTCTGACTGCCATATCCTGAGTCCAGATACCAAAGTAGCCCTTTTGTCCTATGGGGTCGTTTACTAATGTGTCAATAATTGTTGCACCTTCGGACTTGATGATAACTCTGTCCATTTCGCCTTCGGGAACAACCGAAATTTCAAAGGGATTATATTCATCGTACTTGAACACAATGCTCCGTGCCGTGATGATTTCTTCCTTGACGCCGCTTTTCACACGGTAAAGTGTCATATCCTGACCTTTGAGTGCCGCCATATAGTAGCTGTTTTTCAGTTCCTTTGTTGTTGGCTGCAAATCATCGGTCTGAGCACAGAATATAATTCCGATGCCGTTTGTTGCATCGCCTCTGGGTGCCCAAAGATTAAAGCTGAACTTGCTTGCCATGGGCTTGGTATTCATACTCACTGAATACCAAGGAATTATGTTGAGGAAATCGCTGTAATTCACAAATGAACTGTTGATGTTTCCTCCAATCCAGTCCTCAGCCTTTGCCGAAACAACAGTACGGTCACCTGTTACCTCTGTTGACTTTATTTCCATATCCCAGAATGCATATTTATTTATTTCCGGCTGATAAACGGGAATTTTCACCTTGCCTGAGCTGTAATCCATTGTTGCCAAGTCCACGGCAACCTTTGAACCGGCAGATGTAGTTATTTCAGGAAGAATGTTCACCGTATCAGCTCCATCTGTCATATTAACCGTGAGCTTTTTGTTTTCACGGTCAATGTCAACTGTGCCGTTGTCAAGGCTTGCAGAAATTATATCTGCTGTGTATCTCTGCTGCCAAAGCTCTGTGTAAATCTTTTCAAGCTTCAATGCAGCTGCCGCCTTGTCCGCACGTGTGCCTGGGGTCAGTTTTCTTGTCTCTTCAAGATCTTTTTTGAACTTTGTTATAGCCGCCTGCGGGAATCCGCCCCATGTGCCTGTTGCTTTTGCCGATTCCGCAAGCTCATCGCACATCTTGAGCATTTCCTCCCATGTGGGATGATAAACCGACCTATTGAGTTCTATTACCAATTCCTTTACATTCAGGAATTCTTCCATGTGACCTTTTGAATAGTCATCACTTCTGTTGCCGTTTGTTTTGAATGCCTCAATCCAGTATTCAAAGTCATCCTTCAGCTCAGAATCAAACTGCCATGGAAGGTCACCAAATGTTCCGTCCTGAAGTATTGCATCTGAATGATTGTTGATATCATTAGCCATAGAGGGAGCACTCATACCCTGCACCTTTTTTCGCCATGATGACTCAAAGCTTTCGGGACCCTTAAGGATTTTGGTCTTGTTGTCAGGAACTCTTTCTTCTATCCATTTCCATTCGTCCTCAAGCCCTGCATCACCTATTATGCGTGCCACCTCTTCCGGAGGGTCGGAAAGTGCAAAATACTTTGGATTTTCTTTAATATTGTCAGTCTGGGTGTCATTGTCATAAAAAACTCCGCGGTCAGTCCAAAGATTTTTTATCACATTCTGATTGGCTTCACCGTTGATTTGGTAAGCTCCGTTGGTTGTCAGCGAAATATTGTCTATGACCGAGACGCCATCTGTACCCTGGTCAAGGTATATACCATGACATTCTGTCATACCATTGCTGATGTAATTTCCTCTGAACTCCGTACCCCACTGCTTACCGAAGGTGTATATACCGCCGCCGTCTTCTGAGTAACACATATATTCGTCAATTCTGTTGTAGTTTACCTTGTTTTCCCCTGAGGTGGTTGCATTGTTATTCGCCCAGCCCCAGCCCACTGAAACACCGGAATAGGGAACCTCATAAATATAGTTGTGAAGAACATTGAAACGCTTTGTGTAGTTCAGCCAGATACCGATTGAAGAGGGAAGCTGTTCACCGATTCGTGTTATAACATTATTGGTAATATTACAATCTGCAGGTGCACCCATCTCGCCCTTTTGTTTTGCGTCACTTGATATTGCCCAGACGCCGTTGAGCGAAAATGACTCAGGAGCGGTTTTGCGGAGCATAATGTAGCGATACTTGCCTTCATCCTCAACCTTTATTTCATTCATAAAGTCCGCAGGTGTCGTGTAGGTTTTTATCACCTTGTACTCTTCAAACTTTTTGTCATTTGACACAAGTATTTCAATATTGCTTCTGTCCTCGTCGGTTGCGTTGTTGGGGAATGAGAAGCGGAAGGTGTCAAGAGAATAATCATCCTCCAAATCCAGCTTTATCCACGGACAGCGACCTTCTTCCTTTTCCCATGGCTGTGAATACCAGCCCGAACCCACATAACCGAAATCCGCCTCAGCGTTTCTTTGAGTGTTGAGTCCGTAGAAGGTCTGCACATTCGGAGAACCACTAACCGTTGGATGCCATATGCTTGATGATTCCCAGCCTGCGCGCCATGCAACATCTGCCGCACCGTTTTTATCCACAGGCTCGGTCATTGTGATTTCATTAACGTGTCCTGCCGCAAAGCCTGAAGCACCAAGGTCAGTAAACACACAACCGTTAACATTTGAATGATGCACACCGTGTCTGAAATGAAGACCCATTGCCGTCAATCCGTAAAATACGCACTGTTCAAAGTCAATATTCTCTGCCCAATCCACCGAGTTTGCCGCTCTGCCCTGTCTGCCGTTGAGATTACTTGGGTAAGGGTATTCGCCCTGTCCGCCGCCGTAGCTTGTAAATTCAAAAGCGCTGTTGGTGGTGTGTGCAAATCTGATGTTTTCAAATCGCAGATTCTTCACTCTGTTATAATAGTTGTCGCCTCTGATATAAAGAAGCTGGTCGGACTTTGGAACCAGAACCTCTGCAGTGTTCATGTCCTCGCCTTCTCTTGGGATATAGCTGAGAACCTTTGTCTTTTTGTTGAAGTAGAACTCGCCAGGCTCATCAAGAAGCTCGTATGCATTTTCAACCGTAAAACCGGTTTCAATTCCCGCTTCCTGCGTGCCAAAGCCCATACTTACCAGGCTCTTCCACACATCTCTTTCCAGTATGGCAATAACCCGATTGGGGTTGTCGGGGTCCTGAAGGATGTCCTCAACATAATAGAATGAATCCTTCCAGAAGTGCACCCAGTGAAATTCAACGTCTTCGGGATTTTCGTAAAGACCAAGCTTTGCCTTGTCAATATACATACCGAGAGCATTGTCGTTTTCGTCCTTATAATACTCGTCACCCCAGATAACCTTGGGGCTTCTTGCACGGACAGTTGTTTTGTCATTAACAAACATTTCTCTCGCAAATTCAAGATTGTCTGCCTTTATGTGCCAGATGCCGTTTTCACCCTTTGTCCACGTGCCCTTTACTTCAACGGCACCGGAAATTGTGGGAATATTGTTTTTATCTGCGGCACGGTAGATAATGTCATAGCCCTTTGAGCCCGAATCTTCAATATGGAATTCCCATCTTTCTTCGTTGCTCAGCTCGTATCTGCCGCCCATTATGTTTACAACAATATCGCCCTGCATATCCTTGTTGTACTTCCGAACCTCTTCCTGTGCACGTGCAAGAGTTGCAAAAGGTGAACTTTCACTTCCGTCACCTTCGTCACTACCCAAAACGCTCACATAAAAGCTTTTCCACACATCATTTTCCGCATTTTCAGCAAATACACACGGAACGGAAGAGCATATGAATGTCAGTACAAGGAAAATACTGAGCAGTCGTTTTTTTACCGTCATAAGAATCTCCTTTCTTTTGAAAAATTCTTAACTTATACTATTCTATTTGTTATTGGCTTCTCTCCACTCAGCAAGCTGCTTGTTCAGTTCTTTGATAATCTTATCCACGCCTGCCGACTTCAGCTTTGACATAAATTCAGCATATTCTTTTTCTGTATCAATAATACCAAGGGCAATTATTGAATATTCATCAAGAACCGCCCTGCAGTTGGCAATTTCCAGCTTGATTGGCTCCTGATCGGGAGTGAAGCCCAGAATGGGACTGCGTTTTGCATTTGCATTGATTTCCTTTGTTGCCTCATAAACATCATCTGCCTGACCGGGGAGCAAATATCCGTTGAAGGTGTTTCCAATTGCCCATGCAGGCTGTGAATAAGGATGTTCTGTCGAACGTTCAATGTGGTTTTCACCGGTCTTTGTGTAGTGCTTGCCTTCAATTCCGTAAGTAATCAGGTTATAAAAATCCTTGTCTGTGTTCAGGAGTTCAAGGAATTCAACTGCCTTTTCGGGGTAACGGGTGTCCGCATTGATTGCCGCCATGGTTGAAACAAGACCGTAGCTTGTGAGAAGTGGTTCGCTCTTTGTAACAACAGTTACGTCAAATCCGTAGTTCTGCTTGTATGTAGCTTCACATCCGGGGAGATAGGTGTTCATAAACAGAAGCCAGGGAATAACCTCGCCCTCGCCTTTGGCATACTTCACAACATCATTTTCAGTAACCTCCATAGGAGCGGCAAGACCCTTCTTTACCCACTCGGTACGGATGCGAATATGTTCCTTGTATTCTTCGGATTCATATTGGTTTATTATTTCGGGATTTTCTTCATTGAAGCGAATTACGCCGGGAAGACCCCCGCCAAGCACCTGTTCAAAGCCCTCAAGCTGACAGCCGTCTGCACCCCATGTGGAGGCAACATATCCGTATTTGCCGGTCTTATCCTTGATAGCCTGAAGGTACTGTTCAAAATCTGCCAGAGTCCAGTTCTGCATTTCCTCCACATCAAGACCCAGGAGTTCAATGTTCTGTGTGGGAATCATAAAACCGGGGCCCCTTGCGAAAATCTGCTGATTGGGAATCGCATAAATATGACCGTTGATTCTAATACCGTCCCAAACGTCCTCGCCAACTTCTTTCCAGAGATTCGGTGCGTACTGGGGAAGCAATTCATCAAGCTCCAGCAAATTGCCGTCGGCAACATTTTCATATACATTGTTAACTGTGCTTGATGTATACACAATGTCAAAGTCCTCGCCGCTGGCATTGATAACAGATATCTTTGAATTGTAGTCTTCAAGGGGAATGATGTCCAGCTTAACCCCTATCTTTTCCTGTGCCATTTCCGAAGCTTTTTCGAAAACCTCATCACAGTCAGCTTCCTTGTTGATACGTGCATACCAACGCAATGTAATACCATCTTCTTTTTTCTCGCCGCACCCTGCCATAAGTCCTGATGCCATCACCAAGCAGAGTAACAAACAAATAATTCTTTTCATTTTCTTTTCCTCCTTAAAATTTATATTATTTTTCCTTATTAAATTTCATTGAATAAATATCCGCATCGCTCATTACAAATTCAAGACGGATTGGCTTGCCTCTGAGCTTTGAAAGCTCTGCGTCGCTGTCGAATAATACCGGACGGTCATAGGCATCGCCGAATATTTCGTAGCTTTGATATCCCTCAAAAGGCTTGCCGTAACAATCAAGAACACGAACAAATATGTAGCCTCTTGCGGATGTTTTGAAGTTAAGTGTCAGCTGTTCACCCTCAAAGAACAAGGGTTTTGTCACAACCTTCTTTTCTTCATAATCTGCGTGATATGATGCAAAACCATCAAGACGGGTCACGTATCTGTACATCCTCTGAGGTCTTATCTTTCCGTGTCCCTCAATCAGGTACATTGAAAGTTCATTGGTTTTGTGGGGATAGGCACGTGGTGTTTCAATCATACCATAAGCCGGATAGCCGTCACCGTAGTTCCAGTTGTAAGCATTTTCCGCATCCGCCGTGAACATCGCGTCATCAAAACGATACCAATCAAGACCGTTACGGGATGACATAAACAATCCGTCCGTCAACACAAAACCGTGTCTCGCAGAAGTCTGCATTGCCTTTTTTCTCAATTCAACATTTTCTTCGCCGCCCAGAAATTCAAAATTCCTTGTAAGCCAATGTCTTTCTGTATAGCGTGTGGGGAATCCAATCACAATATGCGGCGCACGGTAATATCTCATCACATTGTTTGTGTATATTTCAACATCATCCGCCTCACCATAGCTCAGAATCACGGGATTTGTCCATTTTTTGAAATCAGCCGATTCCATATACCGAACATCTCTCAGACCGTTTGCGGTACCTCTGCCGGGGCCGTCGTGAAGCCCTCGCACATAAGCAACGTACCTTCCCTTGTCTTTGTCCCAGTACGCAACGTTCATTGAATCGAATATCCCGCCGTTTTCCACCGACCCGTCGGTCATCTTCCAACCACACTTGAAATGTATTCCGTCAGGACTCACATAGCACCACAATTCGCGGTTATCGGGAAATTCAAGGTCATCTCTTTCAATCTCCGAAGTCGCCTTGAATTTTTCGTCTGCGGGACAGGCTGGGTTTTCGTCATAAAAGATGAAGAAATTATCCAGCTTGTTTTCTTCGCTTTCCTTCATCACTATGTTGTTATCCCTTGAACCGTTAAACTCACAAACACCAAGATTCGGTCTGTTCCAGTTGATGCCGTCCTCGCTCTCCATCATACAGAGAAACATTTTTTCAGCACCCGACATTGTTTCGTAATTTGTCCATCCGGTCTGATAATACATTCTGTATTTGCCGTGAACCTTCAGAATATTGGGATAGCTTATTGTGTCACCCTCCCAGGGAGCATCCATAACCACAGGAGGTTCAAGCTTCACAGGTCTGTTTACGGTCAATCTTGCCGTTGTTCTGTCATTATCAATGAGATAATCGCTCCAGAAAACTTCTCGTCTGTCTTCAATGTCTATAACATTCTTCCAACCAAGCTGCGGAATGTTTAACTTATGTTCAATCAACCCTTAACACCCCCAACAACAATACCTTTGCTGAAGTACTTCTGGAAGAAGGGGAACACCAGAAGCATAGGTCCTGCCGCAACAACGCATAGTGCCATTCTCAGGTTCTCACTGGGTAGCTTTTCTGTCTGTACCGCAACCCCTGCATACTCTTTGGCAAGATTAACCTTATTCATAACCCTATAAAGCATATACTGAAGGGATGTCAGGTCACCGTGGTCAATATACAACATTGATTGCTGCCAGTCGTTCCACAATGCCAACGATGTGAACAGCATTATTGTTACAATTCCCACCTTCGATAGTGGCACAATTATGGAGAAGAATATTCGGAACTCACTTGCTCCGTCTATCGTCGCCGCCTCTATTAACGCTATGGGTATTGACTTCATAAACATTCTGAGCATCATT